>HF993974.1:0-1461 GCA_000436915.1 Prevotella sp. CAG:1092 | reverse complement strand
AAGCATCAACGAGGGAGAAATCAAGTGGGATACCTTCCGATCAAGTGGTGCCGGTGGTCAGAATGTAAATAAGGTAGAGTCTGGTGTGCGTTTGCGCTATATGTGGAAGAATCCAAATACTGGTGAAACAGAAGAAATCCTTATCGAGTGTACCGAAACCCGCGACCAACCTAAGAATAAGGAACGTGCTCTTTCGCGCTTGCGTACATTTATTTATGATAAGGAACATCAGAAATATGTAGACGATATCGCTAACCGCCGTAAGAGCCTTGTTTCTACTGGCGACCGTAGCGCAAAGATTCGTACATATAACTTCCCTCAAGGTCGTGTGACAGACCATCGTATTGGATATACCACTCATGACCTTCAAGGTTTTCTTGGCGGCAACATCCAAGATATGATTGACGCATTGACCGTGGCTGAGAATGCAGAAAAGATGAAGGAAAATGAACTGTAAGATGCTTTTTAGCTACTTACAGAGAGTGAATAATTTCCTGAAACTTGGAGTTTAACAACTAAAAAGTTCAAAAACAATAGAATAATCATGAACAGAAAACAACTCGTAGAACAGATTTTTAGCAAGAAATCATTCTTGTGTGTAGGTCTTGATACAGATATCAGCAAGATGCCACAGCATATTGCAGAAATGGAAGATCCAATCTTTGAATTCAACAAGGCTATTATCGACGCTACTGCCGACTATTGTGTATCATACAAGCCAAACCTCGCTTTCTATGAAGCTTATGGAGTAAAAGGTCTTGTAGCTTTCGAGAAAACCGTTGACTATTTGAAGAAGAACTATCCAAACCATTTTATCATCGCAGATGCTAAGCGTGGCGATATCGGCAACACATCAGCTATGTATGCAAAGACTTTCTTCGAGGAATATAATGTAGAAGCTTTGACAGTTGCTCCATACATGGGCGAAGATAGTGTAACTCCATTCCTTACATATGAAGGAAAATGGGTTGTATTGTTGGCATTGACAAGCAATAAGGGTTCTCACGACTTTCAGCTAACAGAAGACGCAAATGGCGAACGCCTGTTTGAGAAAGTCTTGAAGAAGAGCCAAGAATGGGGAAATGATGAGAACATGATGTATGTTGTTGGTGCTACACAGGGTGCTATGTTTGCCGACATTCGTAAGTGTGCCCCTACCCATTTCTTGCTTGTACCTGGTGTTGGTGCTCAGGGTGGTAGCCTTCAGGAAGTATGCAAATATGGTATGATTAAGGATTGTGGTTTGCTCGTTAACTCTTCACGCGGCATTATCTACGCAAGCAAGGGTGAAGACTTTGCTGAGGCAGCAGGTCAGAAAGCAAAAGAGTTGCAGGAGCAAATGGCTGCAGAATTGGCTAATTTTGCATAATTGTTTTATAACATATTAATGTTGGCTTTATTTTGCGTCATTTTTGCGTAAAAATACCAAATATAACCTGTTGGCGGAATTAATTTAGTGCA
>HF993973.1 GCA_000436915.1 Prevotella sp. CAG:1092 | reverse complement strand
AAATATTTAAATTTTGGCTTGCATATATTTTGATTATGTTATAAAATGTATGCGTTGTCGACGTAGCTCAGCCGGATAGAGCATGCGCCTTCTAAGCGCACGGTCGGGGGTTCGAATCCCTCCGTCGACGCCATCTAGTGAATAAAGCCTTTATATAAAGGCTTTTTTGCTATTTATAGATAATGTTGAAAACCTTTTTGAAAACCTTTTAAAAAAAAGTGGTAAAAACAATTGCGAAAATAGCAGCTTAAATGCTGTTATGCGACCAATTATAGTTGCTGCTATAAATTTACTAATTCATTAATGATGCGCCTTAAAAAGTGTTTAAAGTATGTTAGAATTGGAAAAAGCTTTGCTAGTTGGTTTCATGCTTAGCGTATCTTGATTTGATGAATGAATTTAATCTTTTTTATATTGTGCTCCTTTAATATAGGCACATATGAGTGAGCACTTTTTAGATCTTTGATTTGTCACTTTTAAGTAAATCAGATTTTAGTTTTCTTAGTGATGATAAATGGAATAATTGGAATATTAGTTTGTCACTGCAAATGACATTATATTTATATTTTTAGAATGAAGTGGTTCTTGTTTTCCTTCACATGAAGAATAATAATTCAAATTAAAAATTGTTATAAATAGGTTGAATGTCAATAAAAGCTTTACATAAAGGATATTAAATGGATGTATACTGTTGAAGATTGATACAGATACATCTAGAAAAGACCCGATTAAAGACCCGAAAATAGAATTTAGGACCCGAAAAAGACCCGAAAAAAGGATTCCAAAACGGAATCCTTTTTTATTGATAAACAGAAAATGGTGTGAATAAATTTATTATATATATATGTAAGCGTAAAATAATAGTATACAATTGGAGACTTAGAAAAGAGTTTGATGTAGTAGAGGATACCACAAAAATAAAAGAAAAAATGAGTGGATTGCCATATGATGATGGTATCAATTATCAAGAGGCGTTTAAAATATTTGGTACTTCAGTAGTTATTAAAAATTTAGAAAATCAAACAGGAGAAAATGATTGGGGTTGGGGTCCTGAAAGAGAATTGTTTACTACAAAGAATCCGCCCATACCATCAAGAATCAATTCAATCGTAGATAATCCTGTATGGGGAGATGAAAGACGCTTTGTGAGTATAAAAGATATGTCTACTAACGAAGTTTTTCATAACGATGCAATAATTGAACCAGGGAAAAAATATGAAATTCAGATAAATTATTCCATCAGTGGAGATCCAGCAATGAACCAACTTGGCATTGGTATGGCTACAAATACTCGTATGTATGTACGAATGTCAGACAGAATATCTTCGGATGTTTCAGGGGGCATTCAGGCGGTTATTTCCTCCGATAATTTAGTCAAAAAAGTATGGGATGGAATTCAGTTGAAAACAATGTCTCGAAATCCAATAAAACTGACATATGTCACGGCAAGTGCAAAGATTTATAACTTCGGAGAAGCTAACGGACAGTTGTTAAGTGATATTGCTCTTTTCGGTACAAATGGCATCCTATTAGGATTTAACAAGTTGATTGGAAATGTACCCACAGGTATGAAATATTCAGGTTGCGTTACTTATCATATCTATACACAACAGCCAAGAACATGGATAGAGCAAAAGGTTACGCATAATGGATTATACAAAATAGAGGAAACAGCTCTTCCAGGAGATACATTGACCTTAAGGATTTGCTTTATAAACCGTGGAAGTTCAGATGTAGGTCAAGTGGTTTTTATTTTAAAACTATCCGAAGGTCTATCACTAGTTCCAAATACAACATATTTGTATAACATATGTAATCCGGATGGAGTACTGATGCCGAATGTATTAGATAAAAATGGCTTTAAGGTAGGAACCTATGGACCAGGAGCGACAGCAGAGATTTTATATCAGGTTCGGGTTGATAATAATCTCAAAGTTGGCGTAGAGCTTTGTAGCAAAGCATTTGTGTATTATTGTGATGGAGTTGGTGGAATGGATAGTATCCACAGCACAAGTGTGATTAAAGTTGTATCTGATAGAACAAAGGAAGTTCTTCAAAAGACAGCAAAAGTTCAAGTAACAGAAGATAAAAAACAACCAAAAGATGGCATAGGAACAATCTCATATAAAGAAGGCATCTATACAGGAGAACTAAGAGATGGAAAGCCACATGGACATGGAAAATGGACTGATGATAAAGGTTTTGTTCGTGAAGGTAATTTTGTTGA
>HF993972.1 GCA_000436915.1 Prevotella sp. CAG:1092 | reverse complement strand
GTTGATAATTATGGATGAATTAGAAAGGTTGTCAAGTGAACTAAAGCAGTTCTTGACGAAATATAATAAACGGATAATGCTTGGTCATTTTACTCAACTGATGGAAACATCTTCGTCGGGTATGGCACAAAATGAGCTTGGCCGATTGTCCTCTCCAATGAGGCAACTATATTATCTGGCAGGTCTGTTGGTTACTACCACAAAAAGTGGCGTGGAAGTAAATTATACAGAAGAAGACTGGACCTATATCGTAGAACATTTAAATACCATTGAGAATGAGTATTTTAAGATATTCTTTCCAACAGAAAAAACAGAGATAACTGATGAATGGAAGAAAAAACGTGTAGTGGCAATGCCAACATTTCTTTCTTATTTTAACCAGGGACCTTTGAATTTTGAAGAACAGTCTATTAGCTGGATTTCAGATTTATATCAAAAATTAGATGCAGCGATAGAAGCTGAAACAGGATTGAAGACAAAAGATTTCCTTCTTTTCTATGACAAATTGGATAGATGGTGTGAAGATAACTTGCAGAGTTTTTCAAATACTAATACAACTCCAATTCGCTCTGATTGGCAAGATTATACAAGTTTAAAAATCGGGGTGGTAGATGAGGCACCAGATGAGATTAAAGCATTGGGAAACACCAGATTGCCAATGTGTACTTTGGTTGCAGACTATGGTATAAAGAATCGTTTTAAAGCTTCAGATTTAGTGGACGAAAAACTTCCTTTGAATAAAGTAGAACAGATTTTGTCTTTGCTTTCTTTTAAAGTGGAAGATTCTGATTTCCTCTACTATACCTCAACAACCAATCCTATATATCGTTTTCCTATATTAAATCTAGAGGATGGTCTTTATCAAGTTTTTGAAATAAAGCAAGTCTTGCATGCAATAGACGCATATTTAGAGAATTTATCTTGTTCTACAGATAATAACAAGACCAAGTATATAAAGGAAAAAGGTAAATTACTGGAAAATAACATCGTTAGCTTATTCAAATCAATCTTTGGAAGGTATGTAAAATGCTATACGAGCTATTATGTAGATGACTGCGAGCAAGATATTTTAATCTTGTGGAAAGACAATGCTTTCATTATTGAAGCCAAAGCATATGATATAAAAGAGCCATTTCGAGACCCAGAGCGGGCATATAAACGAATTCTTCAAGATTTCAATCGTAGTATTGGTTATGCATATAAGCAAACATGGCGAGTTGCAGAAAAGTTTTACAAGCAAGAACCTTTAGAAATAAAAGATGAACATGGAGCCTTGATTGATACCATTGATACTGCAAAATATAAAAATGGTGATTTTTCAATCATTGTCACTCAGAAATCTTTTGGACAAATTCAAGCAGATTTATCTAATACGTTAGATATCGAAGAAGGAGGATTTTATCCATGGGCTATAAAGTATGACGATTTGGACGTATTTCTTCGAACAATTAAGGCTTTACATAAGAAGCCACAGTTCCTTGTAGATTTTCTATTAGATAGAGAAGCTTTGCATGGTCATGTTATATGCTCTGATGAACTCCAAATTTGTGGAGGCTATCTTATGGACGAGTTAACTAGTGATATCTGTCAAAGTGATAACCTCATAGCTTGTAGTCCAGAATTGGCTTCTATTTTTGATGAACAGTATAGAAAAGGGCTGGGATTTAAAAATGAAAGACATTGGACGGAAAAACATGATGGAAAAACACTTTTTGTTTAGATACTATGTCAACTCAAACATCAGATAATAATAAGCTGATAGCGAAGAATACGTTACTTCTTTACTTCCACATTCTTTTTATGATGGTGGTTCCGATATATACGAGCTGACTCATAATAGAATAATATTTATGACGTAAAAAAAGTGATAATTATGACCGAACAACAATACAACGGATTGCTGAAAGCCTATACCAAGGAGGCTTTGGCAAGCATGATAAAAGCAGATATACGCAGTAGGTTCCCTGAACCTTACGCAAGTATGTATTGCAAGCAGTTTGATAATTTCAAGAACGTTGCAGATTTTTTTGAATTTGCAGCAAAGTTAATGAGAAGATAAAATTTATGAAAGGAATCGTATTAGCAGGTGGAAGCGGTACACGCTTGTACCCCATCACAAAGGGTATCAGCAAGCAGCTGATA
>HF993971.1 GCA_000436915.1 Prevotella sp. CAG:1092 | reverse complement strand
TGTTTCATTCTCGAAAGCGGATGCAAAGGTATAGCTTTTTTCAACACAAACCAAACATTTCAACAAAAAAGTTTAAAATAAACGCAATTTTTTCGCATATTTTGACAAAAGAGGCCATTTTCGCCCATTTTGTCACGATTTTAGTGGTTCCAGAGCCAATCTTCGCGTCATATTCCACCCATGCCAAAAGAGCGGGGAAAACCGCGAAAAGCACCCGAAGACGCCTCTCGACCCTCACCACACCCGCAGCCACCACCACGACACGACCCGACGCCCATAATCGCCAAACAGGGCACCACCGATACCATTCCCGCGCATCCATCCAGCCCCCACGTGCCTATATATAATATAATAATGTGTAGATATTGTCAAAAACTTATGAATTAAGGTCAAAAAACAAGATGCGCAATGCCAACAATCAGTTAACTTTGCAGAAAAACTAAAAATCTTACACAAATCATGAAGAATAGAAAGTGTTTCTTTGCGGTTGACTTAGGCGCAACCAGCGGAAGAACTATCATAGGCACCCTTGCAGACGGCAAGGTTGCTTTGGAGGAGATTACCCGTTTTGGCAATCCTCTAATCAATGTCAATGGCTTTTTCTATTGGGACCTCTTTGCCCTATATAATGAAATCATCAAGGGACTCAAGACCGTCGCCGAGCGTGGCATTGAGATTACGAGCATAGGTATCGACACCTGGGGATGCGACTTCGTATGCATTGGCGACGACGGCCAGCCTCTGCGCAACCCACTCGCCTACCGCGACCCACACACCATGGGCATGATGGAGCGCTACTTCGAAGAGAAGATTAGCCGCGCCGAGGTATATCAGCGCACCGGCATCCAGTTCATGAACTTCAACTCCCTCTTCCAGCTCTACACCATGGGCGAGATGGGCAACGTGGCACTGTGCAATGCCAAGAAGATACTCTTCATGCCCGACGCGCTGAGCTACATGCTCACCGGCAACGCCATCTGCGAATACACCGTCGCCTCGACCTCAGAGATGCTCAACCCCACCACGG
>HF993970.1 GCA_000436915.1 Prevotella sp. CAG:1092 | reverse complement strand
TTCCTCCTCAGAAGGAAGGATGTAACCGCCCTCCGGTGCTCAGAACCGCAACGCTCTAAGGTTGGCGGACCATCAAAGGTCTTCGCCAAATTCAAAAGAAATATCAGCTCTTGTACTACGAGACCTCTACATTAGAACATTCGACAAGAAAGAAGCAAGATAATCTTATTTATTCGGCTACTATTATCTGATGTTTGAGCTACAATATTCTAACGATTTAACCATTTCATTATTTCACCTCTAATAACAGAAGACTTGTTATAAGGTTTACTTCTTAAATACGCATCAAAATCAGCTGTTGGCAACAAGGTATAATTTCCGAAAGCATCTTGTTTCGCCTCCTTACAAAGGAAAGAATCTATCAAATTTGTCAAACCTCTACTCTTTATTAAGTTATCATACAAAAACAATGTATTAATAGAAACAGCCATCACAGGTCTACATAAAATTTCATCCAATTTAAGTAATGGGAATTCTCCAACAACTTCCTTGAACCAATCGTTTAGAATCTTCAAAAATCCAGGCTGAAGCAACCGAACATCCTCAAAGACTAAGATAGGATAATATGCAACGTCATCAGGAATATAAGAATCCCACTGAAAAGTATCCTCTTCTATAGAATCAATATGTCTTGCCAACTGACCTAACCCTATTGGTTCTGGGGACTTTTTTGTTTTCTTTCTTGTAGGATCAAGATTATAGGTCTTCATAACGATTTTTTGATACAGTTCTTTGAGCATTTTTTCGTAATCTCCTTTATCTCGTATATCCCCATTCATTTTTATAGCCTTACATTCCAGTATAAGTAAGTTGTCATTCTTACGAGCGTAGAAATCAGGTTCGTTCAAACTTTCACCAATATTTTCTGATCTATAAGCTGAAGGAAATGTATAAGTTTTTCTGTCAAAACATTTAAATAACGTTTTGCGAAACAGAACTTTCTCAATAAAATCTTTATTGTAATCAAACTTTCCAACACTGCCTTTCTTGCCATTTATAAGAGGAGAAAAATCAAAATATAAACTATTAAAAAGACGCTCGCAAAGTAATTGTATATTAATAACAACATATCCACTTCCATCCTTGAACTTCACAATAGGTTTAGAACGAAATGTTCTATAATCTACATTATAATCCCTATTATTTGGATTATCCATTTCATCATAATATGGTATATAGGCATCTTCATCTATAGAAAGACTATCCAGCAATGCAGGCGAAAAGAAACCCGTTTGATCATTTATTCTGCTCAGCTTAATAATTGGTACTCCATTTTCATGTTTGATCCTATATTGCTCTGTATCATGAGCAAGAAATAAAATTGTTGCATAATACTCTTTCCATGACTTTATACCCCATTGGTCAAATAGGGTAGTTGTTGCTTTTGTTAACACCACATTATTTGGAATAAACTTTATTAATGTCATAAAGTAATACATCTGTGCTTGCATAACTGCTTTAAAATCATAGTTATTGCAATCATTCGTGATAAATGAATTCAAAAACAACATTTTTTCTAAACTCAATTCATTTTCTACACTATGAGAAAAACTCATTATTTTTTCATTCAAAGTTATTATCACTTTGAACAACATAAGTTCTTCATCCTCTTTTGGAATAGTTCCTAGAAATTCTGTTACCTTGATTGCAAAAATATTGCGCCATAGCTCTAAACTTGTTCTGAAAGTTGAAAGCATAACTTTTTCCCCTTCGTTTAATCCTATACGATGGAAATAAGCTAGACAACAATCATTCAGATAGTTTATATACTTTTTACTATGTCTAGAAAACCATGTGTTAGTTGTACTTGGAAAATACATATTACCATAATGAAGACTTAGTAAAGTCGCCAATCTCACAAGAGTATTCCTTTCGAAAGTTTTTAAAATCTGTTGTATATCTATAGAATCTTCCTTCGGAAAGAAATCTGAATATTCAACTACTCTTAATATCTTATAGGTCATATGTAAATTACTATTAGTGTGTAATTGCATTTTTTTCTACAATTAGCATATTCAACATAAAAGTTCACATTATTATTTGTCATTTCCAAAGTCCTTATATTAGATGACCTTGACATTAAACATTATTCTCCCATAATCCTCTTCATTGCTGCCATCATGCGGAGCTGTTTGGCAGTTGGTCCTTTCTGACCTTTCTCTGCCAAGTCAAGATAGAACTTGTAGTTGCTTGACAAAGCCTCACGAAGTTCATCAGGCATGAGCATGTGCCATTCCTGGTTTGCCTCATCACAATAGGTGGCAACCAAATATAGTTTCTGAAGCTTGTACTGAGTCTTGCGCATCTTGCGAACGACATAGGTATTGGTACCGCCCTTGACAAACTCATCGATAATTTG
>HF993969.1 GCA_000436915.1 Prevotella sp. CAG:1092 | reverse complement strand
CATTCAAGACTTTATAAAGGCCCACAAGCCTTGTAGGTAAAGGGATTACGGAAGTTTTCAGGTCTCTTTTTGACACTTATACCGATTTTACACCTATTTCAGGTCTCTTTTTGACACTTATACCGGAATTTTCGGAAATACTTGAAGAACTCGCCCAATAATGCCTCACAGACCTATATATGGCTCCATTTGACCGCATTCCGAGTTTTTTTAAGGCATTTCCGCCTTATTTGCCTCCATTCATGATTTTAATGATACGTTTTACGTTAGCTGCAAACATAGTTACTGCTCCTTGCATACGCATGGCATCTATTCCGTAGGATTCTGCCCTGTCATATCCAAAGACGTTCTTTAACTCAGCATTCTTTGCCTCTATCTTGTAGCGTTCTCTGTAAGCTTCCTTAAACTCCTCTGTTTGTTGGAATGCCAGTTGGGCTTGCTGGGTGGCTGTCTTAATAGTTACGCTATATGTTTTAGATTTCGCACCAGCCTTGTAGCATCCTTCTCTTAAGGCACATGCCTTGCATTTCTCTACATCAAAATAATAGGTATATACTTGGTTGCCTTGTACATTCTTCTTTCCTTGCTTTACTTTTCTTGTAGCCATGTGACCTGCTGGGCATACAAACATGCCTGCGTCCTTGTTGTAATCCCATTTATCTGATTCTGATCTAAATCCCTGGCTTATGCAGGGACTAAGCCTGGCTACGATCTTTATATTTTCATTCTTTGCTTTTTTCAGATTGCTATCTCCTGAATAGGCTGCATCTCCAACAACGGTATCTACCTCTATGCCATTTTCTTTGGCTTTGTCTATCAGGTCGGGTAGTTGTTTGCCATCGCCTTTTTCTCCAGAAGTGACCGTGGCTGCTACAATCAGCCGCTCTGGAGTGATGGCAATATGGCTCTTGTAGCCGAAGAACTGATTCTCGGCTGATTTATGGCCAATTCTGGCATCCTTATCCTTAGACGTGGTATAGCGATCTTGTATGTCCTCAAGGGTCTCCATCAGCATGTTGAGACGTTCTTGAATCATGGGGATATTTACCAAGAGCTTATCCTCTGATACTTTATCAACAAGCGCCTTCGTATATGCCAACTCATGCTCCAAACTGTCATCTTCGTTCTTTGCTGGAAGAATATCCTTTATGGATTCGTCATTTTCATACAAGGACTTACGTAATTGTTTTGAGCGAAGTTTCAATATCTGTATAGGAGTATAGGGATTCGAACGAGAGCCAGAGTGAGTAGCGTCAACAATGATAGTATTGGACTTGATTATCCCTTTCTCTATAGCAATGGAAACGGTCTTTGAAATAAGCATATCAAGCAAGTCGATATCCTTAAGTCGAAGTTTTCTGAACTTAGTGAGCGTGCTAGGATTGATTACGCCCTCTTCTGGAGACATGCCTAAAAAGTACTTGAAGGACATGTCGTACATGGAACGTTCAACAACATCTACGTCAGAAGAGTCGTAGATAACTTTCAGAAGTAGATACTTAAAAAGTCTGATTGGGCTTTCGGCTTTTCTGCCATTATCCTTGCAGTATTTTGAAACAAGTTCTTTGTAAACAAAAGAAAAGTCTACAAGGTCATTAATTTGGCGAAGCAAGTGCTTCTTGGGAACGACCTTGTCATATAGACCGGAATAATCGGTAAACTGGAGTGTTTCTTGTTGTGCTAGCATATCTCTCTAAATATGCTATAAAGGTACAAAAAATAATGCACATATGCAAGCAAAACGACCTACATATGAGCATTATTTTTAGACATAAAAGAATTTAAGAGGTTTTTCAGTGCCCTCCTTTTGCAAGGGAATATTAACTATTGAAGTCAACTAATATAATAGCCGTAAAGACTAAACATTACAAGAGTTATGTAGTTGGAGATTTTAATAAATGGCTATATAAAACATAAGGATATTACTTGTATGAAAGTTTACAATATCATCCTAAAATTAGTGCTATGCTACCTGCTGAGCATATTCCATATTGGAATGGCATCGGCAGACATAAGAAACGAGCGCATTCTAATTATCACTTCGTATAATCCTGACACTGAAAGAACGAATGCTAACCTTTCGGATTTCTTCAGAAAATACAAGACTTTGGCTGGCTCTACAACAAACGTTTGTGTGGAGACCATGAACAGCAAAAGCCTGTCGGAAGCACCACTATGGAAGGACAGAATGGATGGCTTGCTGAAGAAATATACAAACGACCCTCCAAGCCTTATCATATTGATAGGACAGGAGGCTTGGGTGTCTTATCTGGCTCAAACTTCGAAATTGGCACACAAGACTCCTTCGATGGCGGCAATGGTGAGTACGAACACTATAGAATTACCTAAAGGAATTAAAAACTTAAGAACTTGGATGCCTGAAAGCAAGGAGTATACTGACTTCAAAGACTTTAATATAGTGGGCGGAATATTCTACAAGTATCATGTAGGTCGCAACATAGAACTGATAAAAGACTTCTATCCTAACACAAGGAATATTGCATTTCTCTCGGACTTCACTTTGGGTGGTCTGACGATACAGGCTTTGGTCAGAAAAGAAATGACAAAGTATAGGGATTTAAATCTGCAGCTGATAGATGGTAGACGATATACACTGTTTGGTGCTTGCAAACAGTTGAAGGAGATAAAGGAGGGCACAGTATTATTAATAGGTACGTGGAGAATAGACTGTAGCGAGAACTATGTGTTGGCAAATACAACAAGTGTGTTGCGCGATGCAAACCCTAATTTGCCTGCTTTTTCTATAGCTTCGGTAGGTATGGGCAGTTGGGCTATCGGAGGATATACACCTGAGTTTGGTCTTGTTGGTGAAGACTTGGCAGACATTGCCTACGACTATCTGAAGGCTAAAATGCCAAATAGTGAATTGTTTAAAATTCGCCGCAGTGGCTATACTTTTGATAAATCAAAACTCGCCAAATTTGAATTATCAGAGAATCTTGTCCCTGCTAACTCGATAATAATAAACCAGACTGAGAATTTCTATTCCAAGAACCGAAAGATGATATTGTGGGTATTGTCGTCGGTGCTGGTATTGATATTTGGATTGTTTATAGCGATATATTATATTGCTCATATTCGCCGACTAAAGAACGCTTTGGAGAAGAAGAGCAAGGAGTTAGCAATAGCAAAGGATAAGGCTGAGGAGGCAAACAGGCTGAAAACGGCTTTTATCGCTAATATGAGTCACGAAATACGCACTCCACTGAATGCGATAGTGGGTTTCTCGGAGTTGCAATGTATGGACGACTATTCGAATGAGGACAAGAAGGAGTTTGAAAAGATAATAAAGGAGAATTCGACATTGCTGCTGAACCTTATCAACGACATATTGGATATTTCGAGGATAGAATCGGGTCGTGTGACGATAGATTATCGTCCGTGCGACGTGGTGAAGTTATGCCATAGCTGCTTGATATCGGTGAAGCAAGCAAGACCTTTGGAGCATGTGGAGTATCAGGAACACTATCCTGTGGACTCGCTATTTATACAAACTGACGCTGTGAAGTTTAAGCAGGTGATAATAAATCTGCTCACTAATGCCAGCAAGTTTACCAAGGAGGGACATATACGACTGAGCTTCAGTGTGGACGAGGGCAAACGCCTTATAACATTGGCTATCAGCGACACTGGTATTGGTGTGCCTAAGGAGAAGGCAGAGGCGGTGTTTGAGCGCTTCGTGAAGCTGAACCAATATGTGCAGGGTACGGGCTTGGGCCTATCGCTCTGCAGAATTATCGTAGAGAGGTTGGGCGGAAAGATCTGGCTCGACACTTCGTATACGGAGGGTGCGAGGTTTATGTTTTGCATTCCTCTGACAAAGGTACAGAAAGAAGATTTGGCGGAAGACCAGAGATAAAGATTATTCTATGTAGTATGAACGACACCCTAATTTGATCATTATGGAAACAAAGAAGAAGATTCTCGTGGCAGAGGATAATGCAAGCAATTTTAAGCTATTAGACGTAATTTTATCAAAAGACTTTGAGCTACTGCATGCTTGGAATGGCAAGGAGGCGGTAGAGATGTTTGAGCAACAGAAGCCAGAATTGGTGCTCATGGATATCACTATGCCTGTGATGAATGGGTATGAGGCAACAAGCGAAATAAGAAAGTTTTCTACTACGGTGCCTATAATAGGTCTCACTGCTCGTGCTTTTTCTGATGACGAGCAGGAGGGTTATGACTGTGGTATGACGGAGTATATGACTAAGCCTATCAACATTGTGCAACTACGTATGCATATTAGCAAGTTGTTGGGATAGCGCAGGTGGAATTTAAAACAACGAATACAGCATTAAGAAAACGAACACGAATCACTCAACCGAATAAAATAAAAATTCGTGTCATTCGGAGATTTACAGCAATTGGACTTTGAGGCCTAAGGAGAGGCCGAAGACATCCCAGAAGTCGGCTTTGCCGTTGCGGAAGAAGGTCATGAAATAGATGTCGCAGGTGCTGAGTTCATAGAATGCGGTGATGCTCTTGATATAACGGCGGCGATTGTTGGGGACAGTCTTGGTGATACGCTGACCAATGAAGACGTTAGGACGGAACTTGGTGGAGAAGGGATAATAACCACTGCTATATTTGGCAGGCTGCTTAGCCCAAAACTCATGACCAAACACGGTATTGAAATATAAGCCACATTCCAAGGGCTCCAGGTTCCAACCATCGTCAAGGTATATAGACCAAGGAATGTAGTTTTCTTTGAGAGTCATGGTGAGCTTAGCTCGTTTGGAATCATATTTCGGGATATATCCAAAGAGCAGATGCGTTTCCCATTGGCGACGTTTGCCATAGTCCCAACCTACACCGATGGAAGCGAGTCCCATGTTGCCTGCGAACTGGAGGACATGCTGTGTAGGGATGAGGTTAGACCAGCGCTGACGATAGCGGTGGACACGATGGTCGTAGTGGCCATAGTGAGTGGAGGTGTCGCAGAGGATGCTGTCGCTAAGGGTGACGGCATTAGCATCGATGGCTGCAAAGAGAGCAAATGCAGCCATGAGGAGTTTAAAGACTGATGACTTCATTTGCATATCCATTAGGAGTTATTGTAAAAATACGATATTTTCGTTTCTTGGCTGCTGCCACCTCATAGTAGATAATGCCATTGTTGAAGAAGTCGTGTTCATCTATCTGATGACCATGACCATAGAGGCAGAACATGAGGTTGGGGAAGTTCATAACATAATAGTTGAAAGGCTTGAGCACATTATTATTAAACTGCTCGCTATATGGCGCAGCATGCATACAAGCCACACTACGGTCGAAGAGCGCAGAGTCACGAGTAGCCTCAGCTTCGAGGAAGTCGAAGTCGGGCACAGGCTCAGAGTAGTCGTACTCTATGGCATTGGTATTTATCATTATGAATTTTACTCTTCCGGCAATGAACGAGAAGTCGTTGTTGCCAAACATCTTAGCATAGACCTCGTTGCCTGTGCCAAGACAGTCGTGGTTGCCCTGCATGACGACGAAAGGTTTGCGCAAGCGTTGTAGTCGCTCACGAGCAAGGGAGTATTCAAGTGTAGAGCCAAAGTCGGTGAGGTCGCCGAGGTGTATCACAAAGTCGATGCTATCTCGGCGGTTGATATCAGCAATCTCAGCTTCAAGGTCTTTGTACCATTGGTGGGAGTCGCTGATAACGGCTATATGCATAGTGTCTTTATCGAGACATCTCTCTTCTATGAGCTTTATATTCTTTGCATTAAGGTCGGTAGCACCTTCTACGCGTGTGTCGTAGGGATGGATATCGAACACGGAGTCGCAGGCTGTAAGGGATAGCATCATCAGAGCCGAGAGCAAAAGGATGTGTACAAAATGTTTCATTCGCTATATTTTAGTATGCAGCAAAGATAACACTTTTATATCAAAAACTAAAGAGACCTTGGCAGTTTTTTTGCAAAATATAAGAAAATATGGAGAAAAAAGTGAAGAGTGAAGAATTTAAGTGAAGAG
>HF993968.1 GCA_000436915.1 Prevotella sp. CAG:1092 | reverse complement strand
ACCGCTGACAAAAGAAAGTAAGTATCCATAATAGTATCGTTTTAGTTATTCTATCGCAAATATAAACCTTTTTTTTCATATAGCCAAATAATGTAGGTTCAAAGAAAAAAGTCCTCGAAACTATGAAGTCCCGAGGCTTAATAGGTGCGCCGAAAGCTCAACGGCGACTTAGTGTTCAATTAAACGGTGCCTCAGTAGCCGGAGCTTTAATATTGTCTGCAGCTCTACGTATGCGGTCGGCAAGATCATTCAGCGCACAATATAGCTTGTCTGCTTCTTCAGGTGTGAAACCATCTACACCACCATTGCCATCAATGCCATACATCTTTTGCTGAAACCACGATACAGACTTATCGAAGTAAGTACGAGATACTTCACGCCATGATACAGCAAGGTAAATGTCCTGCAAGCGCTTCTTCATATCAGTAATTATCTCCTCTTTTAGTTTTGTTTCTCCTTCAATATTATTTTTATTCATAACGAGCTATTGAGTTATTCTATCGCAAATATAAACCATTTACTTCAGATAGCCAAATAAATATGTTTGTGTTATAAAAAAAGCCCTGATGTCAAGGCATCAAGGCTCTGCGTCTGTAAGCCAGCAGACGACTTTATGTTCAATATGGGGCACTGTCCCAAGCTTATTAGATTCTTTCTGCAGCCGTACGAATACGAGAGCTTAAATCCATCAATGCTTCTTTTAGTTGCTCTTTTTCTTTTTCAGAGAATTCTGTTATATTCTTGTTCTCATCTATTCCATTAAGCTTATGGTAGAGCCATGAGTTACTTTTACCGAAGTAATGCTTTGATATTTCATCCCAAGCAACGGATAAAATAATGTCTTGAAGAATATTCTTAATTTTCTTATTCTCTTTCATGTTGCCTTTCCGTTCATTTTTACTATGTGATGCTATATGGCATCACATAGTTTGTTCATCGATAATGCGTTTTGTATCTCGTTTATATGCCAAACGAGAGTATCTTTCGCCTTTACACAACCAGCAACTACATGGTGTACCTGTGTTACGATAAACCTGTGCTAAGTGGCTTTTAATTAACTGTGTCCAATGTGGTTTTTGTACGTATGTACCATCATCTAATAGAAGATCGTTGAACCAATTTGTACGTGCTACAATTCTCGCTTTAAACACACGAAAGCCTTGCTTTCTGCGCCATTGTCTGTTTCTTTTTTCCATCATCTCGTTGAATTAATGTTATCAGCTGAGATGATTTATATAAAAATTCGCTATTTGCGTTATTGTTAATTAACCCCATATTCTTTATCCTTTCTAATGTTATTATAGTGTGCTAATGTCGTTGATATATTATACCCACTTTGTGCTTTAATTGTTGTTCAACGCAGCTACGTCATTCTCTATATCATTGAGTTTATCGTTAACAAATTCTTTTGCTTTTTCAATACTTTCCTCATCTGCATGGTTCTCAAGCCATGATAGAATTTCTTTCTTTCGTGCTTCACTTTCCGCATCGTTTTTTCCTGCAATATTCGCATACTCTTTTAGAAGTTCTTCTGTTGTTGTCATAGTTGTGTTTCAATTAGTATTTTATCTTTTGCAAAGATACATAAAATATT
>HF993967.1 GCA_000436915.1 Prevotella sp. CAG:1092 | reverse complement strand
CAATATTCCCCAATGTTTATCGGGTGAGCCCTCAAATTCCTTAAATATTGCTATATTTTTGGATTACGTTCCAAATATATTTAATTTTGCAGCATTAACCAATGTGCTAAGAAATAGCTACAAGGAGGATAAAGAATAGAAATTAACCCCAAAAAGAATGGAATCCTAAGCGCAAGGCTACAGTCCCTTTGAGCTTTGCTCGCTCATATTCAGATGCAGAATTCAAGGTCGTAACAAGAGATAACTACGATGAGTTTCTTCTATAGCAAAGGAAATATTAATCACTATCCACAATAACAAATTTGACTGCAATCATATTTACGTTTGATAGAAAGCAAAAACACATTTGATAGTAAGCAAAGATAAATTTGATAGAAAGAAAAAACGTGCATAAAGATAGTTTCTGTATCGAATGAAGGTATATAACACATTGAAGTAAAGCATCTTACAATACGCTACATCTTTAATCATTCGTTCTGATTCAAGACAATTGGCTTTTCTTGCATTTATTAAGAAAAGCCACTACAAATACCAAGAAAGCTTTTGTAGGCATAATGCCTACAAAAGCTTTTCTTATTTGTATGATAGCGATTAATAAACAACAAAGCTTGTATCTTTGCCGAGCGTACACAGAAAAAGGGCTAAGAATTCCGAATGAAATTCTTAGCCCTAAATATATGTTTGTATTGCTGAATTATTCAGGAGATAATCTCCGATGAGATTTATTTGCCTGTAAGTTTAAGTCCACCCTTAACAGTCATAAACTTCTTAAGGTCGTCCAAAGTAAATACAGGACCATTTGCAGATTTAGCAACCTTGTTTTCTACTACGCGAGTAGCAGCCTTAATGTTGTGACGCTTGCTAAGCTCGTCTGAAACCTTAGGAGTGGTGAACTTCTTATATACCAATGGACCCCACTCGTTGTTAGCATTCTTTGACAACACAGCTACATAGTATGTAGTTTCTGGTTCTGCATAAAGACCTGTAGTCTCATTTCCATACTTAAAATAATAGTATTGCAAGGCTTTATCATCAATCATAGATTGTCTAACAGCATCTTCACCTTTACTCCAATCCTCCTCGGTATAAAGATTTACAACATGACCTGCGCACTGGTCGTTTTGTGTAATTGTAACCTCCTGATACCATTGATTCTTTTCGGTATCCTTCTTATAACCTCCAAATGCGATAGTAGACTCAGCAACACCTTCACCACCAAGTTTAGCTGTTGTTACAGGAATCATGAAATAGTCGGTCAAAGTACCATTCTTATCCCAAGGCTGAACATAGATTTCGTATTCTGTGTTAGGAGTATAATCTTTCCAAGTGAATGTAGTGTCTTTGCCAGCTACGCCCTGATAACCCCACATCTTAACCATTTCACCAATGCTTGCCAAATTCATCATAGGACCAAACATCTGGAATTGCTTCTCAGCTTCTCCCTTACCAAACGCAGTTACAGCATAACCACCTACATCGCTGTTTGGCTTAAAGGTAACGCTAAAAGAGAATGGTTGAACATCGGCAACTTTCCACTTCACCTCTGGGTTACCCTGAACAGGAACACCAGGAGTTGTGAAGTAAGCCTTTGCCATTTCGCAAGCTGTACCAATTTCGTCGTAGCCCAAAGTAACGATAGCGTACTCTGTATTTGGAAGCAATTGGAAATCGAAGCCTGTCATTTTAGCATTAGTAAAATTCTGATTATAAACATTAGACTCAATCTGATCAAAATATCCTGCGCAAATAGCACCGTTTGTTATAACGTCGGCGACAGACTTCTTAACACATGTAATCTTAAAAGACTTACAACTCTCAGAACGAGTAACAGCGAGAGTGATAGTATCAGCAGGACACCCAGCAGCCTTGAGTGAAACACCCTTGACTTCAACATCGGCAGCCACACGACCATCGATTTGATAGAAGAACATGCTATCGAGGTTGTTGATAGCGTATGGATGAGTATATCCACCCTTATCGCGGATGACCAAACGGTTAAGGTCTGTATTCTGTGCATATACTGAAAGACAAGCTACTGCACAAAGTATAAGTGTAAAAAACTTCTTCATAATATTATAATGTCAATTTTAATGTTTTGTTGTTTACTTTAAGAATGTACACTCCACGACCGAGGTTGCTCAAGTCGATGTCTGCACCATTCCATCCCTTGCGCTGGTCAACAATCTGACCGTTTGCGCTATAGATAGCCACAGTAGCAGTCTTGCTGCTGTCCCATCCCTTTACGCTAACAATGTTGCCACGGCGTAGGAGAGAGAGGTTGCCACCGAGTGTAGACACTTGAGGTTTGATGGCTGTTGCCAGGTCGACGAACTTGATGCTCTGAATTTGAGTCAAGTCGATAGCGTTGCGCTGAGTAGTATAAAAAACTAACGACTTGTTTTCAAACGTCACCTTCTCGACCTTGTTGATGTCGAATGTCCAATATTTGCCATCTTCGCCGTATGCTACCATACTTGTTTGGGCAGACATGCTTCCGAAAGCCAATGTAGAGACAAACAACACGCTTAATAGTCTTTTCTTATTCATAAGCTAATTGCTTTAAGGTTGTTATTTTATTGTTAATGCTGCAAAATTATGCAAAATAAATAAAACTACAAAACAAAAAGCCACTTTTCTTCAACGAGACACACCTTTTTGTCAAACATGTCGCTAATACTTAGCTATAATTACACTAAAGTTTCGGATTTAGGCAGGGACGGG
>HF993966.1:2701-5893 GCA_000436915.1 Prevotella sp. CAG:1092 | reverse complement strand
AATAAGGATGCCTAACATGACCTTAACCCTTTGGCTATTAATTTGTTACGCCACTTCTCTCCTTGGCTTATTTGCCTCCTTAATCAAAGAGCATTTCAAAGTTTATTGAAAATATCCCTTTAAAAAGCCTATTTTTAGGGCATAAACAGCTTGGTTTAAGCTATTTTTTAGCCTTGTGTAGGTATTCGATATGCGAGAAAAGCGAAAACCATGATGAATTAAAAAATGAGAAATAATGCTATTTTAATTACTTTTTAATGCATTTTGCTTGTATCTCGTGGTTTTTTACTAATTTTGCACCCATATTCATCAATTTATTTAGGATACTCACATGGGTGGCTTCTTTGGTACAGCACTAAAAAAGAGTTGCGTAAACGATTTGTTTTACGGAACAGACTACAATTCGCACTTAGGCACCAAGCGTGCAGGTATGGTAACATTCGACAAGGAACGAGGTTTCTCGCGTTCTATCCATAGCTTGGAGAGAAACTATTTCCGCGCTAAATTCGAAGACGAACTCGACAGCTTCTATGGCAACATGGGTGTGGGAGTGATTTCGGATACCGACCCGCAGCCTATTATCGTGAACTCACATTTGGGCAGATATGCCGTGGTGACAGTTGCTAAGATTAATAATCTACGAGAAATTGCCGACGAACTGCTGTCGAAGCGTATGCATCTGAGCGAGATGTCGGCTAACAACATCAATCAAACCGAACTTACTGCCCTGACCATCAATATGGGCGAATCATTTGTGGATGGTATTTCGCAGGTGTTTGACCGCATAGATGGCTCGTGCTCGATGCTTATACTTACCGAAGATGGCATCATTGCTGCACGCGACATGCTGGGACGCACACCTATCGTGATAGGTCAGCGCGAGGATGGCGAAGGATATGCTTTTACAAGCGAAACGTCGAGCTTCCCTAACCTGGGATATCGCAGAGTGCGCGACCTTGGACCAGGCGAAATCGTGAAGATTACGCCAGAAGGTATCGAGGTGTTGAAAGAAGCTAATGACGAAGAGCAGGTGTGCTCATTCTTGTGGGTATACTATGGTTTCCCTTCGAGCGACTACGAGGGAATAAACGTAGAGGATGTGAGAGAGCGCTGTGGTGTGCGCATGGGACAGGACGACGATACCGAGGCTGACCTCGTGTGTGGTATTCCTGATTCGGGTGTGGGCACAGCCCTTGGATATGCCGAAGGTCATGGCATTCCATACAAGCGTGCGGTATTGAAATATACTCCTACATGGCCTCGAAGCTTTACTCCTGGCAACCAGTCGCGTCGTAGCCTTGTGGCTAAGATGAAGCTCATCCCTAACCACGCCATTCTCGATGGTCAGCGTGTGGTATTCTGCGACGACTCTATCGTGCGCGGTACCCAGCTTCGCGATAATGTGTCTACATTCTTCCAGTATGGCGCCAAAGAGGTGCATGCCCGTATCTCGTGCCCTCCATTGGTTTATGGATGTCCGTTTATCGGCTTCACATCGTCGAAGAGCGATATGGAACTCATCACCCGACAGATTATCAAGGATTTCGAGGGCGACGACAAGGCTAAGCTCGACCAGTATGCCAAGACCGATTCGCCAGAATATAATCGTATGGTAAACGAGATTGCTCGCCGATTGGGCTTGACAACCTTGAAATTCAACAAGATAGAAACCCTTATCGAGGCTATCGGCATGCCTAAATGCAAAGTCTGCACTCATTGTTTCGACGGCTCAAGCTGGAATCATTGCAAATGTCATAAGTCGAAGAAATAACATAGAGCAATACTAACAGTATTATATACTGTTCAGCCCCACCAAAGTTGTGGTTCTGTAGTGGAACGCAAGTTTGGTGGGGCTGCTGTATTTATAGCATTTATGTTGATATTTATCTAAAAATATCTAATTAAAAGACTAAAACCTACGTTATTCAAATAATTAGCATTAACTTTGCGAATCGCATATAAATAATGTATACATAATTAATTTAGGAAACAAAAACAACTGAATGGTAAAGACAGAACAGCTGGTTGACACTATAACCAGAGCAATACAAGAGAAAAAGGGTGAAGACATCGCTATTATCGACCTTAGAAAAACTGATGGCGCTATAGCAAGCTATTTCATTATCTGCCAAGGCAACTCGCCTATACAGGTGAATGCCATCGCAGAGTCGATAGGCGACATGGCAAGAATAGAACTAAGCGAAAAGCCTGCCCACGTGAATGGACTCGACACATGCCAATGGGTGGCTATCGACTATGTAGACGTGATAGTACACATATTCATGCCTGAAATGCGTGATTATTATAATTTGGAAGACTTGTGGCAGGATGCACCTACAAAGATGGTGCCTAACCTCGACTAACACAGGCTTCTAAGACCTAAAGATAACTAAAGATATGGATATTAACAATCCTAACGGAAACAAAGACAACGGCAATCAGCCAAAGATGCCTAAATTCAATATGAATTGGATTTATGGCATCATCATAGCTACTCTTGCCATTCTCTTCGTAACGGGTGGCGGCGACTCGCTGGTAAGTGGGGCTGCTGCTCAGCAGAAGGCTACATACACCAAATTTAAGTACTATGTAGAGAAGGGATATGCCAAGAATGTGGTGGTAAACAAAGACGAAGGCGAACTAAAGATGTATGTGCATCCTAAATTTATTCGCACGGTATTCAACAAGCCTGCCAGTCAGACCGGAGCCGACCCATACGTAGATGTGGTATACGGCTCAGGCGACGAGCTCGATAAATATCTCTCGGATGCTCAAAAGCGCGGAAAGATTGTTGACTATAGCTACGAGAAAAAGGATGGCTACAACTTCTTGAACATCCTTCTTAATCTCTCGCCTATTCTCATTTTCTTCTTCTTCATGTGGTTCCTTGGTCGTCGCATGGGCGGCGGAGGCGGTGGCGGCATGTTTAATGTCGGCAAGAGCAAAGCTAAACTGTATGAGAAGGCTAACACCCTGGGCATAACATTCAAGGATGTGGCTGGACAAGAGGGTGCTAAACAGGAGGTGCAAGAGATTGTTGACTTCTTGAAGAATCCTCGCAAATATACCGATTTGGGTGGTAAGATTCCAAAGGGAGCATTGCTCGTGGGCCCTCCAGGAACAGGTAAAACCTTGTTGGCAAAGGCTGTGGCTGGCGAAGCTGGCGTACCTTTCTTCTCGATGAGCGGTAGC
>HF993966.1:0-2655 GCA_000436915.1 Prevotella sp. CAG:1092 | reverse complement strand
TGTTGGTGTGGGCGCTAGTCGTGTGCGCGACGTGTTCCATCAGGCTAAGGAGAAAGCACCATGTATCATCTTTATCGACGAGATTGATGCCGTAGGTCGTGCGCGTAGCAAGAGTCCTGCTATGGGTGGCAACGATGAGCGCGAAAACACTCTCAACGCGTTGCTTACTGAAATGGATGGCTTCGGCACTAATAGTGGTGTCATCGTGTTGGCTGCTACCAATAGAGCCGACATGCTCGATAAGGCATTGCTGCGTGCTGGTCGTTTCGACCGTCAGATAAATGTCGACCTGCCAGACCTTGCTGAGCGTAAGGCTATATTCAACGTGCATCTTCGTCCTGTGAAAAAGGATGATAGCGTGGATGTAGACTTCCTGGCACGTCAAACTCCAGGCTTCTCGGGTGCCGATATCGCTAACGTGTGCAACGAGGCAGCCTTGATAGCAGCTCGCCACGACAAGCAGACCGTAGGCAAACAAGACTTCCTTGATGCTGTAGACAGAATCATAGGCGGATTGGAAAAGAAGACTAAGGTGATGACTGCTGCCGAAAAGCGTTCTATCGCTTTGCACGAGGCTGGACATGCTACCATCAGCTGGTTCTGCCAGTATGCTAATCCTTTGGTTAAGGTGAGCATCGTGCCTCGCGGACAAGCGCTTGGAGCTGCATGGTATATGCCAGAAGAGCGACAGATCACTACAAAGGAGCAGATGCTCGACGAGATGTGTGCCCTCTTGGGTGGTAGAGCTGCCGAGGAACTCTTCACAGGTCATATCTCTACAGGCGCCATGAACGACTTGGAGCGTGCCACAAAGAGTGCTTTCGGTATGATTGCTTATGCAGGTATGGGCGACAGATTGCCTAACATCTGCTACTACAACAATCAGGAATATCAGTTCCAGCGTCCTTATTCTGAAACTACCGCTAAGATTATCGACGACGAGGTGTTGAAACTCATCAACGACGAATATGCTCGAGCTAAACAGATTCTGACCGAACATAAGGAAGGTCACAACGAGCTGGCTGAACTCTTGATAAAGCGCGAGGTTATCTATGCCGAGGATGTGGAGAAGATATTTGGCAAACGTCCTTGGGTAAGTCGCTCGCAAGAGATTATCGAAGAGAACGAACGTGCTGCAGAACCTTCGCTCGACGATATGCCCGACGAGGTGAAGCAGGCACAGGCAGAACACGAAAGAGCCTTGGCTGAAAGCAAAAACGAAAGTGCAAACGACAACAATCAATAATCGAAGAGCAATATGACTGACAAACAGAAAAACTTCGTGGTAAGGTCTATCACAGGTATCTTGTTCGTTGCCATTATGGTGGCGGGCTTCCTAAATCCACGTGCCATGGTGTTCCTCTTTGCCTTGATCACAGGTATGGCTATGTGGGAATATACCGGACTTGTCAACGACATCGAGGATGTGAAGGTAAATCGCATGATTTCTACCGTGGCTGGCGTCTATTTGTTCCTTGCCGTGGCTGCATGGCGAATGGGAATAGTTGCCAACTTCATCATCTTTGTGCCATATTTGCTTACGGTCGTTTATCTCTTCATAAGCGAACTATATACAGGCAACAAGAATGCCGTGGCCGATTGGGCTTACACCATGCTCGGACAAATGTATGTGGCTTTGCCTTTGTCTATGATAAACGTCCTTGCCTTCGAGGTTATGCCAGACGAAATGGGAGTGAGCTACGATATGCTGTTGCCTCTTAGCATCTTCGTGTTCCTTTGGACAAACGATTCGGGAGCTTATTGTTGTGGCTCGTTGTTGGGCAAACACAAGCTCTTCCCTCGTGTCAGTCCTGGAAAGAGCTGGGAAGGTTCTATAGGTGGCGGACTGTTGGTTATTGCCGTAGCTGCCTTGATAGGCTGGTGGGCTAATAATGGCGACAACAGCCATCTGCTCAGCATACCTGGATGGATGGGCTTAGGTCTTGTAGTTGTGGTATTTGGCACCCTTGGCGACTTGGTAGAGAGCCTCTTCAAGCGTACTCTCGGCATCAAGGATAGTGGCAACATATTGCCAGGACATGGAGGCATGCTCGACCGCTTCGACTCGTCGCTCATGGCTATTCCTTCGGCTGTCATCTACCTCTATACCCTCACCTTGTTCTAATATTCACATATTTAGTTTAAGCAAAAACTCTATTTGCCTTCGCTTATTTTAAGCTATTGGGCATTATATATTATAATAGCGCATTTAGATATCTAAGTATCTAAATGCGCTTTTTTAGTTATTGTCTTTATCCTTTTATGATATTATTTCTGCTTATAAAGCCTATAGTCTATGCCACATTCTGTGTTAATATCAGTTAATATCCTGTAATATTCCGTTTAAACTTCCTTTTTCTCATAGAAAATGTGTAATTTTGCATCCACTATTTGCAGATATAGACATTAAATGGTTCCGTAGCTCAGTTGGATTAGAGCAACAGCCTTCTAAGCTGTGGGTCTTGGGTTCGAACCCCAACGGAATCACTAAACACCAAAAAGAGGATACAAAGTTTTAGTATCCTCTTTTTGCATAGGTAGGTATTCAACATTAATTTAAATGAATATATACGATTAAACATGGATTTCATCACCACGCCCACGGAACTCTGTCACCACATCAGATGAAAGGAAGCGTGAATTAGAGCCTGTAAC
>HF993965.1:15160-21649 GCA_000436915.1 Prevotella sp. CAG:1092 | reverse complement strand
TCGGAGCCGAACTCCTGCATGAACAACGATATTCCTTACTACAGCACCATCAGCCGTGAGAGTATCGTGAAGCGCATCAAGGCGTATGCTGGCGAAACATACAGTTTCGAAGACTTCGTGAAGAACGACAAACGAGATGCAGGAATCGTAGAGAGCCGTGCTTTCGGTGGCAATGGCGACCAACGCAACGCAGGAACCTATCAGCATGCTCCTGTTATCCACAAGGGCAGTCCATTGAAGATGGCAAAGGTTAGAAAGCATCGCTAATGGCGAACTCTATGTTTAATGATAGTATAGACAATTAAAACAAGATAAAATGAAGAAACGCATAATAAGAATCGCAAGTTTAGCGTTGGTAATATTAGGTATGGTATCTTGTAGCGATGAGCAGGAAACTGCTCTTCGCCCACAAGATGCGAAATCTATACCTATGACTTTTTTGGTGAGCCATCCTGGACAAGCATCACGTGCCACAGAGACCAACTTTGAGAAGAATGATAAGATTGGACTCTACGTGGCAGACGCAAAAGCGCAATTGGAAATAGGTGGCAACCTTGTGAACAATGAGGCTCTTACCTACGATGGAAGCAAATGGACTGCTGCAAGAGCCCTCTATTGGGACAAAGGCACATATACAGCCTATGCTTATTATCCATACATCGAGAATGTAAGCAGCATCACAGACCAATCATTCAGCGTAGCTCTTGACCAAAGAGTTGCTAAGACTGCTACATCCCTTGGTGGATATGAAGCCAGCGATTTGCTCTTTGCTACCAGCAAGAACATCTCAGCATCAGCCTCTCCCATAAACCTTACCTTCAAGCATATCATGAGTAAGCTGAAGATACGATTGGTGAAGGGCGAGGACTTTGAGGGAGAAATGCCTGCTACTGCAGATGTGTATATCCACAACACAGTGCCTACAGCCACTGTCGATTTGCAAGCAGGTGTGGCTACTCGTTATGTAAAGGGAACCCGCCATACCATAGTTGCTCGTCAAGACGATGAAGCCAGCTATTCTGCCATTATCGTTCCACAGCGCATCGACAACCGAATGCCGCTCATCGAAGTTGTGATGAAGGGTGTGAGCTATCTTTATGAGAGCAAGTTCCAATTTAAACCAGGAATAGAGCATCTCGTAAATCTTATAATCTCAGACAATCCTGATCAGGTGAAGATTGAGATTGGAGGTGAAATCCAGAACTGGCAATAATAGGCATACAGAGTCTGATAATTTAATATTATCGGTCAATTTATTCGTAATTTCAATAGAGGCAGTAGTCATAAAGCTATTGCCTCTATTGGTTAAACAGCTAATGATATTTAGCCATTCAATGTCGCAACTATTATCGCTAAATACCAAATTTTCAGTCACTTATATTCCCTATAACATACTCTAATTAGCCATAGCTATTTCTGCAATTGATTGATTATCAATTTATTGAATAATGTACAAAATTCTTAAAAACTGTAAACGCTTTGTATAATTGAAGAAATTTTCGTACCTTTGCACCCGATAAGAATAAGGATAGCAATTCTCAATACTCAAATTACGAGATGTTATTCGCTAAGGTATCTAACGGAGTTGAGACTATTTGAGTTTAGAGTACTTGTGTTTTTGTACTTGGTCTCTTGCGTTCGTGATGAACTCTGAAAACTCCATAAAACTCAAATTATGAATTTTAAGGAAAAGATTGTAAGACTATGTATTCTATTTATTTTTGTACTAACTTCGCAGATTTCTGCATCTGCTAAAGAGTCTTCTACTTTCAATTGGCAGCCTGTTATTGATGCTATTATTGAAGTAGAAAGCAATGGGGACACAAGAGCTAAGAGCGGCAATTCTGTCGGCGCAATGCAGATTACCCCAATCTTGGTTGCAGAATGTAATAACATTCTTCGCAGCCGCAATCAAAAAAAGCGTTATAAGCTTTCTGATAGATTTAGCTTGCAAAAGTCAAAGGAAATGTTCCTGCTGATGCAATCGCAGTTTAATCAGGAGAATAATGTTGAGAAAGCCATTAGGGCTTGGAATGGAGGAAACAACTTTAGTAAGAAGAGAACACAGCGTTATTATGAAAAGGTGATGTGTGTGTTGAAATCTAATGATTAATATCATTAAATAAAAATAGCCAAGAAAAGCTTTTGCGGTTCTTGGCTATTTTAGTTTTTAATTACTGTTTAAGCTTATCAATATTGATTATAGCTTAAGCTTATCTGCATAATACATTATTGCTTGACGTGTAATTTTTTCAGCCTCAGCTAAAGAGCAATCGAGGTGACCTCCGCTGGCATTGAAATGTCCGCCACCATTAAAAAATTTCTGTGCAACTTCGTTTACCGAGAAGTCGTCGACAGAGCGCAAGCTAACCCAAATGCAATTATCTTTTCTATCGTCTTCGCGCAATGAGATAGACATCTTCATACCTTTTATGCGTAAAGGCTCATTTACGAGTCCCTCAGCGTCTCCCTTTATGAAGTGGAAGTCTTTCATGTCTTGGCGTGATAGAGCGTAATATGAGGCATGCAGATCCTCAAATACGTTAAGCTTCTGGCTCATTATATATCCACGCAGTCTGATAGCCCAAGAGCTATAGTTGTTGAATACGTTTCGATATATCTTGTCTTTATCTATATTCTTTGTGAGCAGTTGGCAGATGATGAAGAATATTTCAGGGCGGTTGGAATTATATGTAAATCCGCCAGTATCTGTCATCATACCGCAATATAGGTTAGTTGCGAATTTCTTATCGAGTTTATCAAACCCACCTAATTGCCAAACGATATGGAATATTAGTTCGCATGTTGAGCTCATCTCCTCGTGTGATACAGTTACAATGCTATCGATAGCCGGTCCCATGTGATGGTCTATGAGCACCTTTTCGGCTTTGCATTCTACTAATTCCTTTTCCATATCCTGCAGTCTGCTTGGCTGGTTGAGGTCAAGGCAGAACACAAGGTCAGCCTCTTTGAAAGCCTGAGAAATACGTTCTTGATGTTTATCGTAGCGAAGTATCTTCTCGTTGTCTGGCATCCATGAAAGAAAGTCAGGGAAAGCATCAGGCATTGCTATTATAGCCTCTTTGCCAAAGCATGTGTGCAGATATTCTGCCCATGCCAAAGTAGAGCCCATAGCATCACCGTCAGGCGACTTATGTGCACATATCACTATACGAGAAGAAGCCGCTATCTTCTCTTTGAGGGTAGCGGCTTCTTTATCAGTTAAGATATTTTTCAGCATTAGAATAGTTTTGAAGGATAAACGCCCTCGTCGATGAGTTTCTGAATACGATCAACTGTATCCTGACGGTCAGCAGCGTATGTCACACCGAACCACTTGCTTGTTGTATCAAGAACCTGAACAGTAGAAGTCTTCTCGTTGATGAGTTTGTTTACCATCAATGGAATAAAGAATTCTGCCTTGAGGTTAGAGATATTCTTTGGATCAGCAAGGAACTCCTTGAAATATTCCTCAGAATGCTCGAAATAGTCAGGAGTGAAGCCCCACATGTTCATAGAAACAGGAGTGTTGTCTTCTACTGCTACCCATTCGCCATTCTCGTCCTTGTAGCAAACAGGACCATTTACGCGCATGATTTCTGTACGCTCAACAACTGTTGTAAGGTTGCCCTCAGCGTCCTTTGAGCAGATTCCACGAGCTACGGTACCATTCTCGCTAAGAGTGTTGCCTACGCGGAAACCTACCATTGCATACTTGTTCTTTGAACCCTCTGGAAGTTCAGAAAGGAACTTGCCGATAACCTTGAAAGCATCACGGTTATAGAAGTCGTCGCAGTTGATAACGCAGAAAGGCTCCTTGATAACGTCCTTTGCCATAAGTACAGCATGGTTTGTTCCCCATGGCTTCTCACGACCCTCTGGTACAGAGAATCCCTCTGGAAGAGCGTCAAGGCTCTGGAATACGAGCTCTGCTGGGATGTGACCTTCGTATTTAGACAATACCTGCTCACGGAACTGCTCTTCGAAATCACGACGGATAACGAAAACAATCTTACCGAAGCCTGCCTGAATAGCATCGTAAATAGAATAATCCATGATGGTTTCACCGTTTGGACCCAGACCGTCCAACTGTTTCAAACCTCCGTAACGGCTGCCCATACCAGCAGCGAGGAGCAATAATGTTGGTTTCATAATACTTTATGTTAAATATGTTAGTTTGAAAAGTAAATCTACCTTTTTATTAGGTTGTAATGGCTTTTATAAGAAAACCATAAGACCATACTTTGTATACTCTGCAAAGGTAATACTTTTTTCGTTACTTTGACAGCAATGGCATAGTTTTTTGATGTTATGTATTCCTTTTTTTGTTGATAAGTAGCAGAATTGCCTTAGAATGGGTAGCCTATAGCCAAATGTAGCGTCTGGCTCTTCTTAAAGCTTGGCACATTATAGAATCCACTCTTATAAGGCAGATGCAGACCGATACCCCAGTCAACGCGGATAACGAAGAAGTCGAGGTCGTAGCGCAAGCCTACACCTGTGCCCATAGCCATTTGGCTAAACATGTTCTTAAACTCAAACTTGCTCTCTGGCCTATAGTCGTTGTCCTTCAACGACCACACGTTACCAGCATCAAGGAATACAGCTCCATACAGATTGCCAAACAATCGTGGTCGGTATTCAAGGTTGAAGAGCAACTTCATATCTCCCGTTTGGTCAAGATATGATGTTGTAGCCTCTGTTGGCATATATCCACCAGGACCCACTGTACGCATCGTAAAGGCACGAATGCTGTTGGCACCACCCACATACAATTGTTCATTATATGGTGGAGCCGACGAGTTGCCATAGCTCCATATTATTCCCGCAGCAGCATGAGCCACAAATTGGTCGTGGTCGTTAATGCTCCATTTCTTTCTCCAATCAGTCTCAATCTTAAAGAATTGGGCATAAGGATTCTTAAACATCTTCTTGTCCTTGCTGTTCCATTTATGACCGAAAGCAAAATAGCCGGCAGAAAGTATGTTACCAGCCTCGCTAATAGACATCTGCCAGAATATAGGATTGCGATATTTCTCCGGACTGGTATACATATATGTGTATTTCATCTTAGGCACAAACTGGTCTTTCATAGATACCTGAAGATAAGCACTTGTATTCAACACCGAATCAAACTTTGCCGAATGGCTCGACATATAATCGTACTGCAGAGTGAGAGGTGAGAACATGTGCATAGAAGTCGCAGATGGTTGGAAAGTATATGTAAGCTCGCCAGATACCACATGACGCTTAAAGAATCCTGCTCTGTTTATCACATTCGATGATGCTTTGAGCAATGTAGAAGGAGTGACATTATATCTACGACGCTTTAAGAAAGGTACCAACAGACGTGGAAATTCCAACGATGCATCAGCGCCATATTGATACGAGTGAGCATCGTCAGCCGAACCCGACATAGAGTGTCCCATTTGCCATTCGTATGATCCATTGAGGTTGATATCCAACTTCTCTCCACCACGGAAAGCATTTCTCTTGGTGAAACCAATAGTCATGGCAGGTCCCATACGTCCGGTCGTCTTGCCCTTGTAGTTTGTCTCTACATAGAAGTCGTATGGCTTGTCGAAAACACAGTTTAGCAATAAGTCGAGAGTGTCGCAAGCTGCAGTGGTATCACGAGGAGTAAACTGGAAGTCTACCGACGAAAACATACCCTTGCTTGCTATTCTGTTGTTCGATTCCGTATGCTTAGAATAGTCGTATGGCTGACCATGTCTAAGTTTCATGTCGCTCATTATCACTCTTGGTCTTACAGGCGGCTTTTTGCCATTGAAATAAGCACGGAAGAAATAGTAATGGATGGAATCCTTCAATTCCTCCATAAAGGTGCGTCTTAGGTTGATGCTGATATTACCAATATACCATTTCTTCAATGCCTTTTCTGGCAGCTTGTCAGCCAACTCCACATCCAGCTTTACCTTACCAGGAGTGTTCACCGTGTCGGCACGATATGATGCATATGATGGTTGATAATAATAATATCCGTTGTTGCGAAACAAGTTGCTCAAGCGATTGCGTTCAGCATCAAGCGATACCACATCAAAAGGCGAGCCTGATTTAATCTTCGCTTCATCAGCCGATGCCGCTATCAGCGAGTCGGCATTCAAAGGAAAGTTGGAATAAGTCACGGTGTCGATAGTAAACAGATGACCACAATCCACATGATATGCTATCTTTGCTTTAGGATGTTTAGAATATGGTTTCTCCTCGTAGTTCACTGTACCACGGAAATATCCATGATTGCGCAACTGCGATTGTGCAACCGAAGCTCTAAGCGCAGGATTCACCCAGCTCATCAATACTGGCTGATTACCAAAAGTCTTTGTAACCCATTTGCCTATAGGCGATTCCGACTCATGGAAAGCATTCCATATCCACAAGCTGTAAGGGAAAGGAGAACGATAATAGCTACTACCAAATATTGCTCCATTCGGTGGACAGTCGAGTGCTGCCTCTATTTCCTCTTGAGTG
>HF993965.1:0-15073 GCA_000436915.1 Prevotella sp. CAG:1092 | reverse complement strand
GTATACAGTCTGTCGCCTTCAGGCACTTCGCTTGTCGACGAACAAGCAAAGAGCGCTGAGCTAACGGCTATAGTTAAGAGAAATCTTATTATTTTATTCATTTTTGTGTGCTTTTAGTAGAGTCTGTCGACATGATGATAGGTGTCTTCACATCCTTGAATCTGAAGATATCCTTGAAGTTTTGCAGTTTTCTTCGCCAGATGAAACCACCGCCATATTCGCCAATGTTACCTTCGAGCCAATCGTAGCTGTCGCGGTTGTAGAACACGTTTAGATATTGTGTTGAAGCTTCGTTCAAACGATATTCAAACTGCACATTATTAAAGAAAGTCTCGTTTTGGTTTGCCACATCCGAGCCTGTAGATAGCTTTCCGCCTACTATAATCTTCAATCTGTTGTTCCAGAATCGTTTAGCAAACTTGAATGAGTAGTCGGTACGCACATTTCCCGTTGCATCGGTAGTGTTGTCGAGTCCGAAGCTTAGGTCGAGTGTGCGCAATGCGTTACCTGCAATACCATTAATCTGACTCTGCAAGAATGAGTTTAATGCCGAGTTCATAGAGAAGCTATTGGTATTGCCGTCTGCCAAATACATACCTGTGGTAAGCATGGTGATAGCAATCTTTCCGCGTTCTTCGGTGCTCATGGTGTTGAGCTCGTTGCTCAGCGACATGTCTTGTGGCGCATATATCACGAATTCAAGTCCCATATCCTCCAGCGTCTTTGTTATTATCACGCCACATTTGAAGTCTACCGAGCGGTTGTTGCCATTGGCATCCGACACTGTAGCCTTAGTATCCTCAAGTGCTGTGATATTGAGTCGTGGATTCATAGGGTCGCCAGTAAACTCCACATAGCTACCATCCTGAATAACGAAGGTCTTCAATGGAATCACAGGCAATGAATATTTCATCTCGCCATTATTGAGAGTATATCTACCACGTAGCGACAGTTCATCGATGGTGTTGTATTTCATCCTCAAGTCGCCACCACCAATAAGGTCTACATAGTTAGACTTATTAGCATTCAGTGCACATAGAATATGAGCACTCTCGTTGATGCTTATGTTCATGTCCATGCTGAAGCCATTCAATGGTGGACGCTCTATATCCATGGTTGTAGAATCGGCAAAGTTTGTAAACTTCACCAAGTCTTCCAACTGGTTGTCTGTGGTGATAGGGCTATCCTTCAGCACATATGTCATATCTGTAGAGCCCAGCACATCCAGCTTTCCTCGCATCTGCAAGTTGTCTATCGCTCCCTGCATTCTTGCATAGAAGTTTACGTATGCTTTGCCATAAGCTTCCGAGCGAAGGTTCTCTTTAGAATCTATGAGCAAGAAGTTTTCTGCCTTCATCTTTATGTCGGCATACATATTGTCGAGATCTGAGAAGTCAACATATCCTGCAGCCACCAATGGCTTGTCGTTATGCGAATACATCTCGAAGTTCTCAAAGAGTAGTCGGCTGTTAGTGATTGTCACAGGGTCGTTGTCGAAACGCAATTCCACGCCATAAGGCACACTATACAGATATGCCGAGTCGAGATAGACCTCGCCATTCACCTCAGGTTTCGTTAGCGAACCCTTTATTGTTAGTCCGCCTTCGCCATATCCCTTTAGTCCGAATAGCTGCTCTGGAATAAAACCATTTACCAATGACAATGGTGTATGGTCTAATCCTAATGAAGCATCCAAATGTCCGTCGCCTTCTGATATGTATGTACCAGTAAGTGTGCATACCTCTTCGCCGTTTTGCATCAGCACACCGTCAACATAATGCGAACCATCATACTTCGGCATATATGTGAACTCCGTACCTACAGTTCCCATCTTGCATCCCTCGTATATCATGTTTGCTACTTGTAGCGTAGATGATAACGATAGCTCATCTTTAGTCTGTATAGCATGGAAGTCGCCATCCAGCACACCTGTCATATTAGGAGTGAAAGGCAGCAATGCAAAGATGTCGTCCAAGTTCAACTTGTTCACACTCAGCGTTATGTCCTGTAGTGCATCCTCGTTTGCGTCGTTGGTATATATCTGCAGACCAGTACCGTCAGAAGCCTTCATCTTCAAGTTTGCCGACACACGGTTGTCTTCGGCAAGGAAGATGTAGTTGTCATTGTTCACCCCAAACTTCTTATATCCCAACACAGGGTCGTCGCCAACGAATGATATCTTTATGCCATTCTCCTCCATGTTGGCAGCCATGTTTGCTGATAGTCCCAGTCGGTTTTTCCAGTCATAGAGTTTAGATTCTATGGTAGTTCCACGTTCCGTTATTGTACCATTAACTATAGCGTTGAACACATAGTCAGGGTTGTTCTTGTTGTTCTTCACCTGGATGCTATATTTCACGTCTGTCTCGTCCGACTTGACGCTAAACTTCGTTGCATCAATGAGTATGCCACCCACAGTTATGGAGTTTACGTTAGCATAACCATTCAGTCCGGCTATAGGCGACGATGCCATATCCATGTCTATGCTCTTGCATTCCATGCCATAGTGCTTCAATAGTCGAGCAAAAATATTATTAGAGCCAGATGAGAAACTGATTCTTGCATTAGGCAGACGCTCTCTCAACCTACTTTGGTCAATATATCTGTCCTTCATCTGCTTCATCACCTCGTCCGACACACTCATCAGCTTATCCATCAACATCTCGTAGCCACCGCTTGCATCCATATTCAGATGGAAGTCGCCAGTGTTTACAATGGCATGAGTGGTATCGCGGAGAGCCAGAATATCCAAGTCTATATCCTCAGGTGTGTATTCTCCGTCTTTATCCTGTATCAGTATGTTGCGTATTGTTCCTTGCGCTCTATGGTCGTTAGTGAGGTTTGAGCTCACATCGAGCTGAGTGCTCATAGAAATCTTTAGCGGACTCTCCACAAGTCGCATCTTAAACAAGTCGAGCTCATGCAGCTGACATGCCAACGATGCTGTGATTTCCTTACCATTGGTAAGAGCATTCAATGCAATATTGCCATTTATCACCTTATTGTCACTCACGATATCGGCAGCTATCTTACCATTGTTCACCAATGCATTTCCCTTAATGCCGTCAAGGTTATAGCCTTGGTATGAGAATTGTGATATATTGATATCTGCTTCGAGCTTTGTCTTTGGCGACATCATGTCGAAGCCCTTGCCGGCAACTGCCACCTCGCCAGTAAGTGGCGATAGTCCAAGTCCGCGAGTGAAATGTTGCAACTGTAGGCTTCTTGCTTTTATATTTGCCTTATAGCTGTTGTTGGCAAGGTTTATTGATGCCTTTCCACCTACGCTTCCCTTGCCCTCAGATATATTGAATGCTGTGGCATACTTCTTTCCGTCAATATCCACCTTGCCCTTCAGCGCTATGCCGCTTGGTATGTTTATCATCTTTGCCACGCTCTTGTCGAGTAGGGTAGTGGCAAATTTCAGGTTATATGTCTTTGCCTCTATGTTGGCATGAGCTTTTAGATGGTCCATGTCATTGATGTTCCATGCCTGTCCAGATGCTTTCAGCTTCATAGCCGAAGGCAGTTCTATCGCCAGGTTGTCAATCTCCATCTTCCTCATGTTGCCATGCACAATGGCATCTATCGCCAGTGGATTATAAGGCCATTGGCGCTTAAAAGCTGTTGGCATATCAGCCATAAAGGTCATCAAATCCTTCTTGCCCAATGCGCCATGCAGTTTCACATGCAATGCGCCAGGATTCTCGTCGTCGAAGGCATTGAGATCCATTGTTAGCTTAGCCGAAGCCTCCGAATATGGAGTCTTCAGTGTTATCAATGGCAACTTCAACTTCGTAGAGTCCATGCCTATAGCGCCTGTGATATTCGAAACCTCTATACCCGATTTCTCTTTGAATGCACAAGCTCTTATATTCATGTCGAGGTTCGGACTGCAATAAACAATATCCTTTATCGATAAAGCCATGTTGTCGAGCCTTATATGGTTCACATCCAGTCCCTTAGCCTTTGGCTCAAAGTTTTGGTCGTAGGCAATATAGCCTCCTCGCCAATCTACTAAGCCTACCTTGTATATGGCTTTATATAGGTCGAAGAATCCATTCTCTATGTTTGCTTTCTTTATTCCTACGCCTACCGACATAGTGTCGGCAGGAGTTGTCAAAGCAATGTTTGTTTGCTTTATCGCCAACTTCCCAACGTTTATCTTCCAGAAGTTTTCGCTCTCTGTAGTATCCTCAGGCACGCTATCCGTCAGTGCAATATCAACGTTAGCCTTGTCGAGCAATGCCTCGTCAAGGTTCATGGTTTCTGCACCAAGGTCTATGCCGTGGGCTTTCAAGCTAAGTGTGCCTATGTTTCCTTTCACTATTGCCTGGGCTATAAAGTCGGTGGTGTTGAGCTTCATATCGTTAAACGATAGCTCGTCTATCTCCACACGGCTTTGTAATAATGGTAATAGCTGTATATTAGCAACAACCTTTCTGATGTCGGCAATAGTGTCGACATCAGAAAGGTTGTTCTCTATAGGGCGTGTCACTCTTACGCCCTCAACACCTAAATCTAAAGGAAAAACAAGATGCACCTTGTCTACAGAGATATTCATCCCTGTTTCTTCAGAAGCATATTCTGCCACTTGTCTTACAGCCCAGTTCTGAAAAGGGGGGAAGTAAAACAATACAGACAATAGAACAAGCAGCACTATTGGCACCGATATTGCTATGCCACAGCCTCTGAGTATTTTCTTCATAGATGTTATTTGTAGGTTATCGTTATCTCTTCACTCCTGCAGCCAAAGCCCTCCACAGATTGTCGTCGGGTAGGGGAGAATCTAAGGATATCAACTCCTTCGATACAGGGTGAACAAATTCAACATGATGCGACAGTAGTGATATGCTACCGTCAGGATTTGAGCGTTTAGCTCCATATTTCAAGTCGCCCTTTATAGCACATCCCATGTGTGCCAACTGGCTTCTTATCTGGTGGTGTCTTCCTGTTAGCAGTTCCACTTCCAGCAAGTTATAATTATCAGTACTTGCTATCAGCTTATATCTCAACCGTGCCTTCTTCGACTTTGGCACCTCTCGGTCGTAAACATAGGTTTTGTTCTGCTTCTCGTTTCTCACCAGCCAGTTTTCCATATCTCCTTCCATCTGGCGTGGGGCTTCTTTCGTTATAGCCCAGTAAGTTTTGTGTATGTCTCCTTTGCGGAACATCTCGTTCAGTCTTGACAAAGCCTTCGATGTCTTGGCAAACACCACAAGCCCCGAAACAGGACGATCAAGGCGATGTACCACGCCGAGGAACACATTCCCCGGCTTTTGGTACTTCTCCTTAATATATTCCTTCACCGTTTCAGACAATGGCTTGTCGCCAGTCTTGTCTCCCTGAACTATCTCACCACTCTCTTTATAGACAATGATGATATGGTTGTCTTCGTAGACTACGGTCATAATGATCTTTTAATACCTAATATTTTTTTCTGTTGGTATTATTACATGTTCATACCGCCATCAATCTGGATAACCTGTCCAGATACATAGCTTGACATATCAGAAGCCAAGAACAAGCAAACATTTGCGATGTCCTCAACCTGACCACCACGACGAAGAGGAATCTTCTTCATCCAGTCTTTGCGAATATCCTCTGGCAACTGAGCTGTCATAGCAGTCTCAATGAAACCAGGAGCAACAGCGTTAGCACGTACTCCCTTAGGACCGAGCTCCTGAGCGATACTCTTTGCCAAACCAATCATACCAGCCTTTGAAGCTGAGTAGTTGCACTGACCTGCGTTACCATGAACACCTACAACGCTCGACATGTTGATGATAGAACCGCTGCGCTGACGGAGCATGATAGGAGCACAAGCGTGGATAAAGTTAAACGCACTCTTCAAGTTTACGTTCAATACAGCATCCCACTGAGCCTCTGACATACGAAGCATCAAACCGTCCTTGGTGATACCTGCGTTGTTTACCAATACGTCGATTGAACCAAAGTCTTCCTTAATCTTATTTACAACAGCCTCTGTCTCTGCAAAGTCTGCAGCGTTGCCTGCATATGCCAAGCACTTTACGCCCAAAGCCTCAATCTCCTGACGAGTAGCCTCGAGACCTGCCTTCATATCATCGTTCAATACGAGGTCGGTGAAAGCTATGTTAGCACCTTCCTTAGCAAACTTCATGGCTACGGCCTTGCCGATACCACGTGCGGCACCTGTAATGAGTGCTGTCTTACCTGTTAATAATCCCATTTTAAAAATTTGTTATGTAAATATAGTTAATTCCTTCTATTTATATACCTTATTATATATATACTTATTTCATCACTCCTCTCTTGCCCAAAGCTCCATAAACCACTTTGGCAACCAGTGGCTTGCTCGATTCCTCAGTCAGCCCATGACCAAGTCTGCCATAAATGAATGGCACCTCCAAGCCTTTGATACAATAGTGTGTGATGTCGGCAACGAGCTCGATGTCTTCAAGGTCGAACTCGCCTTCTGCTACACCCTCAGCATAAACCTTGCGGAATATCTCCATCTCGTCTTCATCAAAGTTCTTGCGCACCTTTTCCACAGTCCAGATATTGCGGAAGAACTCTGCTCGCAAGTTGCCGTTTCTAACCACGGTCTCGCGAATCATGCTCAAGTGTGTGTATATCAGCTCTATTATCTTGTCTTGTGGACGAATCTTCTTTGCTGCAACCTCGTCGAGCTTGTCGCTTAGTCGCTCCAATTCCGATTCAATGACAGCATTATATACGTCTTCCTTCCTATTAAAATAGGTATATAGTGTTCTGCGACCCTTGCCCGAAGCCTGGGCAATGTCGTTCATTGTAGTATTGGCAACACCATTCTTTGCGAATAGTTGTCGTGCCACATCCACAAGTGTCTGTCGTGTTTTAGAGATTGACATGCTACTTTCCTCTATTTTGTTTGCACAATGAGTTGATATGTGCAAAAGTAGATTATTTCTACGACTTATGCAAGAAAAATTACGTATTTCAGCCTTTTTACAGTTAAAATACAAAAAAGTTGCAATTATATTTGGTTATATCAAATAATTGTTGTACCTTTGCATCCGCAATTCAGAAATACAGCAATCGCTGATATCTCGAGAATTGACTTAATGGTAATATCGCGGAGTGGAGCAGTTGGTAGCTCGCCAGGCTCATAACCTGGAGGTCGCATGTTCGAGTCTTGCCTCCGCAACTAAAAATGGTCGAACTTCTCTTAAATAGAGGAGTTCGACCTTTAATCTTTTAAAAGCGTTGCGGATAGTGGGACGGTATTCGGACGCTATATTATTAATAGCATTGGTTGTCTTCGGATAAACAATGTAAAAAAATGTTTCCAACACCTAAAAAACTCTTATCGTCAAAAGATATAATAGGATATACTCTTCCAAGGTTGCATACTGGTAAGGATTGGTATGTAGATTTTTATGTTTATGATCCTACTATTGACGGACTCAAGCGAAAAAAGTATATGCTTAATAAATATGCTAAGAATGAGCGAAAGAAAATAGCATCAGTTCTCATCACTAACCTTACGCAATTGCTTATATCAGGCTGGAATCCTTTTCTTAATACAGATAAGTCAAGGGGTTATACTACCTGGGATGTCGTTATTAAACGCTATACCGATTATACTAAAATTGCAGAGAAGAAAGGAATGCTCAAATCTAAGACTGCAGTCGACTATCGTAGTCGATTATCGGTATTGCTATCCTATATCGAGGAGGCAAAAATCTCAATAAAGTACGTTTATCAGTTTGACAAAACTTTTGTCGTTGATTTTCTCGATTATATAGTCTTCGATAAGGAACGTTCACCTAAGACTCGTAACAATTACCGCACCTGGTTATCTACATTTGCTACATGGCTCGTAGATCGGCAGTATATTAAGGAAAATTGCGTTGAGAGCATATCAATGATGAAGGAGGGCGAAAAGTTTCGTGATGCCATTAAGATTGAAGACTTGCGAAAGCTCAAGGAGTACGCATTAGATAAATGCCCATGCTTCTATCTTGCCTGCATGATGGAATATTATACTTTCATTCGTCCTGAAGAGTTACGTCACATCAAAATTGGATATATATCAATTAAGTATCAGACAATTACTATACCTGCAGATGTATCAAAGAACAGGAAAGAGCAGGCGGTTGCTCTTAATGATACGATATTAAAGTTGATGATAGATCAAGGTATATTCAATAATCCTTCCTCTGATTATCTGTTTGGTAAAGATGTTAGACCAGGTAAAGAACAAATTGCTATTAATCGATTCAGACAAGAATGGGCACGAGTAAGGAAAGCGCTTGGCTTCCCTAACTCATACCAATTCTACAGTCTTAAGGATTCTGGCATTCGAGATTTGGCTAATGCAGAAGGTATTGTTGTTGCACGAGACCAAGCTCGGCATTCTGATATCTCAATCACCAACAAATATCTCAAATCAGAAAAGGTTGCTCACGAAGAAACTAAGCATTTCCGAGGTGAACTATAAAACCTCGTAGAAATAGCCTTTTTTCATATTGCTAATTTTCCCTTGACGAATATAGACCTCTATCTTTGCACATACATATTTCTTATTACGAAGGAGATAGATCTTAGAAGGGTCTGGAATATCCTCTGTTATCAAATCATAGGTTATCAAATTATGCTTATCTATTAGCAGATTTCCTATGACTCCAGATATATTCGTTAATGATAGAGACGCCTCTTCTGGTTCTTTATAGAACATTTCGTACATACCAGACGCTGTGTAGGTCTTAGGAATTCTTTGCCTAACGTCTTCTCCATCGTGTACTTTGTCATTATAAGATGTACTACCATTTGTGCTGAGACTCCATAAATATGGGCTTTGAAACATAATTGGCATCGATATATCTTCCTCCTCCGTGGTGGTCGTATCTTCTACCATTCCTTGCATAGCATCTTGAACGGTTGTGTAATATTCTCCTTCGTCATCGACCTCCATATTATCAAGCGATGCTTGTTTCTCGTTTGGAACCGATGGAACATACACCCATTTGTTTACTTGTTTGTCTTCTTTGTACCAAAAGCCCTTAGTATTATTCTTTCTCCTCTTTACCATTGCTACAGGACTAATCTTCAGACTTACATAGTCGTCACTTTCCGTATCTCTTATAAGAGGATTGAAAAATCCACAGCGTATTAAACCTTTGTATAATCTTTCACTATTAGGATCATCCCACCAGGCAGGCTCCTTTCCTGATATATAATATTTATTGTCAACTTTGAATATTTGCGTACTTTGTTCACGTTGTTTCATATTATAATACGCTTCTTCAAGTTCCTCGTAAGTATTATATTCCTTTGTTTCAAATTTTTTTTGTACTGATTGTGAGATATAATCTCTCCAATCATGGTTTACTGATGAATCGAAGTCGTATTCTATGTTCGAGGTAGCCAAGTTAGATAAACCATCTTCGTCATACTCACAAGTATATTCGTCAGAGCATTCGTAGCTCACAATACCATTTGTGCCAAGTTCGTTTGTTGAGAGTATCTGCACAGTCTTCTCAAACTCATCAAAAACAATAGACGCATTGAATAGTTTTCTCACCTCCTCCAGAAAAGTATATACCTTCCAATGTGGTAGAGCGTCTTTTATGTTTACCGTGTTCATTGCATTTGCTATGAGTATGCTATTCCATGGTTCTACGTCGAAGTCGTTACGTATAAGCTTATAACCTTCATACTCCATAACCTTTTTGATGACATACATCAGAAAAGGTTGAACAGCGAGATTATACATGACTAATCTATCACCAGATGGCCAGTGCATACCATCAACTCGAAATTTATCTATTTTAACCCATACAACAGCATTATTTAAGGTATCCTCATTATGCTCATCATTAATAGGATTGAAGGCTGCGACACCTGGTTGACCAACGAAATTGTAATCAGTAAAGTCGACCATCAATGGCTCGCCTGCATGATACAGAGGCCAGGTGCCATTGAAGTTAATTCTTGGTATACTTGCATAGCCTTCTCTATCGAGACCTTTGGTTACGACAACTCTCGGATAGTCAATTTCATCAATATAATGCGATTCAAACTTAGCATTGTATTTAATGCGAGACTTGCCGCCAACGAGCTGCAGCTTTACAGTCTCGTTGGTGATGCTTGTTACGGTAGCTTTGCCGCTCATAACAAGGATATTGTCAACATATAGCTTACAATCTTCGTAGTCTGGCAATGTCTTCTTAACGTCCATACGCTGCACATTACCAAACAATACTTGATTCTCGTGTATTGACATCGGGAATGAAATGTCATAGGTGTACGAGCCTGAATCTCTGATATATTGATTCTCGAATGTAACCTTAATCTCTTCAGATGATGATGGCACACCTACTTTGCCATCGATTGTACATACTATCATACTATTTATTGCTTTGTAAACGTTGATAATGTTTCCATTCTCTATCCAATTCTGCCATCGACAACTTTGCATGAACACCTGCAGCAAGCAAATCTCTCAAGTTGTCGATAACTATGTTTGTATCATCGATAGTGTTCTTCAAGTCCTCGTTATCTGTCTGTACAGTAATCGAAGGAGCTGACACTACCGTCGCTCCACCTTGACCTATTGAGCGAGAAATATCAGCTGCAGTAAGTGTGCTAACTGTATTATTGCGCTGCGCCTGGTCTATAAGTTGTAGAGCAGGAAGGATAGAAGGATTGTTGACTGCATTATGGTTAGCAACAAATTCGCCTTCGTGTACAACTCCAGCTTCCCTTCTATAGCGTTTACCAGACGTAAAACCACCCTCATAGTAGCCAGCCTCTTGAGCCTGCTGTTGCTTTTTGATAGTTGCTATCTGTATAGCACCTGCAGCTACAGCAATACCTGCTGCTACTGGCGCAAGTGTTAAGTTGGCAGGAAATGGCACGCCCTTCATAGCAGAACTATATGCTGCGATAGCTGATAGCGCAGTTTGAGCAATAGCTTGAGCAATCTGCATTGCTACCTGTTTACGAGCATATTTACTCTTAATCTTTGCAACTTCCTTCTCTTTCTTCTCTTCGAGCTTCTTGGTCTTGGCAGTATTGTTACCAGCTGCATTTATGAGCTTCTCGTATTTCTTCTCGGTTACGGTAACCTCGTAGTCTGACTGAGCAGCATAATACGACGACATTCCACTAAGCAGAGGAGAGACGGTATCCATTGCAGCCTGCATCTTAGTAACAAGATTATTACACATATTTGCAGTCGCTTCCGACATGGCAGCCATAGCCTCTTGATGACTGATAACACCCTCTGTTTCCATGCTCTTAATATTATCAAGAGTAGACTTGTATATGTCAATATCAGAGGTTATCAAGTTGCCGACATTGAGGCCGTTAGGATGCTTGTCGCTATAATCCGCCTGCGCATTATTTGAAGCAGTATTATAAGCTGATTGAACATTCTGCTTAAATTGCTCCCCTGCAGAGTTCTTAAGATTTTCAGAAGATTCAAGTTCTGCATAGTGAAGTCGAATCTTCTTTTTCATCTCTTCATACTCTTCTTCCTTCAATAGCTTTTTAGAGTGCAATGAATCAAGACCTTTGAGAGCAATATCTTCTTGCTCCTTAATATCTTTACGCCCCCACTCTGCACGATATTGAGCCAGGAGATCGTTATATCGTTGCTTCAAATAGATAGCACGTTCTTCTTCCTTCTGTGTCATCTCTGCACTCACATTAAGCCATTCTTCTGTCCCTTCAGTAAGCGCAGTCTTACGGTCTGCAAGAGCAGTCATATCAATTTCAAAGAGTCGTTCGTTCAGAGCTTCTTCATCGTGATACATATCAGACTTAGGGTCTTCAAACTTGTTGTTTGCTTGATTTATAGATTTTTGGCGGTATGCCTCTATGTCAAGAACCCTAGCCTTAACATGATCTTTTTCACGTTCCGTTTGCTCCGAAGCTATTTCCTCTTGCATCTGGCCGTAGTCTGTTCCATACTTCTGATATATCTCTTCAAGAGCTTGATACCCACGTTCTGCTATCTCGTGCCGAGCATCGAAATATTCTGTATATAGTTTCTCGCCCTGGGAGAAAGCTAACAAGTTTTCTGCCTGCTCTTTTTCTGTCTTATCCTTTGCAGCCTGTAGTTCTGCCTCGTATGCAGCTTTTGTTTCTGCAGACATCTCCTGTTCACGTTTTTTAGCTGCAGCCTCCCTGTCTTCTTTGGGGTCGCCAGTACTTCCAGTATTATTTGTGTTGTTAGTATACCCAGGAAGAGATGAAAGATTTATATTCCCATTTGTCGTATTGGTACCGCCATCGTCCTTTTTTATAATATCTGTTAATACTTTTTTTATGTTCTTATTGCTATTTATGGTTCTATTTAAAGCAGCTTCTTCTGCATCAAGAACTTTTTCTTGACTCACTACTGCCTCTAAGCGTTTTGTATGTATCCACCCTTGCTTCTTATTCGATTTTAGCGCATCGCTATCTATGTGAATATAGCCACCTTTGTCATAGAGAGAAGTTCCAGGTCTGAACACTTTTTTTGTTGTATATATGTTAGGATGAGCCTCCCTCTCCGCCTTAACTGCTTTTAGCGAACCTTTAATCTTTGTTTCTTTCGTTTTTAGTTCAAGACGTTTTTTGGCAATCTCCCTCTTCTTCTCATATATTGCTTCAGCCATGGCTGCATCTTCCAATTTCTTAACATAGTCTTCAATGGCTTTTTTGTTCTCATTATACAATTTACCTTCTTTAGATATACTTGCATGATATTCTGGAACCATTTTTTGTAAAGCTACTATAGCTGCTTTACGTTCTTTTATACTATACGCATTAGAGCGAATAATTTTGGTGAGCATTTCTATTTTGCTACGCTCGTCAATAGTCGCATCAGCCACTTTTTTCTCTAATGCTTGATTTTGCTCCAATACTGCTTTTCTGTTTTTCACTTCCTGCAAGTTGTTTCGAAGAGCTTCATTGTATGAGTTAAACGCCTTTACAGTACCATATACAGCGACGCCTACTACAGTAAGAACCGTAGCTAATGCAGCCCAAGGGTTAGTTAGGCTGGCAATTCGCGCAGCTCTCATTACCGCGATATAGCCTTGTACTCCCTTAGTTAGCAACGCCCATGTTGCCCTTAATGCAACAAGTGAAGCTTTGAGTAGAGTTTGTGTTGAGACAAGTGCTTTGTCCATTGCCATATTGAGAGCTTTCGTCAAAGTGTTAAGCTTTACAGCTATAGTCTCTTTATACCACAGTACTGTGCATACAGTAATGGCAACACCAAGCACTGCAAGTTCTTTTGCGTTGTTAGCAACGTAGTTTACTAATGTTACTAATGTTCGTATTGCAATACTCATTGTAGAGATGGCATAAGCTGATATAGGTATCAGTTTTTTACCAAGTTCAATATTTAGATCTTGAAATTGCTTTTTTGCCTTATCGAGATTTGCCTGAACTGTAGTGTTTTGAGTATTGAACTCATTGATTACACTTGTACCGTTCGAATACGATTTCGTAGCGAGGTCTTGAGCTGTTTTTACCTGATCAAGATGTGACGCAACAGCTGAGAGAACTCCCACTGCGCGAGTACCATTGAGATTCATTGCCTCAAACATAGGTGCCATTTGGTCAAAACCACCTTTAGATTTCATTGCTTCTAGAAAAGTCATCAAACCCTCGTTAGCGTTTGTCCTCATCAAGTTCGTAAACTCTTTAACCTGCATACCAGCAATCTTTGCAAATTTGGCAGGTTCTTGGTACATCTTCGTAATAAGTTGTGAGAATACGGTTGCAGAAGTAGCTTCTTCCTGCATATTCTGATCGAGAGCTGATGCTAAGCCCATTATCTGTGCCTGTGTCATTCCTGCTTGAACACCTACGCCTGAAAGGTCGGCCGTGAAATCTACTATATAGCCTGCGTTAGCAGATGAATTCTGAGCAAGTTCATTAATGGCAGAGCCTGTAGCGAGCATGGCTCCACGCAAGCCTTTGGTCCTATCTTCTCCGAACATCTGGGCAAGTTTACCTATCTTATCAACAGCTCCTTTACCAAGATCGTCACCAAGGGCGACATTAATTTTATCAGCTCCGTCAACAAATTCTTCTATCATCTGTTTGTTGGTAATGCCAAGTCTACCTGCAGAACCAGCCAGTTCGTTGAGCTGCTCACGTGGTGTACGAGTATCCAAACGCTTAAAGTCTTCGTTCATCTGATGTACTTGCTCATCGGTTTGTCCTGTATACTTGCGCACATTAGCCATTGACTCTTCCATCTTTGCATAGGCTGCCACAGACTGACGTACGGTAGAAGATAATCCTGAATAGGCTGCAATAGTCTGAGTTATTGCGCCCCAGTTTTTATTGAGAAAGTTGGCTGTTTTACCGAAGAGGGATTCTGACTTCTCTTGTTCTCCATTAATAGCAGCTATCTGTGCTTTCAATTTCTTGGCATGGTCCGTCAGATCTTCGAATGCTGCAGTTCCTTGCTTCTGATCAGCGAGTCGTTCGTTTACAATCTTAAGAGAATACTGAAGGTCACGTAGCGACGAGCCACTTATATTTTTGAGAGTTGCATCTATCAGATTATTCTCTCTGGCAAGGTCCGTTACGGATCTTGTAGCAGCTTTTATCTCTTCGTCATATTTATCTATGGTTAGGTTTGCCTCTTTCTGCGAGGTATTAAGCTGCTGAATACGATTTTTAATCTTAGACAGGTTTTCAGCAGTCTCGTGATAAGCGGTATCATCTGGTTTGATATCTCCAAGCTTTTGTTGCAGCGAGGCAGCTGCAGCTGTCAGTTCATTAAGAGATGCGCCATTAATGTTGCCTAAAACGTTCTTGAGATTATCAGCAGCTTGATCGAGTGCTTGCAGTTCTTTCTTAGACTGTATAGACGAAGCCTTTAATTCGTCCATGCGGTCTTTGCAATCTTGAAGATATCTATTTAGTTTGTTGTATTCTTCCACAGTTGTCGCCTGTTTCATAACACGACGCACCTCTCTGGCTGCCTTCTCAATATCTCCAAGCGATGAAGTTCCGAGATTATGGATTACGTCTATAGTTTTTGATACATTGTTACCATAAGCTTTGATACTTGCTTCTGCTGCTTTAATCTGTTTAT
>HF993964.1 GCA_000436915.1 Prevotella sp. CAG:1092 | reverse complement strand
TATTGCGTAATTGCTACCTTGGGTGCCACCGTTTCCGCCACCGCCACCTCCACCGTGTTCTGCCAACCAACTAACATTCCGTTGAAGCTTTTCAATGTCGCTGCTAATCTTGCTAAGCGTACTGTTTAAAGTAACTGGGTTGCCAGAATCGGTATAATTGTTATTCAATACTACAATGTCGCTGTCAGAAGTGGGGGACACAACCTCCCACTTCTGAAGTTTTTCATTGTATTTTTTCGCATATATTGCCATAAATTAATTGTAATTAACTACAAAATTATTTATTGATTTCCAAATGCAAATCAGTATTCTCTGAACCATCTTTGAAACCGTTCACCTCAATAATAGATACTGTTCCATTTTTAATTGCTTCTCCTTGAATTTGTATGTTGAATTTACCTTTTGATTCAAAGATGTTTGTTAATTTTCTTACATTACCTACGATTTTGGAAGGAGTTATGTCCCATATTGTGAAAAATGGAGCCCTTTGCCCATTGTTTACAACAGTTCCTTCATTTGTGGCTCCAAAGTAGCCCCTTAACCACGGAATGTGAGGAGATGGAAGTTCCTTGTTGGAAGTATGTTTATATCCACTCGCTTGCGACATCGCATAAACTGGAGCCGTAATATTCGAAACCAATTCAAAGTTACAAATATGCGCCTCAACCGAAATATCATCATTGACAACACCATTTGTAACCCATGTGTTTGGGTATTTCCTTCCTTTAAGTTCACCGCTCGTCACCTCTGACAAACTTGTGGCACCGCTAAATTCATTCAGAAGTGTTGTGTCAACTTGAATGGTTGGGTTCATGCTATCATCAGTTTCAATCAATGGGTAACTAACCGCTTGCGTGTGCTTGTGGCCTCCCATAACAAGCCTAATGTCATGCGTTTGACAGAACTTGCTGAACCAATATGAGTTGTCAGCCGTTGTAACAGTATTAAGGTGGCTTCCTCCACGTGTTGATGACGTATTGAACTGTTTGCCTTGTTCTTTTGTCTTGTCAAACCTATTGTTCACAACAGCTTGTGTGATAATGGTGAATGGCATTTCATGGCAATATGCAACATTCCAAACCTTTCCGCTGTTAAGTGTCAAGTCCTTCTCACACCATTTTTTAATTTCAGCATACACAGCACCTTTCTTATCTGCAAGATTAAACACGTCAGTCTCGGTCTTCTCGGTGATTTCGGAGTTCACGCATATGAAGTGTACGTTTCCGTAATTAAACGAATACAGCGAGGGGACATAAACAGTAGTGTCACCAATTCCGAACTTCGGTGGGTTGTTTGGGTTCATTTCAAAGCAGTAGAAGAAATCAAGGTTTACTGCGTTTAGCTTTGACGCATCACCTCCATTGCCAAGTTCGTACTCGATAGCTGGGCAAAGGTCGTTGTTTCCTACCGTCGCAAGTTCCTCGATGTCCTTTAACTTTTCCTTTCCGTTAAAATAGTCAATCCATTCGTTCACCCTGTTTCCGTT
>HF993963.1:1808-4862 GCA_000436915.1 Prevotella sp. CAG:1092 | reverse complement strand
CGTGTTCCCTTAAACACTCAAGCTGCAGAGCCGAGTTAGGCTCCCATCCGTGTCCTTCGTGCTATCCGTGTGCGATCACTCACGCAAAGCTCTGCTCTTCGTTTTTACTTAAATTCTTTAAGGATTTTCTCCGCTATTTCCTTCATTTCGTCAGCCTCAAGCTTCAGATGCTCCTTACGGAAGTCAACATCAGCCTCGCTCTGCATAGGAATGAGGTGAATATGAGCATGCGGCACCTCCAAGCCTAACACCACCTGCGCCACCTTCTTACAAGGGAAAGCAGCCTTGATAGCCTTAGCCACACGCTTTGCGAACACCTGGAACTCAGCGATGTCCTCATCCTCCATATCAAAGATATAGTCCACCTCCTTCTTAGGAATCACCAATGTATGTCCTTTCGTCAAAGGACTGATGTCGAGGAAAGCATAAAACTTCTCATTCTCGGCACACTTGTAGCTTGGTATTTCGCCAGCCACGATTTTTGAGAAAATAGTCATAATAGTATATCTTTTAAGAATCCACTATATATTTTACGCAATCGAAATCTTGTCGATGCGCAGTTTGATGGTACCACGAGGAATCTTTATCTCCACCTCGTCGCCCACCTTTTTGTTGAGCAATCCCTGTGCGATAGGAGTATGAATAGAAATTTTGCCTTCGCGGAGGTTAGCCTCGCTCTCGCTCACGATAGTGTACGACATCTTCGACTGGTTAGCGAGATTTGTCATCTCCACCTTCGACATAATCTGTACAGCATCAGTGCTCAGACGTGATAAGTCAACGATCTTAGCCTCCGCAATAGCGAGTTTCATCTTGTTGATTTTATCTTCGAGATGAGCCTGAGCCTCTCTGGCTGCATCATATTCTGCATTTTCACTCAGGTCACCCTTGTCGCGAGCCTCTGCTATAGCTGCAGAAGCCTTAGGGCGCTCCACAGATTCGAGCTGCTGTAGCTCTGCTACGAGCTTGTCGTAGCCTTCTTGTGACATGTAAGCCATAATTAAAAATGTTTTTTTACTTAGGTTATATATATATTAATAATGTGTAATCTTCCTTATCTCCTTTCATCCTCATCGAGTGGTGTAAAAAAAACGAGAATTCCGACATCACGTCAATGTCGGAATTCCGTCTCCTGTTATACTCGTATGAATCTTTTGCGAAGATAGCGCAAGCGAGCGCAATGAGAATTTACTCTCAAATTGCGAGCGCAGCTTTATCTTTTGCAAAGATAAGCAATTAAATCGATACTGCCAAACTTTCCTTCATTTAAAAACTTTTTCCTCCTTTTTTCCTCCTTTTTACACTTCTAAAACTTCGTGTAGATTCGCCCTATTACTTCCCGTTGGCCAGTGGGTCTACGACAAATCTCGTGTTCGCTGCAGAATCCCACAGGCCTTATTCGTGCTATTCGAGATATTCGTGTTCGTTTAAGTCTCCAGCAACAGAGACCTCGGTCTCTTATTCGTGTCATTCGAGATATTCGTGTTCGTTTAAGTCTCCAGCAACAGAGACCTCGGTCTCTTATTCGTGTCATTCGAGATATTACTTCCCGTTGGTCAGTGGGTCTACGACAAATCTCGTGTTCCCTTAACCACTCAAGCAACAGAGACAACAGACCTATTCGATTCGCCCTATTACTTCTCGTTGACCTGTGGGTCTACGACAAATCTCGTGTTCGTCTCCCTTACACGAACTTTTCGCCTCTCTTTATTTGCACTTCATTCACAAACTTCCTTACCATTGCCGACGAGTCCTCCTTCTTGCATATCAACAGCACGTTGTCCTCCTCAGCCACGATATAACCATCAAGACCATTTATCACAGCCAACTTACCCTTAGGCAATTTCACCACATTACCCTTAGCATCATCCAACACCACATCACTGTCAATGATCACGTTATCGTCCTTACTCTTCTGCATAACCTCATAAATGCTATGCCATGTGCCGAGATCAGCCCAACCGAAGTCGCACCTCATCATACACACATTCTCCGACTTCTCCAATATAGCCTCATCAATAGAGAGGTTAGGATACGAAGGAAAATTCTCCATTATATACCTTCTCTCAGCCTCAAGACTATTCACATCCTCAGTCTTATCGAAGTTGCGCAACACCGGAGGCAAAAACTTCACGAAACATTCACGCAGATAGTTCACGTTGCCCAAGAACAGCCCAGTATTCCAATAAAACTCGCCACTCTCCATAAACATCTTAGCGAAGTTTCTATCAGGCTTCTCTGTAAACGACTTCACCTTATAGAAGTTATTCTCCACCCCATCGCCAAGCTGGATATAACCATACCCAGGCTCAGGACGCGTAGGCTTCACACCCATCGTAAGCAACCTCTTGTTACCATCAACAAACTTCAATCCCTCCAACACATTACGTTTGAAAGCCTCCTCATTAAATACAATCTGGTCAGAAGGCGTAGCAATCAAACAACCATTAGGATTAAGGAGAGAAATTCTGTGGTTAGCCCACGACAAACTTGGCGCCGTGTTACGATAAATAGGTTCAGCCAAAATCTGATCCTCACTAAGCTCAGGCAGCTGTTCACGCACCAAGTCACGATAATTTAAATATGTAGAAACATAAATATTCTCCTTAGGCACAATATCGAGAAACCTCTCATACGTCTGCTGCAACTGAGTTTTTCCAGTACCGAAGAAGTCCAAAAACTGTTTTGGCTTGCTTTCACGACTGCAAGGCCAGAGTCTTCTGCCCTTACCACCAGCAAGTATCACGCAATAATAATTCTTATTATCTGTAGCCATAGTCGGTTAAGTTTAGTTTTTCAAGTTTCACTCATCAATCTTAATACCCCACATTTCTGTGGCAAAAGGCTATTATCAACCTTAAATTCACTAATTAGAGCCCATAAAGTCCCTAATTTCGCATACGAAAGTACACATTTATCACGAAACAGCCAAGACTTTTGTATTTTTTTAGCTGAAAACTTTGTTTATTCAGAAAAAATATATACCTTTGCACTCGCAATTAAGCCCAGATGGCGGAATCGGTAGACGCGCTGGTCTCAAACACCAGTGGGGCA
>HF993963.1:0-1735 GCA_000436915.1 Prevotella sp. CAG:1092 | reverse complement strand
GGTTAAGAGTTCTTCAACTCTTAACCGCTTCTTTTTTTATCCCCCTACCCTGCAGTTATATCCATTCCCGTTTCTCCCGCAAAGCGTAGCCCTTTTTACCTTTTTACTCTTTTACCTTTTCTGTCTCTTCCTCCAGAAAAAGTGCCACGTCCTAAATATCGGTTCACTCAGAGCCTCAGCAGGATAATACCTCACGAAATGCATATTCCTCCATATCTTCAAGAAATACTTCTTACCCATGCTCTGCTTCGTAAACTCCCCATATTTAGTATAGTGCCTACCAAAGTTGCCACCATTCATAATCTCAGACAGCAGCAACTCTCCACGCTTCACATCCATCGGCCTTATCATCCTCTCCTCAGGCAATCCCAATGCCACATGCATCACATACATCACAGCCCCAGCAAACTTCCACAACCCCAAATGCTTCAGGTCTCGCTGCAATGCCGTTAGATTCTTCACTCGTCCCTCTTCACTCTTCACTAAAACATAGTAGTAGTCCACCATCTGCCTCAATCCAATACCCTCATCAAAGAAATGATGATACAAATGCGTCAGCTGATAAACCACATTAAACGCCGTTGTAGGCACAGCAATCTCGCCAGCCCCATCAGGCAAGCTAACCACATTCGAGCACTGCAAGTCCGCATTCCTCCTAAACCACTTCTGTAGTCTTCCACTATACACCAGACAATTCATCACTGCAGGAGTAAAATGCAACTCCACAGGTACCCCATCCACCGTAGTCTCCAGATGCTGATACCTAATATCATCCTCCAAGTCGAAATTCCTTCTGCCATACTCCATTATCACCTCTCGAGGAGCATTCAGCCATACATCCACATCCCCAGGATTACGAGAATAAGGATTCCCATACATCAGAGCATTCCCCTGCCCCTTCAATATGCAGCAAGCCATACCATCCTGCGTCAGTTGTCTATACACCTTAGCAGCCACCCCATTCACATTCATATTCATCCTGCGAATCTGCTGCGCCTTAGCCATCCATATCATCAGCACATCCCTTCTTACCGGATTCTGCTTCAACTCCTCAGGAAACTCCTTTCCCAGTCGTTCAATACCATCAAAACAAAATCCAAGCAATGCCTGCTTCGAAGCAAACACATACAGCAGCTGCCAGTCCATCCCAGCAACCACCCTGCTCATATCAACCTTATCCCCAAGGCAATACTTTAGAAAATCAAAAATTGTAGATATATTAATCATTGTAGTTATAAAAATAAAGAAGCAGAAAGCGGACACGATGCAGGCATCGTCCGCTTAGATAGCATAGATAGCTTTATGGCATCAATGGAAGAATAGGCGTTTTGAAAGAAATTCGTAAGACCTCACAATTCAAGAAGGACTATAAGCGTTTCAAAAATGATAAAGAATTTATTAAGACGCTTATGAATGTTGTTATGCTTTTAGCAGATGGAAAAGATATACCCGAAGAGTATAATCCGCATCCCTTGAAAGGCAATTGGAAGAATTATGTGGAATGTCATATAGAAAGTGACACTCTATTAATATGGTTTGACAAGGAACACGATATAATAGAACTTGTCCGTTTAGGTTCCCATTCAGAACTATTTGGTAAAGGTCGCAAACAATAAGTTAACATCCACTTAGAGTGTAGATTCGTCCTATTTGTGTTCGTTTAAAAATCAAGCAGCATAGCCGAGTTAAGCTCCCATTCGTGCCCTCAGTGCTATCCGTGTGCGACATACTCACA
>HF993962.1 GCA_000436915.1 Prevotella sp. CAG:1092 | reverse complement strand
CTACACCAGATGCAAACATCAATGGCAACAAACCGATGATCATAGCCAAAGAAGTCATCAAGATAGGACGCAGACGAGCACCAGCACCAAGGATGGCAGAATAGCGTATCGCCATACCCGTTCTACGACGCTCAAGGGCAAACTGTACGATAAGGATGGCATTCTTAGCCAACAAACCGATAAGCATGATGAGCGCAATCTGCATGTAGATGTCGTTAGAGTGACCGAAGAGGTTGGTGAAGATGAACGCTCCAGCCAAACCGAATGGTATTGAGAGGATAACCGCCAACGGAAGGATGTAGCTCTCATACTGTGCCGACAAAATCAAGTATACGAATACCAAACAGAGGGCGAAGATGATAGCTGTAGAGTCGCTTGACTCCTGCTCCGAACGTGTCATACCAGAATAGTCGAGACCATAACCGGTAGGAAGCACCTGTGCTGCAACTTCCTCAACAGCCTGAAGAGCCTGACCTGAAGAATAGCCTGTTGCTGCAGTAGCATTGACATTGATACAGGTGAAGAGGTTGAAACGGTTGACGTTAGATGGACCATATACACGGCGCAAAGAGCAATACTCGCTGATAGGAGCCATGCCCGCAGGAGTGCGCACATAGATATTGGTAAGAGTTGCCGGGTTCTTACGGCTGCCTACAGTTCCCTGAATCATTACACGGTAGAGCTTACCGTATGAGTTGAAGTTGGAAGCATAAAGACCACCATAATATCCCTGAAGTGTAGACAATACAGTCTGAGGGCTGATGCCATTCTGCTTACACTTAGCAACATCAACATCCACCATATACTGAGGATAGTTAGGGTTGTAAGAAGTCATAGCAGTAGCAATCTCAGGACGCTTGTTAAGCTCAGCAAGATAGTTCTTAGTAATCTCGAAGAACTTGTTAAGGTCGCCACCAGTCTTATCCTGCATAGAGAATGTGATACCGTTGGTAGCACCGAAACCGCTAATCATAGGTGGTGCGAACGCCAAGATCTGAGCATCCTTGATTTCGGCAGTCTGCTTATAGATCATACCGAGTACCGAGGTATACGACATAGGGTTGACGAAGAATCGCATGATACCATCGCCCTGCCACAAACCAGAGAGGTTGTAGAAGAAACCAGCTGGACGATCTTCGAACGACTTAAGCTTAACGATGAAGGTAGCCTGGTCGGAACCCTGACCAGCGATAAAGTTGTAACCAAGCAACTGCTCACGGTTCTTAATCGCAGGGTTGTTAGCAAGCATCTTGTCAATTTGGTCGATGACAACCTTTGTACGCTCTTGGCTTGTACCAGGAGCCATAGAAACAGTACAGAAGATAACACCTGTATCCTCATCAGGCACAAGACCAGTCTTGGTGGTAGCCATAGTAACACACATAGCGAGGATACCCACAGCTACGGCAACACCTGCAAGAATACGATGGTGGATGACATTAGCCACACCCTTCTTATATTTCTCGAGAATCTTCTCATACTGATAGTTGAAACCTGCATGGAAACGATCTATCACAGACATCTTCTTCTCGTGCTCACCTTCGTGAGGCTTAAGGAAGATAGCACAAAGAGCTGGTGAAAGAGTCAACGCGTTGACGGCTGAGATAAGAATAGACACAGCCATGGTAACACCAAACTCACGATAGAACACACCACTTGTACCACCCATAAACGATACAGGCACGAACACGGCTGCCATTACCAAGGTAATAGAGATGATAGCACCAGTAATCTCGTTCATGGCATCGATAGATGCGGTAAGAGCCGACTTATATCCTTGGTCGAGCTTGGCATGCACAGCCTCAACAACCACAATGGCGTCGTCGACCACAATGGCAATAGCCAGCAACAATGCAGAAAGTACCAGCAAGTTGATAGAGAAGCCGAACACCCAAAGGAAGAGGAATGTACCGAGCAACGCTACTGGCACGGCTATCATAGGGATGAGAGTAGAACGGAAGTCCTGCAAGAAGATGTAAACCACAGCGAACACCAACAACATAGTGATGATGAGGGTGAAGATAACCTCCTCCATAGATGCGAAGAGGAAGTCGGTAACGTCGTAGTTCAACTTATATTCTACACCAGGAGGGAACGACTTAGCCTGCTTTTCGAGCTCAGCCTTTACGTCCTTAGCAATCTGTGTAGCGTTAGAACCAGCAATCTGCTGTACCATAGCCATTACAGAAGGCTGACCGTTGTTCTTCATACCAACGCTATACATCAAACCACCAAGCTCTACCTTAGCAACGTCTTTCAAACGAAGAGTCTGACCATTAGCATCGCTGCGAATGATGATATCGCCATACTCCTCAGCAGTCTTCAGACGACCCTTATAGCGCATAGTATACTCGTAAGCCATATCGCTCTGCTCACCAAACTTACCAGGAGCAGCCTCAATATTCTGCTCAGCCAAAGCTGCGCTTACGTCAGAAGGGATAAGGTTGTACTGCTTCATCTTATCAGGCTGAAGCCATATACGCATAGAATATGTCTTCATACCAGGCGATTGCACAGCACCCACACCACTTACACGCTTCAATGCAGGAACTATGTTGATATCGTTGTAGTTGGTAAGGAATTCGTCATCATATCGTCCATCCTCTGTGGTAAGAGTATACATGATAACGTTAGAAGTCTGCTGCTTGTTAACGGTTACACCAACTCGAGTTACTTCGGCAGGAAGCAAAGCCTGAGCCTGAGAAACACGGTTCTGAACGTTTACGGCAGCCATATCAGGGTCGGAACCCTGCTTAAAGTATACGGTGATAGAAGCCGAACCATCGTTGGTGGCCTGAGAAGTCATGTATGTCATGTTCTCCACACCGTTGATACTCTCCTCAAGAGGAGTAATCACGGAGTTGAGCACAGTCTGTGCATCAGCACCAGTATATGTTGTGCGCACCGAAATGGTAGGAGGAGCCACATCAGGATACTGCTCAATAGGGAGCGAGATGATACCGATGGTACCTAACAGTACGAAGAAGATGGAAACCACCGTCGAAAGTACTGGGCGCTTTATGAAGTTTGTAAATGTCATTTGATTTATTATTATATGGTTAGGATTGAAGATGCAAGAGCTTTAAGCACCAAATCATTTTGATTCTTCACTCTTCCCTCTTCATTCTTCACTAATTATTTCTTGCCCATAGCATCAGCAAATCCCTTTGCTGAGCCCTGCTTTTCTGCGAGCTTAGCAGCATCTTCAATCTTCTTGAGATACTGAGCCTCAGAGATAGGTTTGATTTCCTTGCCGTCGGTAAGCGAAGTAATACCCTTAGAAACGTAGCGGTCGCCAACCTTCAAACCTGCAGTAACGATGTATGTCTTACCATCATCCTGTGGGTTAACCTGAATTTCGGTATACTTAACCTTGTTGTCTTTGCCAACTACATAAACAAACTTCTTGTTCTGAACCTCAGAGGTAGCCTCCTGAGGAATGATGATAGAGTTGCTTGCCAAAGTAGGGATTACAATCTGACCAGAACCACCGCTGCGGAGAGTATGCTCTGGGTTAGCGAAGTGTGCGATAAGCGAAACAGAACCAGTAGCAGCATCGATAACACCACTTGCCTTAACAACCTTTCCTGGGTGGTTGTAGATGGTGCCATCAGCCAACAGGAGCTTGATTTCCGGGAATGCAGAGAGAGCACCCTTCATACCACCAGCGTTCTTGGTAAGAGAAATCATATCCTTCTCTGTGAGCGAGAAGTAAACCTCCATAGTAGAAATATCAGAAACTGTGGTCAAAGGCTCCTGGCTCGAAGCACTAACCAAAGCACCTACCTTGTAAGGTAAAGAACCGATAACACCTGCTGCAGGGCTCTTTACATAACAAAAGCTCAAAGCCTCTTCGGCAGAAGCAAGAGCAGCCTGCGCCTGAGCGAGAGATGCCTTTGCTGTAGAATAATTGTTCTGAGAAGTAGAGAGCTCGAACTGACCAATAACCTTATTATTATATAGCTGCTTAGAGTTCTCGTATGTAAGCTTAGAAGTTGCGAGCTGTGCCTTAGCTGTATTTACCGCAGCCTTAGCCTGGCGAACTTGTGCCTGATAAGTTTCGTTGTCGATAACAAAAAGAAGCTGACCAACGCCTACGGTCTGACCTTCATGTACACAAACTTTAGTGATAAAACCAGATACCTTTGGACGAATCTGAACATCCTGGATACCCTTGATAGTTGCAGGATAAGTGGTCTGCAACTCTGTTCCCTGAGCCTCAACGGTTCTAACTGCATACTCGTTGTCTGCAAAGTTTGGCTTGCCGCCACCCGATTTGCTTCCACACGATGCGAGCACTGCGCCGAGAGCCGCAATCATTAACATCTTTGTTGTTTTCATACCTAATTGTTATAATTATATTAATATTTTCGAATCTTTCCTCTTTATAGATATCGACATATATACACGACAAGTAACAATGAACAATCATAGCTCATTTGTCATAGTATATATATTAATAAGGTGTAAATAGTTGACTCTTTTCCTATACTTTCAGCTATAGTCTAAAGACTATTATTGCTTTTGTGAGTGCAAAGTTAACAACAATAGTGGAAAACTAACATAATTCAGTTAGTTTTTTAACAAAGATTACGAGTAGTTACAAAACTATATAAAAGATAAAAACGAATAATTGGCAAACTTGTAGCGAAAAGACAAAAAGAACTATAAATATGAATAATCGTATATATAGTAAACTATAAATTAAATTACATTTGACAGCTATCATATTGACATTTGATAGAAAGCAAAAACAGATTTGATAGAAAGCAAAGATACATTTGACAGTAAGCATGATTGATAGAAACATAACTTCGACAGCAAACGAAGTCTGCTAAATCACTGAAAGAAAGCAGCTTATCAAACAACCATACCAATAATCATCAATTTCTGCTAAAAGATAGGTTTTTTATTGCAGTTATCAAGAAAATACGCTACAAATTAAAGCAAAAGCAAAAGAGATGAGACTTATGAAAGTCCCATCTCTTTTGCTTTATCCATTAATAACTTCATCAAAGGTTCGCGCTCATTCTCAACCACATTGTCGAGAACAGCATCTTTTAGAGTTTTCTTCAACTCTCCAACTTCCTTAGAAGGCTTGAGGTTGAACATCTCCATTATCTCGTTGCCATCTATGCATGGCTGCAACAATCGCTTGTAGTCACGCTCTTTGAGGTCGGCAAGCTTTTCACGAACAATGCGGAAATTATCCAAGAAGCGCTGTTTGCGCAAGCTATTCTTGCTGGTAATATCGGCTTCGCAAAGAGTCATAAGGTCGTCGATGTCGTCGCCAGCATCATTCATTAGTCGGCGCACAGCACTATCCGTAACCTCTTCGTCAGCAATAACGATAGGACGCATGTGGAGGTCGACCATCTTTTGCACATACTTCATCTTTGCATCCATCGGAAGCTTCAGCCTGCGGAATATCTCAGGCACCATCTTCGCACCTAAATAATTATGGTTGTGGAATGTCCATCCGATGGCAGGTTCCCAACGTTTGCTACGTGGTTTGCCAATATCGTGGAGCAGAGCAGCCCAACGAAGCCACAGGTTGTCGCTATGCTTGCAAACATTCTCAAGCACCTCGAGGGTGTGAAGATAGTTGTTTTTGTGTGCTCGTCCGTTGCGTTCTTCAACGATGTCGAGTTTCACAAGCTCAGGCAAAATAAGGTCGAGCAGTCCCGACTCTCTGAGATAATAGAAGCCCTTGCTTGGGTGAGAAGAAAGCATTATCTTGTTTAGCTCTTCCTGTATGCGCTCTCCGCTGATAATCTTTAGTCGATGAGCATTTCTGCCCAACGCCTCGTAGGTTTCGGGCTCTATAGTGAAGTTGAGCTGAGTGGCAAAACGCACACAACGAAGCATTCGCAAAGGGTCGTCGGAGAAAGTGATGTCTGGATCGAGCGGAGTGGCTATGATGCCGTCTTCCATATCGTAGACGCCATCAAAGGGGTCTACCAATTCGCCAAATCTATCTCCATTCAAGCATACGGCAAGAGCGTTGATGGTGAAGTCGCGACGGTTTTGATCGTCTTCCAAAGTTCCGTCTTCGACGATAGGCTTGCGCGAGTCGTGAGTGTAGCTTTCCTTTCGTGCACCCACAAATTCCACCTCTGTGTCTTTGTATTTAACTTGTGCTGTACCGAAATTCTTAAATACAGAAATATGAGCCTTCTTGCCAAGAATACCTTTTAGAGCTGTTGCCACCTGAATTCCACTTCCCACTACCACTACGTCGATATCGTTGGAAGGGCGCTCAAGGAATAGGTCGCGAACATATCCACCTACTACATAGCATTCCATACCAAGCGAGTCAGCGGCTTGTGAAATCTTATGGAAAATATCTTTATCAAGGAGTTCTGCCAATTGGGCATTAGTAAGGTTTCTCATTATCAAAATACTTTTGGAGGTGCAAAATTACATAAAAATCTGCAAGTAATAATATATAATTGGTCAAAAATGCTCTTTGATGATGGCATTTATCATTTTTTTTGCTAACTTTGCCACATTATGAAAACAAACATTGCTATTGTGGCTATGGCTTTGCTCACGTTGGCAAGCTGTGGTAATAAAGAAGAAGACAAGGCGCAGTCGCTATATTCTGAGATAGAAAACCTATATCAGGCAGGCAACTATCAGGCTACACTCGACTCTATAAAGGTGTTGAGAGAAAAATACCCTAAGGCTATAGAGCTGAGAAAGAAGTCGCTGACTCTGTGGCAAGATGCGAACATCAAGCTTGCACAACAAGACATCGCCGTTACCGACTCTGCATTGCAGGTGGTGATAGCACAAATGAATGCCGCTACAGATATTGCCACACGCAACCAGCTGAGACTAAAGCGCGACTCGCTGCAAGTGAGATACGACACACAATGTGCCATAGTGAGAGCCGTGCGCATGAAGCAGAAATGAAAAATTCGCCTTCGGCGTGCCATATCTCAATTATAATCACTAACTTTGCACCCACATTATGGAAAATAAAGATACAGAACAGCAGTTTAAGGATGTTATGGCAGAATGCCGTAGCTTGTTTGCCAAGAAACTCCACGACTATGGAGCTTCGTGGCGAATACTTAGACCATCGTCGCTTACCGACCAGCTATTCATCAAAGCAAAGCGTATTCGCTCTTTGGAGATAAAGCAGGTGTCGCTGGTGGGCGAAGGCATACGCCCTGAATTCATAGCTCTTATCAATTATGGTATTGTAGGCTTGATACAGATAGAAAAGGGATTTGCCGACCAGGTGGACATCACTCCTGAGGATGCCTTGGCTATGTATGACGAAAAGGCTAAAGAGGCTCTCGACTTGATGATAAAGAAAAACCACGACTACGACGAGGCTTGGCGCGATATGCGCGTATCGTCGTATACTGATTTCATTCTTACCAAGATACAGAGAGTGAAGGAGATTGAGGATATCAACGGACAAACTCTGGTATCAGAAGGCATTGATTCCAACTATATGGACATCATAAACTATTCTGTGTTTGGAGCTATAAAGACTAAGGAAAGCTAACATAGGGATGCTTGCAATATTAGTAAATATATGTAGGGCTATTCTTGGCTTGACCTTCATATTCTCTGGATATGTAAAGGCTACAGACCCTTTAGGTTCTCAATACAAGATACATGATTATCTTGAGGCTTTAGGGTTGGCGAGCTTCATACCCGACTGGCTTACGCTCATCATGGCTATAGGACTGGCGGCTGTAGAGTTTTCGATGGGTATCTTTACTCTCTTCGCTATGCGTCGGCATGCAACATCGAAACTGATGTTGGCTTTTATGGCAATGATGACTGCCATCACAGTTTGGATTGCGATAGCAAATCCTGTATCCGATTGCGGATGCTTCGGCGATGCGATAATACTTACGAACGTAGAGACGCTCATCAAGAACATTGTGCTTTTGGCTTGTTCGGTGATGCTATTCATATATCCGCAGAAGATGGTGCGATTCATATCGCGCCCTGCTCAATGGATAGCCGTCAACTATACAGTACTGTTTAGTATCGTATCGTCAATACTGAGTCTGTATTTGCTTCCACCTTTCGACTTCCGACCTTATTATATAGGTGCAGACATAGCGAAAGGAATGGAAATACCAGAAGGAGCTGAGCAACCAGAGTTTGAGACAACATTCGTGTTGGAGAAAGATGGCAAGAAGCAAACATTCACCATCGACAACTATCCCGACTCTACTTGGACTTTCGTTGACTCGAAGACGGTTCAGACGAAGCAAGGCTATGTGCCACCTATCCATGATTTCAACATGGAAGATGCCGAAGGCAACGACATAACGGCAGACATCCTTGAACATAAAGGATATACATTCCTGCTGATATCACCACATCTGGAAAATGCCGACGACTCTAACTTCGGCGAGATTGACCAGATATACGAATATGCAAAGGAAAACGACATTCCATTCTATTGTCTAACAGCAAGTGCAGACAAGGGACGTCAACATTGGCAAGACATTACAGGTGCGGAATATCCGTTCCTTACTACCGACGAGACAACGCTGAAGACTATCGTGCGCAGCAATCCAGGACTACTGATGCTGAAAGGTTCGAAGATTGTGGGTAAATGGAGCCACAACAACTTGCCCGACGTAGGACAGCCTGGAGTGACACTCGCAAATCTGGAGAAGCAGAATGCCAACCAGAAGTCGGCACCACAAAAAGTATTCATCGTGATACTGTGGTTTATATTGCCACTATCCGTTCTCACCCTTGCCGACCGCACATGGGCATGGACGAAATGGCTAAAGAAGAAAGAGAATTCAACTATCATATTCAATTTATTTAAACGCAAAAAGAAAATGAGAAAGAAAATTGTAGCAGGTAACTG
>HF993961.1:3909-5697 GCA_000436915.1 Prevotella sp. CAG:1092 | reverse complement strand
AATCGCTATTTTATCCCGAATTGGGGTAAAACTTTACATCAAAAGCGTGAAGTATGGATTTATTCATGTGACATATTTTTGCAATAAACGTCTTTATATGTATGTGTCGGCTTTGCCACTACCTATCTCAGCCTTCAGCAAAGCCTTCGATTGCAAAGGTTCGGAAAAAAACAAAATGGGATTAAAAAAACAATAGTTTTGTTTGTAACCTATCATAAAATGAATAAAAAGTATTATAATTGCACACGTAATTAAATGTAGAATTATGGTTAAAACGACTATGGGAACTAAGCTCCCACGCAAATTGGAGCAGAAAATGCAGATTGTAGGCGAGCAAATCAGGCTTGCTCGTTTGCGTCGTAATTTGAGTATTGCTCAGGTTGCTGAACGTGCCACATGTTCGCCTGTAACCATCAATAGGGTAGAGAAAGGAGCGCCAACGGTTGCCATTGGCATCTATCTTCGTGTGCTCTATGCTTTGCAGCTGGATGATGATATTTTGCTCTTGGCACAAAAAGACGATATGGGGCGAGCCCTTCAAGATTTAGCTCTTAAACATCGTGAACGGGCTTCTAAAAAGGAATAACAGATGAACAGACTTTATATTTTTGGTGATTTAAATTGGTTGGAAACCCCAATTCTGATTGGTGAACTTGGCTACGAATCTCTTCGTGGCTCGGATTCTTATTCCTTCAAGTTTGATAATAAGTGAAGAGTGAAGAATTGAAAATCGGTGACCGAAGGGAAAGCCAACAGAAGAGTGAAGAATCCAATGGAAGTGAAGAGTGAAGAACGAAATGACTACCTGGAAGGCTTTACCTTAACATTCAGCTTTAGCATATATCTCCAACTAACGCTTATTTGCTTGTGTCTTATGTTTTACTGCAGAAAGAATGCTTGCATAATGAAAGACCAAGTTAAAGCCTTCCAGGCTATTGCTTACTTACAAGTAAAACTGCGCACATCCTCGTCACTATCGTTCCGAGTATGTACGCAGTTACTTACATCTCAAGCGATGTGTATTGCCCTCCAGGCAAGGCTTATTAAAATGGTATTTTATATTTTGTGGGAAAAGTATAAAATGCCATTTTAATAAGCAAACTTTTTGTGCGTTTTTTTAAGCAACGTTTTCTTTGCCCCATAGTTCGCAGTTAGCGCCGTGGAGTTATCATCGGAACTTAAATGGATTTTAATCGGATGGCTTGCTTGAGGTATAATCCACATTCGTTAGATTAGCACGATTCGTGTTCTTTTAAACCACGAACAGCTTGAGTTTTTACGAACACGAATTTTTCGAATGACACGAATGAGCCCTCTGGGCTCTGCAGCTTGCGTTCCCTGCTTGCGATTTTAATCCACATTCGTTAGATTAGCACGATTCGTGTTCTTTAAAAACTCCAGCTGCAGAGCCGAGTTAGGCTCCATCCGTGTTGTCCGTGTAATCCGTGTGCGACACTCTCAGAGTCCCCTTGCTTTCAGCAATCCTCTGGCATCAGGAGACTTCATTCCCGTGAAGTCGGTAAACATTTCCATTTGGTCCTTAGTGTTGCCACGGCTCAGCACCTTTTCGCGGAATGCCCTGCCCACAGCAGGATCCTGCGCACCATGCTTGGCGAAGTAGTCAGCCACATTCACCGCCAACACCTCCGTCCACAGATAGCTATAATATCCCGCAGCATAGCCGCCACCCCACACATGGTTGAAATACGAAGTAGAGTAGCGAGGCGGAATCTGCACATTCATCAGTCCCACACTCTCCAAAGCCTTGCGCTCAAAGTCCGCAGCCTC
>HF993961.1:0-3855 GCA_000436915.1 Prevotella sp. CAG:1092 | reverse complement strand
CTATGCCACTTCATATCCAGGCAAGTGGCAGCCAAGTTTTCGCCCAGCGAATAAGCCGTCTGGAAGTTTATGCTCTTCAGCATTCGCTCCTTAAGGTCAGCCGGCATAGCCTCGCCCGTTTCGTAGTGGCGCACATAGTGGTCGAAAATCTCCGGAATGGCAGCAAACGACTCATTAAACTGCGATGGCATTTCCACAAAGTCGCGAGCCACAGCCGTTCCCGACAGCGTGTTGTATTCGCAGTCCGACAACATGCCGTGCAGCGCATGACCAAACTCATGAAACAGCGTGCACACCTCGTCCCAAGTCAGCAACGTAGGCTTACCCTCAGGCGCCTTGGCACAGTTGCACACATTATATATAATAGGCTTCTGTCCGCGATTTCTACTCTGCTTCACAAACGCACTCATCCATGCGCCACCACGCTTCGTAGGTCGGCGGAAGTAGTCGTTGTAGAATAGCGCTATCGGTTTGCCATTAGCGTCGCTCACCTCATACACATTCATGTCGGCATGATACGTAGGCATACCCTCCAGGCGCTTAAAGTTCAGCCCATACACCCTGTGTGCAGCATACATCACACCTCTCTCCACCACGCTGTCAAGATTGAAATAAGGCTTTATCTCCTCGTCGCTGATGTTCAGCAACTCCTTCTTCATCTTTGCCGAGTAGTAGAAACGGTCGTAAGGCTGCAACCTGAAGTCCTTGCCCTCAGCCTTCTGCGCATACTCCTCAATGGCGCGCGTCTCCGCATCCGCCTTAGGCGCATACTCCGCTATCAGCTGCTTCAAGAAGTCGTCCACATTCTTGGCATTCTTCGCCATCGTCTTCTCGAGCGAAAAATCAGCATACGTGTCATACCCCATCAGCTTAGCCTTCTCAGCCCTCAGCTTCGCTATCTCCACCACCAAAGGGAAAGTGTTGTACCCCTCACGAGTGCCGTCGGCACGATGAATGCTCGCCTCATACACCCTTCTGCGCAGCTCCCTGTTCTCCAGGCTCGCCAATATCGGCTGCTGAGTGGTGTTTATTATCACGATGCAATATTCCGCCTTGCCGCCACGGCTCTCAGCATCCTTCTTGCATTGCGCTATGTCAGCCTCGCTCAGACCAGCCAGCTCAGCCTTGCTCTCCACCCATACCACCGCATTGTTGGTAGCCTCAGGCAGCAAGTTGCCCCAGTCCTGTTGCAATTTCGAAATCCTTGAGTTTATCTCCTTCATCCTCGCCATCTTCTCGGCGCTGAGCATAGCTCCCGAGCGCACAAACCCCTTGTACACCTCCTCCGTCAGTCGTTTGTCTTCGCCTTTGAGTTTAGCATACTCGTTGTCGTAGACATATTTCACACGCTCAAACAATTTCTTGTCAAACGCCACCTCGTTTTCCAACTCTATGAGCATCGGCATCACCTTCATCTCCGTTTCCGCTATGCCAGGCGTTTTGTCAGCGCTACACAGTCCGAAAAACACGTTAGAGATACTCTCCAGCAACACTCCGCTATTCTCGTAAGCCAAGATAGTATTCCTAAACGTAGGTTTCTCTTTACATTCCACGATGCTTTTTATGTTAGCTCTCTGCGCCTTTATCGCAGCCTCAATAGCCGGCAGATAGTCAGCCTCTTTTATTCTGCTAAAGTCGGGAGCGCCAAAGGGTAGGGCACTCGCCATGAGCAGCTGGTTTTGATTACAATTCTTCATGTTCTGATTACAATTCTTCTTGTTGTGCTTGCATCCGTTTCCTTCTGCATTTTGTGCACCACCAGCGACAGGCGTTTGTAGCAAAGCCGTAGTCAGTCCGATTGTCATAATAGTTTTGTTTAGTTCCATGTCGTATGATGTTGGGGTTAAAAGTTCTGATTGTATATATAAATGTGTACGCTTAGTTTTATTTATGCGAAAACTAAGCCTTTATATATTTAGTATCCTTGCCGGCGCCTTCTTGTTTGATTACTCCCATTTCTTCAAGTTCTTTCAAACGTGTAAAAGCAGTAGTTCGTTTCAGATTAAATGTGCTTTCGAATTCGGCACGAGTGATATGGGAGTGCGTTTTGAAATACTCGTTGAGTAGTGGAATCAGTGCATCAACCGATGTTGCAACAATATCGGCATTTCGAGCAACCTCACGGAAAGTAGGTTCTCCAACAACCTCCATCAATTCCTTGTTCGCTTGGAATCTGACACCACGCACAGCCACTTTTTGTTGACTATTTTTTGTATCAGAATAAACATCCTCGTCGCAACCAATGGACAAGCTAAAGCGCCCCAACGACGATATATTTATATCTTTGCCCTCTCGCAACAATTCGCCCATAATTTCTCCCATATCTTCGAGCACAGCCAGTGCTACGCCCGTTGAAATTCCACTATGAGCAGCAAGCTTTTTAGCCAGCAGATTTTCATCCGCCACCGCAACATTAGCCTTTCGTGGAAAGAGTTTTGGCTTGTCGCCATCTCCTTGTTGTAGAGCAGGTTTTGCCTGCCATTCTATATCTATTGCCATAATTAACTATTTTAATTGTCCGTATTATTTAGTGTGAACCATAATTGTATTTATTTCCTCTTTCGTTCAACAGCTGTTGAACGGTTGTAGAAGCTGTTATACTTTGCCATTTATATTAATATACTTATCCGTTCAACAGCTGTTGAACGAAAGCCGCAATTAATATCCCTAACCGATTCAATCTTTTGCAGCGTTATAGTTATCTAATATTCGTTGCATACGAAACATTTTATGCTTCGCCCTCCATTCTATGTTCTTTTGATGTCCCAAAGTTAGTAAAAAATCTACATTACTTCTTAGTTTTTGAAAATAAAAATGCTGAAATGGGTGAAAAAACGTTGTTGATGTTGTATTCCTCAATAATAATTACTATATTTGCAGTTGCATTCTCTTGCAGAAAGCCCATAGGGCTGTGTGGGAGGGTGTGACTTTTATGGAATAGAGCGTTTGCTTACGCTCATCTGCGCAATCGTAAACTTCGCAACTTTACTAGCTGTTAGCAGGTGTGGCAATGAGTGAATGCTCACGGTAGGTGTATTTTTATATCCTGCTGCGAATCGACGTATATATACCGTAGCTCTATGTTATGGTATCATGTACGTCATATATATTCGTATGCGGAATTTTATATACCATAGCGTGGGCTTTCTGCATTGTCCGTCTCAACAGCAAGGGCAGTGCGAAGGCCTACGATTGGGGATGGACGAAGCGAAGTCCTCGCTTTTTTCGTATATAGTAGGTCTAGCATAATGTATGAACATCCGCACTTGGGACTTCTACGGATATAACTTTAAAAGAAAGGAAACTCCAAGTGTATAAAGTTACATGGGACAAGGATGTGAATGGAGTGAGGTTGCACTCACGTATAGTAGAAGGTGTATTGGGTACATCTCCAAGACCCGTGTTCTATGAAGAACTTGATCTCTTAGGATTAGACAAACTTGGTTGGAAATATCCTCATTGTGAGGAACCTCTCCTTTGGGCTATCAATAAGCAGTATTATTATAAGGGTGAGTTGGTTTTCGAAGCCAAAGGTGCCAATATCTATGATGCAGCAACGGTTATTTTGCAACCAGCTGCACAACACTTGATATTGCAACCTGTTGATGTTGAGGCTGTATTAGAGCGCAACAAAGATATGATGTTCCTTTTGGAGAGTGAGGCTATTGAGTTCATACACGAAACGTATGAACAATATGCTCGTGCAAGAAAAACCGTTCAAGCAGCCTCTGCTAACACTTTGGACTTTGAAGCTTTAGCTCAAAAAGCAGAGAAGAAAACAAAAAAGAAGATGGCTATTGTAAAAGAGGATTGTGACTCTTTTGATATTATTGCTGTCCGGTAAAACTTTTTCAA
>HF993960.1 GCA_000436915.1 Prevotella sp. CAG:1092 | reverse complement strand
TAGCCGACTAAGTCTCGAAAACGTGGGCAGAATAGAAATAGTGAAAGGTGCTGCCTCGGCTTTGTATGGTGCTAATGCTGTGGCAGGTGTGGTAAATATCATTTCGCGCGAAAACTCAGAGCCTTGGACTGCCAACGTCAACACTCGCTACAACAACTTTAATAAGGAGTGGCGCCATGGCGGTTCGTTCAGTTTCAATGCAGGCAAATGGAATTCGCAGACCAGCATTCAGCGCACCACATCCGACGAGGTGACGCTAACCAGTCCTTTCGATACCGAATCGAATATTCTGCATATCTATGGTGGCGAAACCTTCAATGTGAAGGAGCGACTCACCTATAAGCTTTCTAACAAGGTGAAGCTCATTGGCCGTGGTGGATATTTTGCTCGTATCAGCAATCGCAGCAACTACGACGACCACTACAAGGATTATTCTGCAGGACTGAAGTCGGTGATGACGCTTTCAGAGAATGACAACCTTGAGGTTTCGTATGGCTTCGACCAATACGATAAAGTGCGCTACGTCAACGATGTGCGCACCCACGACCACGACTATACCAACCGTCAGAACACTCTGCGTGCGCTCTATTCCCACGTGTTTGGCAACAACACCCTTACCCTTGGTGCTGATTTCCTAAACGACTATCTCACCACATATCAGTTTGCCGACAATGCTTCACATAGTCAAAACTCTTGCGACGCCTTTGCGCAGTTCGACTACAATCCATTGAAGTGGTTGAACATTGTGGCAAGTCTTCGCCATGACTATTTCTCGGCATCAAAACAAAATGCCACAACTGCTCGTTTGGCTCTGATGACAAAGTGGAATGGCTTCTCCATTCGTGCCAACTATGCAGGTGGATTCCGTTCGCCAACCCTCAAGGAGATGTATATGAACTTCGATATGGCAGGCATGCAGATGATATATGGCAATCCGGATTTGAAACCAGAGAAGAGCAATAACTTCAACCTTGCTTTCGAACATTATGGTCGCATCAAAAGTAGTGGTTTCTTTGACGGACAATATAGTTTCACCCTGATGGGCTATTATAATAACTATGATAAGCGCATCACAACCGAAGATTATGCCGACTATACGCCAGGTGCTGGTCAGCCCGAAGTGGCTTCGCGCTATTGCAACGAAGATGGAGTGAAGGTTAGCGGCATCGACTTCAGCGCTCAGTATCGCTCGGATATGGGATTGGGTGTGAAGCTTGACTATAGCTATCTGCATGTAGGTGGCAGAAGTGTAGACTCGCAGTTCTCGCAGCCTCGTCCTCATTCAGCCACATGGCGCATCGACTACGACCGCCAGTTCTGCTCGTTCTATCGCTTGAATGCAGCCCTTTCTGGTCGCTATCTCTCTACACCAGATACCAATATCAAGAAGCACGACAGCAGCTATCAGATATGGAAGTTCACCCTTCAGCAGCGATTGTTTGATACCGTAAATGTAAATTTCAATATCGACAACCTCTTTGGCTATACTCCCGATAAATATTATTGGAGTTCGGCAATGACCACCGGTCGTACCTTCTCCGTAGGCATCTCGGTTGATATCGACCGCTTGGTGAAAGTGTTGTAGTGTATTAAAAGCTTTAAAATAGCACCGCCTTAACTAACTGTTGTTTAGTTAAGGCGGTGTTATCGCATTTTTTTAATGTCCGTTTTCAAAACAGAAACTGTCACCATGAGATAGGGAGGAAGATAGATGAAAACGTTGAAAAAACGCCCTAATCCCAAAATTCAGTATGTTTTTTGGGATTGTAATCCTAAAAATAGGTATAAATTTTGGGATTAGGATAAATTTTCCTTATTTTTGCATCCGAAAGAAAGAAGGATTCATAA
>HF993959.1 GCA_000436915.1 Prevotella sp. CAG:1092 | reverse complement strand
TTGAGACTGTATTGTGAATTCACATATTATGTCGGTGCCATTTTAAAGCAAAAAACATCAAGTGACAACGGATTGGTTACTTATTGTGGTTTTGCTTTAGCCGAAAACATGAACCATGGCGTAAAGTACACTGAAATTGACGAACTTGTCAATAAGACGTGTTGCTATCACTTGCTTGACGGAACAAAGATTTATTTGAAGTATTTTGATATAGTTCAAAATAGTAAGGAAATAATTTTAGATGATTTTAACAATCAGAAAGCTATTATAAACATTGCAAATTTTGAAATGCCAATAAGGCTGTTTAAGGAAAACGGAAAAGGTGGCGTTGATGTATCAAGGGATGAATTTGGAAGTAAGTTCGGTTTTGACCAATTAAACAACTTTGTGGCTACACCAACATTTAGGAAGGAATTTGAATTTGGAATTTCCATGCCACAAAAAGTAAACAGTGATATTTATATAGACAGAGGAATAAGCAAAGCCTTTGACAAACATTTAAGGTTGCAAGAAATAAAAACAATGGATGCCCTTGAACAATATCAAAATGGGGCGATATTCAATATAATTTAGAAAAACAATAAAAGAAATGGCTTCAGGTGTTTATGGAATTAGCGTCCCTACAAATATAGACGCTTCTATGGTTGACATATTTTATTCCTATCACAAAACACGCAACAGTGA
>HF993958.1 GCA_000436915.1 Prevotella sp. CAG:1092 | reverse complement strand
TACGTTGAGCCTCTCATCACACGTTGCAAGAACGACAGCACTAACTCTCGTCGTGTTGTTTTCAGCTATCTCCAGAACAAGGAAGCTATCAAGGAACTCTTTGGTATCGTAGCTGAGAAGGTAGGCGATCGTCCAGGTGGATACACACGTATCATCAAGCTTGGTAATCGTCTTGGTGACGGTGCAGCAGTTGCTTTCATCGAGCTTGTTGACTTCGATGAGAACATGGCAAAGGCTCCTAAGGCTGAGAAGAAGACTCGTCGTAGCCGTCGTTCTACAAAGAAGGCTGACGCTGTTGAAGCACCAGCTACAGAGGCTACAGAAGCTCCAGCTGAGGAAGCTAAGGCTGAATAACAATATTAGTATAATATTGCCTTATTATATCCCGCCCTCGACCATTTATTTGGTCGAGGGCTTTTATTTTATATGTATTTTCTTTTTTCTTACGCTTTATTTGTTTATTTCGTTATAAGTTATTACTTTTGTACTAAAAGAATCAAGATTGCAAACTTGATTCAGTATTTATCAACTTAAAAATAATCAAATAACAAATATATGAAACATTACATTATCACCAACAACTAATCACTAAGTTGTCTCTATTATTTACACTTCTCATTTTGTGTTCAGTAGGTGCAAAGGCAAACGATGTGTATTATGAGCAATGTACTTCCTTGAACGATATTGTTGCCGGTCAAACTTACCTTATTGTCATTAGTGATGGTAAATCGCATTATGCACTCAGAGCTAATGCCAATAATGGCAGTGCTATAACCATGGAGTCTGATAAAAAGATAAAGAATCCTGATGCCTCCTTTATCTGGACTACCTCTGCTGGATCTTCTTCAAACACCTTCTACTTTTCGAATGGTAAAAATTATATATATAATGATAATACTACAGCTTTGACTTGTAATTCTACTAAAAAGTCTTTATGTTTTATATCAAAACTTGAATCTACAAATGCATTTAAGATTACTATTAAGCCAACAGGAAGATATATTGGTTGGAAAAATGAGAATACCTTTTATGCATATGGCGCAGGCTTCTTTGATCATTTAGATAAGAAAAGCGATTTGTTTGCACAATCAGGTGCTCTTTATATATATAAAAAGGTGTCTGGTCCAACCTTATCATCTACAGTTACTTCCCTTGATTTAGTAACTTCCGAAGTTGGTTCTTCTGATTCTAAGTCTTTTAATATCACAGGTGCTAATCTTATATCTTCTGCAACAATCACTATTTCTGGTAAGGATGCAAATATGTTTAGTGCCACTCCTTCTGTAATCGAAGCTACTGATGGAACTATTTCTTCTAAAGAAGTGTTAGTATCATACAATCCATCTACCACAGGAACTCATTCTGCTGTATTGACAATATCCTCTTCTGATGCAACTCCTGTTGCAGTAGATTTGAAGGGTAGGGTAGCAGGCAACCATAATATTACATGGAAGGTTAATGGCTCGACATATTCTGTAGGTTCACCAACCACAGTTGTTGCCGATGGTGAGAAAGTTGCTCAACTTCCTACACCTCCTTCAGATGTAGAAGATAATAAATTCGTTGGATGGACAACAACAGAGATAACCTCTAAGCAGTCATCTGCCCCATCTGTTCTCTTTACTTCTGCTTCCGATGCCCCTATTGTTACATCCGATGCAGTATACTATGCTGTTTATGCTTCGCAAGATGGTCCTGCTACATGGAAGAAACTTAAAGCTTCTGATGTAAAGGAAGAAGGAGTATATGCACTTATAACATCTGGTGGTTTTGCTTTTAATGGTATTATAAAGGAAGATGGCAAAAGTTATTACTGTAAAACCAATTTCTCTTTTGATAAATCCGATATTGCGACTTCTGCTCCTGAAGATGTCTGTGAACTGACTCTGAAAAAGAGTGGTGATGGATTCTCCATGTATAATGCCAAGCATGGATATTTATATGCTACAGCTAAGAGCTCTGGAAAACTTGCTTGGCATGATACAGAAACAAGCTATTGGAGTTATACCAATTATAATTGGGTATATAATGATGGTAAAGTAAATTTAAGATACAATACTAACGCAGCCACTGGATTTTTTAAATCTTATGATAATAATTCTGGCTTTGCTCCTTACTTCGCCCAGAAAATATCCTCAGCCTCTTATACCACAACCTTAGGTGCCACTCCTACATATACAGCCAAGGCAATTTCTTTGAAGGCAGAGACTGCAGATGCTCATTGGGCAACCTTTAGCTGCTCTGAACCTACATTCTTCCCAGAGGCTGTAGCGGTAAATGCTATCACCGTTGCCAAAGGTACTATAACGACCAATAATGATGTCTTTGAGCATTCATCAGCCGTTACCATAGGCGATGCCACCCTCTCTGGCGTATATGTTCCTGCCAACACCGGTGTACTCATCAAGTCGGCAGACGCTGATGCTACTTGTTATGTCGTTGCCAATAAGACTGTAGCTGTATTACAAGAGTCGCAAAACATGCTTAAGCCAGCCCTTGTTGGAGGAGGTGTATTCTCTCCTGCTGACGACTATACATATTATAAATTGGCATACAACGATTTCTCTTCTCGTACAGGCTTAGGCTTCTATTATGGTGCTGATGCAGGTGGCGCCTTCTATGTAAAGGCTGAGACATCCTACCTCGCCGTGCCTACTGCTATAGCCGAGGGTGCCAAAGCCTTTGTGCTCGATGGTGAAACTACTGCCATCAATGGCATTAGCACAAGGAACGACCACGCCGAAGCCGTCTACAACCTCAATGGTCAGCGCGTAGCCTCTATGGCAAAGCCAGGCTTGTATATCGTGAATGGAAAGAAAGTAGTTAGAAAATAATAATCGAAAGGAATCATCATAATGAAAAAAGAATATACCGCCCCTGTCATCTCTGTTATGGCTATGCAACCATCTATCCTCGCCGGTAGCTTTAGAACAACAATCTCAAATAGTTGTCCTACTAACGAGCCTACGCTCTCCACCTCTGGTGAGAGCGAAAACCAGTTCTCTAAGGAGAACAGCTTTAATCTTTGGGAGGAATAATACAACTCGCTTGAGATTTAAAGAACACGAATAGTTCGAATGAATGTGGAGCCCAACTCGGCTCTGCTGCTTGAGTTTTTTAAAGAACACGAATAGTTCGAATCTAACGAATAGGGAGCCTAACTCGGCTCTGTATGAAAGAAAAAACAACAAGTACAACCCGTACAACAAATACAACCTTGGATAGCCTTTATGGTTAGGGTAGGCTTCAACTATCTTTGTGCGTCGCCTTTACCCTACGGTTGTATATGCTGTATGAGTCGGATAAAGAAAAAAACTAAAAAATATTAGAAATCTTTGTAAGATTGAAGAAATATATTTATATTTGCAGCAACATACTTACCCCGCTTCCCATAAGAACAGCGCGCTTAGGGTAAGTTTTTCTTTTTTTTAGCTATGGCAACACAATATTATAACCAACCTCAGATTTCTATTAATGATCAAATACAGCTTTTGAAATCAGAAGGCTTAATCATTAATGATGAAGGAAAAGCGTTTCATTCTCCACCTTGTTTTAAAAACTGCAAAAAGTTGGAGTGGATGTTTGGTAGTATCGAATAAAAGTTTTAGTTTTGCTACAGAATAATTCAGATGATTATGGAACATACAGTTTTTAATGAGGCACAGATGAAGATTCTCCATATGATGTCTTATATCAAGACCCCACAACAGTTGGATAATTTTGAAAATGCCATTTCGCAATACTTTGCAAAGAAAGTTGATGAAGATATGGATGAATTGTGCCAAAATGGAACCATCACTCTTGACACCATAGAAGAGTGGGGCAATGAGCATCTAAGAATTCCAAGCAAATGAGAAAGGTAGTACTTGATACAAATTGCTTATTGATGAGTATTCCTAAAATTAAAAAGACTTACTTTTTGTTTTTAACGACAACGGCAAGATAAATCCCCGCTTTAGATTTTTAAAACAACAAATACAACAGGTACAACAAAT
>HF993957.1 GCA_000436915.1 Prevotella sp. CAG:1092 | reverse complement strand
TATTGGTGTCCGCTAAAGTTTTTTGCTTGTAATAAAATTAGGCTGAATCCCTCGCTTGGTATTCAGCCTTTTTTGTTACCTTTGTTTTCACCACAAAAAACAAGTAACATGAACAAAGGTACACATTTTAACGGACAGCCGATGTACGGTCAGCTGTTAAATTTGCTTGACCGGTCAAAAATTCTTCGTTTCAGCCGTGAAAGTGGCGGTGAACGCTATGTAAAACACTTCGATGCATGGCAGCACTTGGTGATTATGCTGTATGCGGTAATCAAGCGTTTCGACTCTCTGCGTGAGATTACGGACTCGATGTTCCCCGAAGCACGGAAACTGGCTCACCTTGGCATCAACCTGATGCCCCGCCGTTCCACCTTATCCGATGCAAACTCCCGCCGCAAGGAGTGTGTGTTTGAGGCCGTATACCGTGACCTGTATGCCACTTACAGGGATGAACTTTCCTCGGACAGCCGACGCAAACAGGTTCCGGAATGGCTCAAGCGTCTGCAAATCATAGATTCCACGACCATCACTTTGTTCTCTAACCTCATATTCAAAGGTGCAGGGAGAAATCCCAAGACCGGCAAGAAGAAGGGTGGCATCAAGGTTCATGCCAACATCCATGCAAACGAAGGCGTGCCTTCGGACATCCGCTTCACCTCGGCAGCCACTAACGACAGTTTCATGCTCCGCCCATCGAACTATGCCTGTGGTGACATCGTAGCACTTGACAGGGCGTACATAGACTACGCCAAGTTTGAGGAACTGACCCGAAGGGAAGTTATATACGTAACAAAGATGAAGAAGAACCTGGTCTTTGACACGGTGAGCGACACAATGTATATGCATCCGGAGGGATTGATGGAGTGCCGCGTGCAGCACGTCATCTTTCACAAGCATGTCAAAGATGGAGAAGACATTGAACATCATGCGCGTATCATTACATACGTGGACATCAAGAATGGAAAGGCCAGGCTCGTCTCACTGCTTACCAACGATATGAACATGGAGGTGGAGGACATAGTGGGCATATACCGCAAACGTTGGGAGATTGAACTGCTTTTCAAACAACTCAAGCAGAATTTTCCATTGAGATACTTTTATGGGGAGAGTGCAAATGCCATCAAGATACAAATATGGGTAACGCTTATTGCCAACCTGCTGCTCATGGTCATGCAGAGGCGTATTAAGCGAAGTTGGAGCTTTTCAAATCTCGCAACGATGTTCCGTATCATGCTTATGTACTATGTCAACTGCTATACTTTCTTCGAACATCCAGAGAGAGACTGGCTTAAAATAATTGAAATGGACAATCCACAGCCTGACGAACCGGCACTTTTCGATTAGGGGGGGGCTTACTTTTCAAAAAAATAATCCGCAACGCCTGTTTATCGGCATTGCGGAAGATAATTTATGCTCATTAGACTTTTAGCGGACACCAATAA
>HF993956.1 GCA_000436915.1 Prevotella sp. CAG:1092 | reverse complement strand
GTATTCAATTTGTCGCTTGCATCTTTGAGCAAAAGAGTTATCGTCTTCAGGTTTCTTGCTCTCATCTTTTGCTGCATCAACCTTAGGCTCGCTCTTGATGACTGGTTGTGGCTTTTCTTTTGGCACACCATAGGTGTTAGCTATCTTGTTTACCTTTTCACCTACAGTTTGCAAGCCTTGAAACAAGATAAGCATTACGAAGAACACCGCTGACAAAAGAAAGTAAGTATCCATAATAGTATCGTTTTAGTTATGCTATCGCAAATATATATTAGGTGTTATGCGACGATTTCTTTTAAATAACGACGCAATATTTGCGACAAAGATAGTGCTTTTTTGTCGCAACAACAAGAAAACTGGATAAATGTTGCTCAGATATACAGCTGCCGAAGACCCCGTAATTATTCAGGGTCTTCTTCTGCAGCCATCCAGTTTATAGGCTCATCGTCTTTGATGTCGTATTTCTTAATGCGCTCTTCGGCATATTGGCGTGCCAGCTTGTTCCAGTCACCGATGCTCATGGCAGGATACTGTTCGCCATATTCGTTGATAGCCTCTTTTGCCAATCCCAATATCGAGATGTTTTTTTGTACCTCCACCTGCTGGTTTAGGAAGCCTACAACCTGCATATTTGTTGCCACATATTCAAGTCCATAGAACTTGCTCTCCACCATTTCCAGTTCGGTGATATTCTTAAACGCCACAAACAGCAACATCGTGCTCACCACATGTATGCCCAACTGCACCTCTTTAGCATCCAGGCTCTTAGCCTGATGGTTTTCGTCGTTGCGCAAGTTCACGAGTATATCTACATACTGTGCAAACTTCAGGTCGGCAGCCTTTTGACTATATTTCAGTTTGTTCAGTCTCATGCAGTATATAGCATTGCTCAGCGCAGCATGCTCCTTGTCGCCATTCTTGTCGGTCACCTCGTTATCGTTGATGATGAAATAGAATTTCTTCAAGAAAGCCTCAAAGCCCGTGACGAGACTCTTCAGATACAACCTCTTCTCAGTCAATGTCAGAGTGTTCGGACTGCAATACAGTTTATACAATGCGTTGAGCACCGTATCTGTCAAACCATTATATTTGTTGAGGCTGTTCACCTTTATCACCTTTACCATCCAGTCGAAAGCCTCATCCAGGGTTCTGCCTATGCCGGCAATGCCCACAAACTCCTCTCTCACCATAGCCACCATCTTGCCTCTCAGGTTGTCGATGGTATACGCCTTAGCCTCCTGTTCACGATAGCGATCGTAGATGGCATGCCCCATCTGTTGCATCAGCGTTTGGTAAAACTCCTGGTTTTCAAACAATTTGCGATAAGCATCCGTCTGCTTGGTGTAGCATTGCTGAGCAGCCTTGCTGAATATTTCAGGGAATATGCTGTCTACAAACTGGTTTTCGTCGTTGCCCACAGCCTGTTTCTGCATCTTCTTTGTCGCTGCCTTTTGTATATGGTCGAAGATACCTTCCACCATCACCCTGTCAGCCTCGGTGAAGTTGCCACGAAACATTATGTTCACCTTATCTATAATATTATCGAGCAAGTCGTGTGCTTCGTCAGGCTTATGTGCAGCTCCTGGGTTTTCGCCCTTTATCTCAGGCTTATCTCCGCCCAGGGTGATATTCGTCATCTCGTTAGCCTTGATGATATTGTTCACCAGCCTTACCTTCTTGTCGAGGTCTACACTATCTCTTTTGCCTTTTGGCAACACCCTATACAGATAGTCGGCAAAGACATACGACTTCATGAGCGAGCGGTCGAAGGTGCGAGCTATCTGCGCCATATAGGCATAGAAGCGCACAAAGTTCTTTATTTTTCCTCTCACCTCAAATTGTTTCTCCTCGTCCAGTTCCTCGAAGCTTTCCACAATAGGTTTCAGCGCATTCGACAGCGCTGCCAACTTAGAGTTGCTTTTCGCCTTTTTGGCAGCAGTATACAAGTTGTAGAAATTCTCCTCGTCTTCCGTCTTCCACAGATGATACAGCTCTATGTCTTTATGGAATTGGTACACATAGTTTACGTCTACCGGATTTATCAGTTCAGTACCTTTATAGAAAGGTTCGAAAGCCTCTTTTATCTCTTCCGAGCTGTTCACGAAGTCAAACACATAGGTATCTTTCTTCAGTGGATGCGAGCGGTTGAGTCGTGATAGTGTCTGTACAGCCTTCACGTTCTTCAGCTTCTTGTCTACGAACATGGTGTGCAACATAGGCTCATCAAATCCTGTTTGATATTTGTCTGCCACTATGAGCATGTTGTAGAAGTCGCTGGCGAAATATAACGGTAGCTTATCTTCCGATATCGACTTTTCACCACGTTTGTTTAGTTGTGGTTCGGTATATTCCTCACCATGATATTTCACCTTGCCCGAGAAAGCCACCATAGGGCGCACATCCTTTATCTTGTTTTTCTGGCAATACTCCTTCACCGCAAAGAAATAGCGCACAGCATGAGCGCGGCTCGATGTCACCACCATAGCCTTGGCTTTGCCCTGCATATTCTGCAATGTCACCTCGCGGAATTTCTCCACGATGATGGCAGTCTTCTTGTTGATGGTGTCGGTGTGGTTGTCGTGGAAAGCCTTTAGCGCCACCGTAGCCGGAGTCTCCTCATAGTATGGGTTGTCTTCCGACTGTCGCGTTATCTCGTACGACACCTGATAGGTGGTATAGTTTTTCAGCACGTCCTTGATGAATCCTTCCTCTATGGCTTGCAACATCGAGTAGTTATGGTAAGCCTTATACTTATCCTTGTCGGGTGTTTCGCCTTTCTCTGCCAGTATGCCGAACGTTTGCAGAGTCTTAGGCTTGGGTGTAGCCGTAAAGGCATAAAACGAAAGGTTCTTGTGTTGTCCCTGGCTCAGCAAGTCGAGCATCATGCGGTCTTGCTCCTTTTCCAGTTCCTCCACAGTCTTGTCTTCCCATTCAGCCATTTCCTTCAGCGCCTCGTCGGTAGCGGCGAGAGCAGCCTTCAGCTTCTCTGCGCTCTTGCCACTTTGGCTGGAGTGAGCCTCGTCCACCACCACAGCATATCTGTTGCCGCCATGTTTTGTTATCTGCTCATATATCTGTGGAAACCGCTGCAAGGTTGTTATCACTATTCCTGTTGAGTCGTTGTTGATGGCGTCGCGCAGCTTCTAGCTTGCGTTGGTATCTTTCTCCGTGATGGTGGTCACGGTTCCTTCCACGTGCTCGAAGCCGAGGATGGTGTCTTGCAACTGCTTGTTGAGCACCCTGCGGTCGGTAACCACAAACACACCCTTAAAGATATTCTTATTCTCTTTGTCGTGGAGCGACGACAGGCGATAGGTGAGCCAAGCTATGGAGTTCGACTTTCCCGAACCTGCCGAATGCTGTATCAGATAGTTTGTGCCCGAGCCTTTCTCTGCTGTGTCGTGGATTAGTTTCTCCACCACGTCGAGCTGATGATAGCGTGGGAAGATAATCTTCTCGCTCACTTCCACCTTCTCCTTCTCTTTGCCGTGCTTGTCTGTGATGATCGACATTTTCTCCTCTTTCTGTCGCATGATATATCTTTGCAGTATAGCCAAAAGCATATCTCTGCGCAGCACGTCGCGCCAAAGATAGCTCGTCACATATTCGTCGCCCTCAGCCTGTGGGTTTCCTGCACCTCCCACGTTTCCTGCTCCGTTGCTTCCCTGGTTGAAAGGCATGAAGTAAGTCTCCTTGCCCTTCAGCTCCGTAGCCATAGTAGCCTCGTAGAGGTCGCAACCGAAGTAGGCGAGGATGCGATTGTCGAAATGGAAGAGGGGCTCCTTTGGGTTGCGGTAGTTCTTCCATTGCTCTTTGGAGTCGTTGAGGTCTTGGTTGGTGAACTGGTTTTTCAGCTCTAAGGCAATGATGGGAATACCGTTGAGCGACAGCACCATGTCGATAGCGTTTTTCACATCGTTGCTATACACAAACTGGCGAGTGCATTGCAATATGTTTTTCTGATATTTCTCCGTCAGCTCGGGGTTCAGACTTGAAGTAGGAGCAAAGAAGCAGAGCTTCAGCTTTATGCCGTAGTCGTTGATGCCAGTGCTACGAAGAACACCGCTGACAAAAGAAAGTAAGTATCCATATTCTTGATGTTTTAATTATTATATCGCAAATATAAACCTTTTTCTTTATATTGCCAAGTTTTCTTGCTTTTTTATTCCACTTTCACGTACTTCAGATATTTAATTGTAGCACGAGGGTTAAAATTCACGAGCTTCACATTATAGCCTTTAGTTCCCCAGCGCCAGAAGAGGAATCTATGTTTATAGTCACGCACGACGAACATTGCTATAGAGTCGCGCATATTATATTGTAGAATGGAATCCGAGAGTGATAAGTGTATGTCTGTCCAATGGTCATGATATATATAGTCATTATCTGCAGGTGCTGCTCTCAACTTTATGCTGTCTCGTGTCGATATCTCCGTCTGAAGCTGTGAGGTTATTGCTGCAGGTTTTACATCTAAGTCTTTTAGCAGAGCTTTATCTGTAATCTTCTTGTATTCCTCTTTCGTTACTACAAGAGCAGGTACTGATGCTACAGGAACCGTATCGTGTATGGTATCACGGATAATACTCGGATAAGTATTCCATGAGTTCAATATCTCTATCTGAGATTGCAAATGTTCAATCTTCCTTCTGTATTGCTCTCTCTTAACGAGCAAGGTCATAATGAAGATTATTACGGCTGCAATGACTATCAGTATTGCAGGCATAAGAAAATCCTTCTTTTTCATTTTATGTGAATTATGTTATTGACATGCTTACCTGGTATAGAGATATGTACCCACGAGTAGTTATACTCATCGATGCATTGTCCTACGTTGATTTTACCTTGACGTATAAGAGAAACAGCAGTTTCAAATAAAGCCTTATTGTCTTCCTTTGTGCTACCCATGGCGTGGATATCTGCAGCTTGCCCTAATAGATGTTGCGAAGTTCTTGAACCACCAACAGCTTTGTTAAGCTCTTGACAGCGATATCCTGAGCTTACGATGATTGGTTTGCCGAACGCTATGCGCAATGGTTCCAAGACTGTCTCTGCCAGTAGCTTCAAGTTGGCAAGGTCTGACTTAGATGGAGTGTTGTCAATAGCTCTGTTGCGAGCTGTTACTGAACGAGTGAGCTCCTCGAGAGTAAAGTGCTGTGATAATTGCATGATGTATTATGTTTAGTTGGTTTGTCGTTCTGCAATATTGAGGTATTCTGCCAGTCCTGGTATGCGCTCGATGAATTTAAATCGAAGTATATAATACAGGAAGGATACAATTTGCCATGGTGTAGTACCAGGCTTAAATATCTTCTTCAGGTTCTTCAGTATATTGAGAGCATAGAAGTAGAGTACCACGTATGTAACGAAGCTCACACATTGCAGAGCTCCTTCGTACTGATGCTTCATTTGTCCAACAGTATATATGGCACAGCACAGTATGAAGAACACAGTAGCTTCTGCTCCACATCTTAAAGCCTTTTTTATGGAGAAGTCTTCATGATTAGCTATCATGCCAGACAGGTACCCAAAGAAGAAGTTAAGAAAGAATACTATCATTAGCGATGTCAGTTCTCCCTCAATAGGCTTGAGGAAAGCTATAACTGCGATGGCGATGCCTACGCATAGTGAACGGATATTTTCTATCATAGTTGGATTTATTGTTGTTATATATAGACAAAGATATTATGAGCATAAACTAAATAAAAATACGCTCACGGTTCTTACTTTCTAATATTTCTCATTTAATATCACACCATCTGCCGAAACACCTCCACCGTCAAACTTGAATTCGTATAGCGTATTCGAGTCTGGGCCTGTAGCTTTGTCTGCCTCGAGTTCTATTCGAACTGTCCAGTCTGGACATTTAGTATTCTCACGCTCTGCATAAGCTATCTGTGTAGGAATACCGAAGCTGTAATCAGCGTTCACCCCTTTCTGTGCATCTGATAACGAGCCGTAAGATTTCATCTTGAAGCTTTTCTCGTTGATGGCAAAATTGATCACATCATTAATACCAATACTGACATCATCTGTCTTCAGATATGTACCTTCTCCGTCATCAGACTCGCCAACAAGTCTAATTCTAAGATTCGAGAGATAATCTGTAGAGAGTGTGAAGCTGACTTTCAATAGCGTTTCTGATTTAATAACACCTGCAGTATTATCATTGTTGTCATAGTACAACATCTGTCCTACCTCCTGTCTCAGTTTGAGATTGCTAATATTTACCACAATGGTTTTAGTAGTAACAGGTTTGTCATCACTCTTTGCCAATGGCAATGTGACGTAGGCATCACAGAATTCTACAGTATTCTTTACTGCTGGGCATACGATACATTGAGGGAAGGTTGTAGGATCGTGGCCAGTTGTCGAACAAAGGAGCGGAATAAATGTCAGCCTATCGCCAACCTTATAATCTAGTAGACATCCGCGATAATTAACATCAAGAATTTCACCCTCGTATATTTTTCCCCCGTGCTTAAAATCTACACGAAAGATAGTTATCTCATCGTTCATAACTCCAGGCTTCATAGGTACATCTGAAGACACGAACACCTTCTTCTTATTAGTCTCGTTGTATATACAGACGGCAGGATAGATATTGTCTCCAAGTCCCTTACGTAGCATATTCAACAGATCACCCAACGAGAAAGTATTATTCGGATAAACAGGATCATCACCACCCTGAAACAATATGCAAACAACATTGTCATCATACACCACATTGTTCTCGCTATATCCGTACACAACTGCTCGAAGAGGAAAGTTGTTTTCGTTCTCGTTACTGTTATAACCAATGAAGTCTGACAGACGATAAGGAGCTTCTGAAGTTCCTGTAGGCTTATTGTATGTCCATCTGCCAAGTTCTTTGGCTTGCTGCACATCATTTACAGTTCTCATACCGAATACACCATTAGGATTGCCAATCCACCATCCTGTGTCACTCTTGGCAGTCCACGTTCTCATATCAGCATTAAGCGAATCTGTTACGAATGTCTCAGCTAAAGGCACAGGCTTATATTTGCTCATCATATTGATATTACTACTTCGGCAGAGCGCTGCCAAATCATTAGTGCTCTCGCCTAATACTTGCTTCACGTCATCGATGGTGACGGGAGCTACGATTATTCCTCTATCTACACTCATTTTTTCACCTCCTTTATCCTATAGCTATCCAGTCTCCATATTCTGTAACGCCAGACTTAACGAAGATAATGCGCTTATATATTTTGCCTTTTTCGTTCTGTCTTCCATAAGCAGTCTGCTCTACAGTTGTATAGCCATTGCTATCTGCCGTCGTTGATGCCAGTACTACACAGGTATAAGCTCCTTGCGAGCCTGACGGTCTGCCAAGAGTACACCATGGATACATTCCAGTCCTTAAGGCATTATTCATATTGCTTTCGCCATATGTTGGCATATTATTTTTTGCGGCATTAGCAGTAGATTCAACAGAAGCTATCTTGTTTATCTGCGACTTATCCCAAGGAGTAACCACACCCTGTGTACCCTTATAGGTAGAGTCCTCTGCCTTAGCATCATTAAGAGGAATTATCTTATATACAGGCTTCAGACTAAGTTTGCCGACAACGAACAAATCACCAACATTAGCACCCTCTGCACCTACAAGAGATGTAATACCAGAGTTTATATTTATGCGAGTTTCTGATGATGGCAATTTACCACGGCTATCTGCTATGACATAGAAGTTGATGCTATTATTAGCCACCTTGGCATACTTAGCAGCTAAGGTGATGGCATTTTCTGTGGTTAGATTAATCGAGCCTGTAAGTGGAATGGAAGCAAGGGACACGAAGTCTTTTATAGAACCATCAGCCATCAAAATCTCACTTGAAGTACCACCAGCTTTGATAATCTTAGGCGAAGTGATAGAATCACCAGTAATATCAGTTTTTCGCCCTGTAAGTGTCCAATCTTTAGCGTTAATATTTTCACCTGGTAATGACGATGATGCAGCGTATGAATTAACAGTTATACCATTTACGTTGGCTCTAACTAAATCTAACGCTGCGCCATTAGAATTATTATGTAGTATCAGAATATCAGCTGTGCCATCCGCCCCTGTTGCCAATATTTGATTGGCACTTTTTTCATCAGCATTATTAGAATTAACGTGAAGCTCAGGAGTAGCAACACCTGTTGTAAAGATACCAATTTCGTTGTCTGCCTTGCCATTTAATGCAGGTTTATATTCAGCGTCTATCTTCTTCTTAAAATGCTTAAGTCCTTCAAAGTCTAAGTATTTCGTCATAGTTTTTTAATTAAAAAGTTCATCAATATCATCATTCGTAATTCTCTCATTGATATCATGCCACTCGCTCCAGGTGTTTTTTGCCCCTGCATATTCTGGTGATGTTAAAGTGTTCCATGAGCGACACTTAAAGAACATTATTCCATCTTGATGCGAACTGAAGTTCTCCTCGGTTGGCAACAATTCACAGCTTGATATCACAACTTGATTAAGTGCATGATTCATATTATCTTTATATTGCAACAACACGCCGATGCTTTGCCCTTGACCATATTTGTTGTCAACAAGTATAAACATGCCTTCTGCAACATCTTGGTAAGTATGCCAATTATCAGCAGAAGAATTGTCAGACGACAAACCAAAATCTATATCTCTACAATCTAATTTACGCTCAGCCCTCAATGTAGTAACATCAGTCTGCAATGTTGCTATCTTACTATTAAGAGCTGCAACAGAATATGCCGACGCAACAAACCCACGAGAGTCTTGCGTGAGGGCTATTGCTTCAGAGAAGAGCTTCACTGTAGCATCAAGCCCTCCACCTCCGCCACCAGTTCCACTACCAGCACCATAAGCCGTAATACCACCCGTAGCATACAGATTGCCGTTCACTTTCAGAGCGTTATTGTTAACGTCATACTCAAGTCCGAGACCTCCTAACAGCAGCTTAGTTATATTCACCAAATTAAGAGTACCGTCTGTTTGCGATGTGGTGGCAGTAAAAATGCTTCCATCTGCCAGACCTAAATTCACCATCTTATTCTTCTCGTCATAGCTAAGTCCTGCCCAAGCGCTCCAATTCCAAGAATCGCCACCAAAACGAATGGCTTTTACATTTTGGAATATGGCGCAGCCACTAAGAGAAGACAGATATGCAGATCCAAGTTTCAAACCGGCATGACTACCGTCGGCTAAGGTTAGCATACCAGCCACATCACCTCCACCATCAAAATTCTGCCCCCACAACTTTCTCGTTGTCTCAAGCTTCGATGCTGATGATGCATTCACGTTCTTCAGATAATTGATACTCTTAACGCCTTCGCCCATCTTATAAGTACCATTATCCGTCACATATTCGTTTGCAGGAGCCTTCGTCTGCATAACCATATTAGTATAATAGATCTCTACGTTTGTGCCTTTATACAGCACCCTGAATTTCGAATTACCAGAATACCACGCATTGTGCCCGAGCCAAATGTACCCTTCTTCGTCGATAGTTGCGTAGAAGTGAATACTTCCCATTCCGTATGTTGTCAGCATCAGCGAACGAGAAGTAGTTAAGTACGACGACAACATCAAAGTGCCATGGGCAAAATACCAATAATTCTGATCGCCATTCGAATTAAATTCGATCATAGCATCATTTTCCTTAGACCCATAACCATTAGTCAAGAACCTACCGATTCTCGTCCATTTAATTTCGTTTGCAGAATCACCTGTTCTGTACAGATTCACCCAGCCTGCCTGCTGAATATTCGCTGCATGATACCCATCTAAAGTATCTGCATTCTTTGCATTCTTCGCCACGCCATTACTAAAATAACTACGCAGAGTAGCTATACCTGTAGCATTCGTACCTTCTGCAGCCTTAGCCCTCGATGTCTCGGCAGATATCGAAGAGTTTATGCCACCAATTATTCCATCCAGAGTCGTCGAGTCATCGATCTTAGCCAAGAATGCCACAATCTCGTCCCATTTATCGATAGCACCATCCGAATCCTTGCCTGCTATAGCCGTATACCATCTATATGCCGTATCCCAGTTGGTCTGCTTGGCGGTTGTCGGTATAGAGTAGCCTACAGCCAGCCCAATAGTAATATTTCCACTTGAGGTTACAGGAGAACCCGACACAGTAAGACCTGTAGGAACATTGATTCCAAGCGAAGTTAGATAATGCCCCTTTGGTTGATACAAATTGGCAGCTTCCGTCTTCTGCAGATAATTTGTCAGCTGGTCGCTAACATCAATAGCCTCTATCTTGTCATAGAGCTTCTTAATACTCCAAGCACTGGCTATCTGAGACAGTTCATTGCCCGCAGTCGTCAAACTGATAGCATTAGCATACGTCTGCACCGAACCATTCAGCCCTCCACCGCCATCAATTCCGCTACCAGCACCATAAGCAGTAATGCCACCTGTTGTATACAGATTCGCCAAAGTTTTGCCATCCTTGTCTCCTGCGATTCTGATAGCCTTATTTGTATTGTCCCATACAAGGTAAGCGCCACCGATTTTAAGATATCCTTCTGTAGCGAGCGAATCTATTCCGACCAAGGAACGAAAGTCTTTCTTCGCAATGAGATATTGCACATTGTCAATTAGAGTATTATCTGTTATTCCTGGTTTCCACACAGGTTCTAAGAAGGATAGATATACTCCTACATTTTTTTCGCTTATTATAAATGAAGCAGGATTAGCGTGTACATTACCTGTCTTATCCCACCATATTGCACCGTCTGCAAGATAACCACTTCCGTCGAATCGAACAAGTGATGTTGCATAGTCCGTGACAGCATTCTTACCTTCTATAGTATCTGCTATCGATTGCCCTGCACGAAGGAATGTCTTTTTATCAGCAAAAGCGCCTCCCCACCAGGTCGCAATACTCTCAAGTCCTTGGTTTTGTTTTGTCTCATCGACGATACCATTCATTCCACTCATTACAGCAGCGCCTTTTGCATCTCTAAGCACTATAGTGCTTGACAGCATGAGTCCACCTTGTATAGTACTATCTCCTTGCAATGCATTCTTAAGATACTTTAGATTATCATAATTAGTTACATTACCTAAGGTTATCGAGTAGATAGAACTCGTTATGTACGCATTAGCTATGCCGAGAGTATTATAAAAGGCACTATAAGCAGTCTGAAAATTATCGAAGAGAGTGCCAACACGATTGCTGATAGTTTTCTTGCCGTCAGCATCTGATTCATTAAATCTCTTAGTAATATCATTAAGATAATCTACTAATTCCTTATGAGCGCTATCTAAGGCTTGTTTAGCAATCTTTAGATCTGTAAGTTCCTTAGTCTCTGCTCCTGTATCAGTTTTCAGAACCTCACTTCCAACAACCTCGTTATAAGCTTTCTCGGCAGCCGTATAGTCGTCTACCAAGCGCTTAATGTCTTGTTGCATCGCAACAATCTCTGCTCCATCAACATAACCATCCTGTGTGTACTTATCAAAGGCGCTTTTGTTGTTGCTTACAGTATTAGACAGATTCTGTAGCGATTCTTGTGTCTTAGCAACCGCGTATTGAGCCTTGTGAGCTTCAGTGTCGTCAGTATATTTAGACGACAATGTCCAATCGTTGATGTTAAACGCACCAAATGTTCGCCCTGTAGTACATCTCAGTATATCATTTTTGTACACACTTCCGTCTTGAGGATATGTTGCATTAACCCACAAGTCGCCCTCGTAGTAAGGAGGTGTTGGTTGCTGGCAAAACACTTTCATCTTACCATTTGCAGTTTCTTGCGCCTTGCTTGCTGTTTCAAGAGCTTTAGCTATATCGGTATCTGTTATTGCTAACCATTTATATATGTTGTTGTCGACCATGGCAAATCTATAAGCTTTGCCTGTAGACGTGTCGTAATATAGGTCTCCAAGATGTATATTCTTATCGCTATCAGTTTTCCACTCTTCAGCAGGAACATTACCAAGTGTAGGAACACCTTCATAGAACCATGTTTCTATAGCTCCATCTATTTGATTTTGTAAGTCTGATATGATTTGTGAATTGCTAATAATATTATTAACTGCAGCCTCGCTCAATGTGTTATCCTCGATATACTTATCGATATTTTTACCGCCAATAGTACTCTTAACATCTAATTCTGCTTTTATTTGAAGACGTGGCTTGCCTTTACCGTTACAATCTTGCTGAAATTTTACATAAGTGCTACCTTCATAGTTATTCTCAGCGGTAGGTCTGTCACCTATATACATATCTCCATATACATTGAAGAAGAATTATTCACTCCATATTCTACATACTCT
>HF993955.1 GCA_000436915.1 Prevotella sp. CAG:1092 | reverse complement strand
AGATGTAGCGAGGTAACGGTTTATGTAAATACGGAAAAAGTTAGCACAGCGCAAGCTTCGCTTAAAGAGAAGACAACAATGTCGGCAATAGAATCGCTAACGTCAACGACAATTTCTAATTATGGCATTAACACAACAAATTATTTGGTTGGAAGCGCAGCTTCATCAAATGACAGAACAGCATCTACTACTCCAACGTTTAACGTGAATTTTAACGAAGAGCATTACAACTCGTTCGTAGATACTTACAGCAAAGGGAAGGAATTGGTTAAAAACATGATGAAAATTGGAAGCAAAAAAGGTGCAAGCAATATAAGCGCAAGTACAGCAAAAGATATTTATCAATCAAAAACTGCAAATATTGTCAATGTAAAAGACCATGCTTCAAATACGAGTGATTTATCGAAATCTGAAAGCGTGACCGTCAACAACAACACTGTGACAAGATATGATAATGAAAGCGATTTTTTCAAGGGTTTGGAAATGAATGACCCATTCATGAGAAGCAAAATTACGGAGAAGATAAAGTATTTCGACCCAGCGTTCCATTCAATAAGTCCAGAGGGATTCAATGCGAGATTGAACTTTTTGCATCAATGCACAAGGCAAGGTCCGACTATTGCAGGGAGCGACTTGACTGACGCAGTTGGTGTTACGGCCAACAACTTGTCATTCGGTAGACCACCAGTTTGCGTGTTGAGGATTGGCGATTTTTATTATACGAAAATTATAATAACATCAATGAGCATAGACTATGACCCATTGGTTTGGGACCTAAACCATGAAGGAATTGGCGTTATGCCGATGATTGCGAACGTTAGTTTGAGTTTCCACTTCATAGGTGGTAGCAACCTTTCAGGACCAATCGCAAGGTTGCAGAACGCAATATCATTCAACTACTATGCGAATAGCGAGGTTTACGATGACAGGGCCGAACAAGTCACATACGACGATAATGGAGGGATTGTAAAATATAAGACGTTCCCTTATTAAAAATTTAACAATACTTTAGGAAATGAGTTACGACAGATACAGTAAATTTAGGAAAAACGGAACAATTAATCTTGTTCCGTTTATTCCCATTAGGGAAAAGTCAAGTGATGTCTATGATTATTATGAGGAGGGAAAAACAAGGCTTGACTTGTTGTCTTATCAATATTACGAAGACCCAAACT
>HF993954.1 GCA_000436915.1 Prevotella sp. CAG:1092 | reverse complement strand
CGGAATACGCCTCGGTTGTGCATGTAGCCTCCTTCGTAAATATCCACGATGTCGCTATAGCGGTCGTCGAAGATCAGATGGCTCCAGCCTACGCTATGCATCTTGCCGGTAAGCTCAAGGTTGTCGTACCAGCCGAGCGACTTGGCTCCGTTGAATTCAAGAACGTGTCCACAGCAAGAGCAGCCACAAGCATCGATGAAGGCGTTGTGATAAATGTACTCATCGCCCAACTTTCCGAATCCGTGTCCGCCTGCCTCATGCTGGATGACGCCACGGGTATCGAGCGGATAACCGTAGGTACTCTTAGGACAGAACGCAATTGCTGATCCGTCTGGCCACATCTGACAGATGCCACCATAATCGGTAGAATTAGGAACAATGATTATCAGCGTCTGATTCAGATTGCGCTTGTTAACAGTTGGTGCACCTAAAGCATAATCGAATATTTCATCATAATCAGCCTTCAGTCCTACACCACCAGTAAAGGTAGTGTTGAATCGGTTATAGCGGATGGTGTTCACGGTTCCCACGCCCGATTCCGCAGAAAGCGGAATAGCGGTATAGACGTTGAAGTAATCACGATAAGTCTTATATGGTTCAATACCGAAGAAATACTCCACTTCCTGCTTGATATCATTCAGATATTTGCCGCTGGCAATATCCTTTGCGTTAAAGCCGTCGCCGAGCAG
>HF993953.1 GCA_000436915.1 Prevotella sp. CAG:1092 | reverse complement strand
CGTGCCGGACGTCAGGGCGACCCAGGTTCTTCTGTATTCTATGTTTCGCTCGAAGATAAGCTCATGCGTCTGTTCGCATCCGAGCGTATTGCAAGAGTCATGGACCGCCTCGGCTTCGAGGAGGGCGAGCGTATCGAGAGTCCGATGATTTCAAAGAGCATCGAAAGAGCTCAGAAGAAGGTCGAGGAAAACAACTTCGGTATCCGTAAGCACTTGCTCGAATACGACGACGTGATGAACAAGCAGCGTACCGTAATCTACGAGAAGCGTCGCCACGCTCTCATGGGCGAACGTATCGGCATGGATATTGCCAACATCATCTGGGACCGTTGCGTTTCTATTATCGAAAACAACGACTTCCAGGGTGCTAAGGAGCAATTCCTCAAGGTGCTCGCTATGGAGATTCCATTCTCTGAGCAAGACTACAACACCACAGCCAAGAACGAACTCGAAGAGTCGGCATTCCAGGCTGCTATGGAGGCTTTCAAGCGCAAGACAGACAGAATCCAGGCTGTTGCCTACCCTGTTATCAAGGAGGTTTACGAAACCCAGGGCGACAGATTCGAATTCATCATGGTGCCTATCACAGATGGTCGCCACATCATACAGCTTCGTTGCAACCTCAAGGAGGCTTACGAAAACCAGGCTAAGAACATCGTCAAGGAGTTTGAAAAGACCGTATTGCTCCACATCATCGACGACAACTGGAAGGAGAATCTTCGTCAGCTCGACGAGCTCCGCCATAGCGTTCAGAATGCGTCTTACGAGCAGAAGGATCCTTTGCTCATCTTCAAACTCGAGAGCGCTAAGCTTTGGGACGAGATGATCAACGATATGAACGACCGCTCAGCAAGCGTATTGATGCGTGGTCAGATTCCTGAGATTCAGCAGCAGGAGGTGCAGGAGGCTGAACCAGAGCGTCCTCAGCAACAGCAATACGTAGAGTCTAAGCAAGACCTCGACGAGAGCGCAGAGGCTCAGCGCCAGGCTGCAGCTACCGACACTCGTGGCGAAGCTGCTCATCACAATCAGCCTATCGTAAAAGACAAGATGCCTCGTCCTAACGACCCATGCCCATGTGGCTCAGGCAAAAAGTTTAAGAACTGCCACGGCAGAGGTCTCTAATCCTCTTCCCATACATACATTAGGGTGTATCAAAAGGTGCTAACTGTACGCCTTTTGGTACACCCTTTTACTTTTACCCATACATATCATGAATATCCAAATATCATCTCTCAAGAAAATCTTTGGCGACAAGACTGCCGTCGACATCCCTTCGTTCACCATCCATGATGGCGACTTGCTCGGACTCGTGGGCAACAACGGAGCGGGCAAAACCACTCTATTCCGCCTCCTACTCGACTTGGTAAAGGCCGACGAGGGCAACCTCACGCTCAACGGCATCGACCCAACCGAAAACGAGGATTGGAAAACCATCACGGGCGCTTATATCGACGAGGGTTTCCTCATCGACTTCCTCACGCCCGAAGAATATTTCGAGTTTATTGTCAAGGTCAACGACATCGACAAACCCACTCTTGCCGACCGTCTGAAATATGTAGAAACCCTCATGGCTGGCGAAATAATGAATCAGAA
>HF993952.1 GCA_000436915.1 Prevotella sp. CAG:1092 | reverse complement strand
TATATATACGCCTTTACCCTTTTACTCTTTACCTTTTTACTCTTTTACCCTTTTATTTTTTTACCTTTTTACATTTTTTTATGGTTGTGAACCGCTATGAACTTGTTTTGTATTATTATTTAACTTATCTTTGCAACATAAATGTTTAATTCCAAATATGACTCTAATTATGAAACCTTATTTTGTGATTGGTATTTTGTCTACCTATTTGTTTGCTTGCTGTTCAAGCGACAGTGTTAATGAAACTATACCTCCTACACCTCCTTCAGAGAAGTTACCTATCAATATTAGCACTTCTGTAAGTAGTCGTGCTACAGATTTAGCTTTTGAAGTTGGAGACAAGATTGGTTTGTATGTGGTAAATCATAATGCTGATGGTTCTGCTGCAGCCCTAAAGGTCTCAGGCAACCATGTTGACAACATGCAGTATACATACAACAGCTCTTGGACTCCTGCTACCCAGACTTACTGGAAGGATAATACTACTCATGCTGATTTCTATCTGTATTACCCATATACATCTTCTATTACTAGTATTGATGCTATGCCATATAGCGTAAAGGCTAATCAGAGTCAGCTTTCAGATTACAAGGCTTGTGATTTGATGATTGGTAAGACTACAGACGTAGCTCCTACAGAATCGTCTGTTAAGATAGAAGCTAAGCACGCAATGAGTCAAATGACTATTAAGCTTGTTGCAGGTAATGGTTTAACTGATGCAACTTTGGCTGCTGCCAAAATTAGTGTGAAAGTTAATAGACTTAAGACTAAAGCTACGGCTAATCTTGCTACTGGTGCTGTTACTGCCATAGGTGACGAAGCTGATATTATTCCTTATAAGGTGGCTAATAATAGTTATAAGGCTATCGTTGTACCTCAGTTTGTCGGCGAAGGCAACTTGATCACTATAAATGTTGATGGTAGAGACTTTAATTTGCCAAAAACAAGCAACTTTACAGGCTTTGAGGCTGGCAAGAAACATAATTTTAACGTTACCTTGAGCAAGACCAGCAATGGTGTGAATGTAAACATCACCAAGTGGGAAGATGATGGTAACGATTATGGTGGCACAGCCGAATAATATTGTTTTTAAAGTAAATACGCTATGATAAAGATAAAGCATACATTATTATATATGGTTGCTGTTGTTGCCTATGTATTGACAGGATGTAGTGACGAATTATTCAATGGTGACTATAGTCAGCATGATAGCAACCGTATACAGCTATCTGGCGACATCGACCAGCTTGCTGTGACTCGTGTTAATGACAATGGTTTCTGCAATGGTGACGTGATGGGTGTGTACATTGTAGATTACGAAGGCAACAACCCTGGCACGCTGAAGGTTAGCGGCAACCGTGGCGACAATGTGCGCCACACTTTCGATGAGCCTAACTATAAGTGGAACTCCACTTATGACCTTTTCTGGAAAGACAAGCATACACATATTGATGTGTATGGTTACTATCCTTTTGCCAATCCTGAGAGCATAGAGGATTATCAGTTTGAGGTTCAGAAGGATCAAAGTACTGCAACGGAAGATGGTGAAATGGGAGGCTACGAAGCAAGCGATTTCCTCTGGGGAAAGGTGTCTGATGTGGCTCCTACCACAAGCATAATCCGTTTGCCTCTTGCTCACCGCATGTCTAATGCCCGTGTTACCCTGATTCA
>HF993951.1 GCA_000436915.1 Prevotella sp. CAG:1092 | reverse complement strand
CATATTCTCGTTTATGGGAGCCAAGATGGAGATAATGAAAGAACTGAAAGAGCGATGCTGCAGCAATATCTATCATCTCGACGTAAACCATCGTTCGCCATCCTATCTCCTCGATGTCTACAACAAGTATGCTATGCAGGTTATGGACATCGATGGCGCTTTGTTGCCTAAGGCTGCCAATATCACAAAGGCTGAGGGCAATGAGCTTACGCTAATGGAATGTGCTACCGTGGATGAGGAGTATAAGGCTGTGGCGCTCAAAGTGAGAGATTTCTATAATGAACATCCCGACGAGACTACGGCTGTGATAGTAAACTCCAATCGCGATGCCGACTCCATAGGCTATGCCTTGGATGACATCGCCATGCCACACTTCAAGGTGTCGGGAACAGATATCTTTACTACCGATGGCGTAAAACTGCTCTTTGCCCACTATTCGGTAATAGCCAACGAATTCAACTTCATAGCTTGGGCACGACTGCTCAAGGGAATGGGCATTATGCAGACTAATGCTTCGGCAAGAGCCTTGGTGCGACAACTTCGCGTAAGAGGCATGGTGCCTACCGACCTTCTTGAAGCTGATGGCAAAACCTATGTGCAGCAGTTTGCTAAGGCTTTGGCTGAGAAAGAAATCGTGGTTTTCGATACCGAGACCACAGGACTGGATGTTTATAATGACGACATATTGCAGATTGCAGCATGCAAAATGCGAGAGGGAAGGGTGGTGGAAGGTTCTGAGCTCTCGCTATATATCGCTACAGATAAGCCTATACCAGAGATGCTTGGCGATATAGTAAACCCAATTGTCGAAGAGCGAAAGCAGCATGAACTGCTATCGCCTGCCGAGGCTTTGCAACGATTCCTCGACTATGTGGGCGACGACATATTGCTCGGCCATAATGCCACTTACGACTACGATATCATGGACTTCAACCTTAAGCGCTATCTGCCATCCGTAGACTGGCGCAAGGAGCATCCAGCATGTTTCGACTCTCTGAAGTTGGCGCGATTGCTATTCCCTGGTTTCGTGAAGTATAGGCTGAAGAACCTTATCGAATATCTGCATCTTGAAGGTGAAAACTCCCATCTTGCCGATGCCGACGTCTTTGCCACTTGCAGTCTTGTGGCTCGTTGCTACGACAAAGCGCAAGAAATGATACCTGAGCAGGTGCGCTATTTGCAACAGGGCGATGTGCCTCATAAGGCTGAGTTGCTACGCCAACGCTATGCAGAACTATGGCATTCCACTTTGGCGATGGCTCATAGGCGAAGCAATGATGACGAGACTCCGACATTAGTTGCAGACATGCAGCGAGTGTGGGAATATCTGAAGCAAGAGCGCAGAGTTGTCGATAGCAAGAAGTTGCAATATGTGCTCAACTATATTCAGCTTGACTTGTTGCCAGCCAACGAGAATCTCACCCTAAAGCAGGCGCTCGACCGCTATGTGGTAGAAATGAATACCCTTCGCGAGGCTGATATCTGTGGTGGAACATCCATGAAAGAGCGCGTCTTCGTTAGCACCATCCACAAGGCTAAAGGTTTGGAGTTTGACAACGTGATAGTATTCGATGTCATCGATGGCCGTTATCCTAACTACTACAACCATGGCGTAAAACACTACGACGACGAAGATGCTCGCAAACTATATGTTGCCATGACCAGAGCTCGCAAGCGCCTTTGCATCTCGGTATCTACGATGAAAAAACGATTTGATGGCACCTTCGTGAATATTCCTCATAGCAAATTCCTCCTGCCAATAGAATTGAGCTTGAAGAAGGAGTGAGAATCCTTAGGAAACCTATTTTGTACTATCGTTCTTTATAACACAAAAAATGTGAATTTATTTTGTGTTATCTTCGATTTGCTTTATCTTTGTAATTGTTAAAACTTAGAAATTATGGTATCAGCCAAGATAGAATATATTATAATGCTTATAAAACTATTTGCACGTCATTTCGGTTTAAGCTTTCAGCAAGCATACCGCTACGTGAGTATTCATCAGGGCATTGAATATGCAGAACAACATTATAATGTGCTGCACACCTTATCGTTTGAAGACCAGGTGGAAGGACTTGCTACTTATTGCCATAAGAAAGGAGGAACGCTAATATGATACTGTATCATGGATCAAACCAAAAGGTTGATAATATAGATCTTGGCAAATCTCGACCTTCTAAAGATTTTGGATTAGCCTTTTATCTTTCAGAGGATATTGAGCAAGCTAAAGAGATGGCGCAGTTTAAAGTTGATACTTTTGGCGGAGAACTCTTTATTAATAAATTTGAATTTGATATTGATAAAGCTACTCGTAACGATTTAAAGTGTCTTATCTTTAATACGTATACCGAAGAATGGGCTCGCTTTGTTTTATCTAATAGGGCTACATCTGCTCGCGTCCATGATTATGATATTGTGTATGGTCCTATAGCTAATGATAGAATAGGACGTCAGATTTTCAATTTCCAATCAGGATATATTGATTTTGAAACATTCTTAAAGCGTATACAATATTCTAAAGGTATAACTTATCAATGGGCATTCTGTACAGAAAAAGCCATTAAAAACCTGCAAAGCTTATGAAAGTAACAGAACTCGATTTTCAGTTTATGCTTGAATGTCAGGAGCGTGATATTGCAACAATTCTTGTAGAGGAATGTGGCATGTCTATACATCAAGCTTTGGATGTGCTCTATGGTTCTGAGACATATAAATTGCTTCAGAATCCAAAGACAGGTCTTTATTTCCAATCACCAAGATATGTATATTCATATTTGCAAGAGGAAATTGCAAATGGAAAGATAGCATAGTTCCATTTTAGTATTTTTCTATAGAAAACAAAAAGTCCCTGTTTCTCACGAAAACAGGGACTTCCTTATTTAGTGTTAGGCTATATTATAAGCCTTTGTTCTATACTTAGTTCTTGAATGTAAGACCATTGCTGGTAGCATCAATAACGATAGGCTTGTCGATAACGACAGAACCTGAAAGCAACTGCTTAGAGAGGTCGTTGAGCACATAGCGCTGGATGGCTCTCTTCACAGGACGTGCACCAAACTCAGGGTCGTAGCCAACGTTGGCAAGATAGTCGAGGGCTGCTGATGTCCAGCTGAGCTTGAAGCCTTGCTCTTCCACCATCTTCTTCACGCTGTTCATCTGGAGTTCTACCACATCTCTGATTTCCTGCTTGTTCAAAGGCAAGAACATGATAGTCTCGTCGATACGGTTCAAGAACTCTGGGCGTATGGTCTGCTTAAGCATGTCGAAGAGCTTGTGGCGCATATCCTCCAACTTGCTTGCGCTAAGAGTGCCGCCCGCCTTCTCGGTTTCTTCGCGTATGAGCTGTGAACCAAGGTTTGAAGTCATGATGATGATAGTATTCTTGAAGTTTACGGTACGACCCTTGTTGTCGGTAAGTCTACCATCGTCGAGAACCTGCAACAAGATGTTGAAAACATCAGGATGAGCCTTCTCGATTTCATCAAACAATACTACGCTATATGGTTTTCTGCGAACAGCCTCAGTAAGCTGACCACCCTCATCATATCCTACATATCCAGGAGGCGCTCCGATAAGACGTGACACGCTGAACTTCTCTTGATATTCACTCATATCAATACGAGTCATCATGCTCTCATCGTTAAACAGATATTCTGCCAAAGCCTTGGCAAGTTCTGTTTTACCGACACCCGTGGTACCAAGGAATATGAATGATGCTATTGGGCGCTTAGGGTCTTGGAGACCAGCTCTTGAACGTCTTACCGCATCAGAAACAGCACTAATGGCTTCCTCCTGACCAATTACACGCTTGTGGAGCTCCTCTTCGAGGTGAAGAAGTTTCTCACGCTCGCTCTGCATCATACGAGTTACTGGTATTCCAGTCCAGCGACTTACCACCTCTGCTATATCGTCGGCAGTAACCTCTTCGCGAACCATAGCCTCTGCACCCTGTGCCGACTTCAGTTGTTGCTGTATGCTGTCGATATCGTTTTGCAGTTCCTTCAACTTACCATATCTGATTTCTGCCACACGCTCGTAGTTGCCCTCACGCTCAGCACGCTCAGCCTCAAACTTCAATGTTTCCATGGTCTGCTTGTCTTGCTGAATCTTGTTCACCAAGGCACGTTCGCCTTCCCACTTAGCACGGAAGTCTTTCTCTTGATCTTTAAGTTCAGCAATCTCCTTGTCGAGCATAGCAATCTTGGCTTCATCGTTCTCACGCTTAATAGCCTCGCGCTCTATCTCGAGTTGCTTCAAGTGACGAGTAATCTCATCAAGCTCCTCAGGCACAGAGTCGCGCTCCATACGCAATTTTGCTGCAGCCTCGTCCATAAGGTCGATAGCCTTGTCAGGCAAGAAGCGGTCGCTGATGTATCTCTCTGAGAACTGAACGGCAGCTATGCAGGCATCATCCTGAATACGAACCTTGTGGTGGTTCTCATAGCGCTCTTTCAGTCCACGAAGAATGCTGATAGCATCGGCCTCGTCAGGTTCCTCAATCATCACGGTCTGGAATCTACGCTCAAGAGCCTTATCCTTCTCGAAATACTTCTGATATTCGTTGAGCGTTGTGGCACCAATAGCCCTCAACTCTCCACGAGCCAAAGCTGGTTTCAAGATGTTGGCAGCATCCATGGCACCTTCGCCACCTCCTGCACCAACGAGAGTGTGAATCTCATCGATGAAGAGTATGATATTGCCTTCGGCACTTGTCACCTCTTTGATAACGGCCTTCAATCGTTCCTCAAACTCGCCCTTATATTTTGCACCAGCTACCAATGCACCCATATCGAGCGAATATAGCTGCTTGTCTTTAAGGTTCTCTGGCACATCGCCTCTAACGATTCGCTCAGCCAAACCTTCCACGATGGCAGTCTTACCAGTACCTGGCTCACCTATTAATATAGGGTTGTTCTTAGTACGACGGCTCAATATCTGAAGCACACGACGAATTTCTTCGTCACGACCTATTACAGGGTCGAGCTTGCCCTTGCGAGCATCGTCAACGAGGTTCTTGGCATATTTCGACAATGCCTGATAGTTCTCGTCGCCCGATTGCGACTTCACGTTCTGCCCTTGACGCAATTCTGTGATAGCCTTCGTCATCTCCTTCTCTGCACATCCAGCATCGTGGAGAATGCGACTTGCCGTAGAACTAACGTCGAGCAAAGCCAATAAAATAGGCTCTATAGATACGAACTCATCGCCCATCTTTGTGGCATATTCCTGAGCGCGAGTCAACACCTTGTTGGCGTCATTACTCAAGTATACGTTGCCACCTTGTACGCGTGGCAAGTGCTGTATCTCAGATGCCACGAGAGTGTCTATCTGCTGAGCGTTGACTCCGAGCTTCTGGAATACGAAATTCGTAACGTCCTTACCCTTTTCGATGACACCTTTCAGCAAGTGTACAGGCTCAATGCTTTGCTGACCGTTTTGCTGGGCAATGTTCACGGCAGCTTGCACAGCCTCTTGCGCCTTGATTGTGAATTTGTCTAATGTCATATTATGTCTCCTTTCTAAAATTTATTCGTTTCTGCCTACTACTATTCAAACCTCGTGCCCATAATGAAAATCCCGACATTTTGACCGGATTACATGTCAAAATGTCGGGAAATCATCATTTCTGCCTTCTTTACGCTTCCTGCTTTCAATATCAGCTGTCGCACTTCCTCATAATCCTTATATTCAGAATTGCGCTCCATAAATATTCTGCAAGCACGGTCTATGAGCTTATGGTTTATAAGTTTGGCGTTCACCATCTTGTTGCCTTCCACTCTGCCTTGCCTAATTTGTAGCGTGGTGCTTATCATATCGAGGATCAGCTTTTGCGATGTGCCAGCCTTCATGCGAGTGCTGCCAGTAACAAACTCTGGTCCTGTTATTACCTCTACCTCATAGTCTGCCCATTCGGCAATAGGAGAGTGGGGATTGTTCACTATGCAGCCCGTAGGTATTCCTTCTTTCCTGCAATGTTTCAATATCGACAACACAAATGGTGTGGTGCCGCTTGCCGAGAATCCCACCACGATATCATCCTTAGTGATGTGCTTATCGCAAAGTTGTTGCCATCCATTCTCCAAGT
>HF993950.1 GCA_000436915.1 Prevotella sp. CAG:1092 | reverse complement strand
CACTAAACATTAAACACTAAACATTAAACATTAAGAAATGGTATACAGAATAGGAAAGGAGCTGGCATTTCCTGATCCGCGATATGGCGACGACGACGGACTGATAGCCGTGGGCGGCGACTTGTCGGTGGACAGATTGCTGCTGGCATATAGCAACGGAATATTCCCCTGGTATTCGTTTCGCGACAGACCAGAGATAATGTGGTATTGTCCGATGCAGAGGTTTGTGATATTCCCTTCGGAGATTCATATTTCGCACTCTATGCGCAATTTGCTCAACAAGGGCAAATATAGCGTGGGCATGAACGAGGCTTTCGATAGGGTGATAGGAGAGTGCTCGAGGTTGAGATACAACGAAGAGGGAGCATGGCTGGGCGAGGATATGATGGCGGCATATAAGGAGCTGCATCGCCAGGGATTTGCTGCCAGCGTGGAAGTGTGGGACGACGACAACAATCTGGTGGGCGGACTGTATGGTGTGACCATCGGGCGCTGCTTCTTTGGCGAGAGCATGTTTTCGCTGGTGCCAAGTGCAAGCAAACTGGCGCTGATATTTCTTGCGGAATTTATGGATAAGAATGGCGGAAGAATTATAGACTGCCAGTTTGAAACTCCTCATCTGAAATCTATGGGCGGAAGGTTTATAGATTATGAGGAGTATATGAAGAATTTAAGTGAAGAGTGAAGAG
>HF993949.1 GCA_000436915.1 Prevotella sp. CAG:1092 | reverse complement strand
AACACTAAACATTAAACACTAAACAAAAAAAACAATAACCCAAAAGGATTATTGTTTTTTACATATTTGATATATACGCCTACTATATTTTAACAAGCAGGCAGGGTGAAGTCGAATATCAAGCCACCAGAAAGCTGATTGTCTACCGACATTCTACCACCATGTAGCAATACGGCATTCTTCACTATGGCGAGTCCTAAGCCTGTACCTCCCATCTTTCTGCTTCGTCCCTTGTCTACACGATAGAAACGTTCGAAGAGTCGTGGCAGATGTTCGCGAGGCACTCCCACGCCATTATCCTTGAATATGAAATGCCACATAGGCCCTTCCTTCTGAGCCGAGAGAATAATGGTGGTGCCAACACCTGCGTATGCGATAGCATTATCCACAAGATTTCTAAACACGCTATATAGCAAACTCTGGTTGCCCTTAACGGCAAGATCCTTAGGCAGCAGATTATTGAAAGTCATATCTTTCTCTGCCAACTGCAAGGCTGTCTCGCTCTTTATTGTTGCCACCATCTGTGTTATATCCACCTCACCAAACTCAGTCTCTTGTGGAGCATCATCCATACGATTCAGAGTAGAAATATCATGAAGCAAAGCTGTGAGGCGTTGGCTCTGAGCAAAGCATCGTTGCATAAACTGCTTCTTTGTTTCATCACTCATATCGTCGTTGCCCAGTATTGTTTCCAAATAGCCCTGAATACTTGCCACAGGAGTCTTTAACTCATGGGCAATATTCTGAGTGAGCTGTCGCTTCAACATATCTTGCTCTTTACGTGTAGACTGCAGACGCTTATAAATCTTAATTATTCGCTCTGCTATTTCGCCTAACTCATCGTTAGGAAATTCAGCCAAGTCTTCTGTCTCTAAAGATTCGTTATGGTCGGCTTTATATGCAAAGAGTCGTAGCTTGTCTACATTCTTGCCCAGTCGGCGAGTAAATCGCCACAACACAATTGTCAACACGAGCAATGCTCCAAGAGTAAACCATATATAATGTTGGTCGGCACTTAGCGAACGAATAAGATTGTTGTCGTAAGGCAACGCACTACGAACAATCACTTTGCTTTGTGGATAATATGTGGCAGAATAGAAATAGTCGTGATTCAGAGTATTGCTCTTTCTGTCAACAGTATATCCTTTTCCTGTAGCCAGCGCCTGACGAATCTCAGGACGGTTTAAGTGGTTGGCAGCATGAGTAGGTTTGCTGAGCTTATTATCATAAATCACCTCGCCCTTAGTGTTGATGATGGTGACTCTAAGTCCAGGCATATTGTGCATTGCCACATATTTATTCATAGCGCCAAAGCCAATTAGCTCCATGGTATCGAGCGATTCAGCCATATGCTCGTTGTAGCCTTGCAACCTTATATTCAGGGCTTCTATCTTAAATTGCTTTTCCCTGTTTTGCTGAAACATGATTAATGCCACGGCAAAGACAAGAAATATCGCCATTACCGAAGCATATAGTTTCTGACCTACTGTTAGTTTCATATTCATCATGCGTCAAAATAATATCCGAAGCCCAAGCGGGTAACAATACACTTTGAGAATCTTCCTATCTTTTTCCTCATACGAGTGATGTTGACATCTACTGTGCGGTCGAGCACCAGCACATCCTTAGGCCAAACTTTATCGATGAGTTCCTGACGTGAAAAGACTCTTCCGCGTTCTTCGAGCAACAGCTTCAACAGTTCAAACTCAGTCTTTGTAAATGGCACATCTTCGCCATCTACAGTCACAGTCTTCTTATCAAGGTTCATCTCCAATCCCTGATAGCGTATCATCTGATGAGCCTCTGTAGCAGGAGTTTCTGAAGTACGACGAAGCACGGCTCTTATTCTCACCATCACCTCACGAATAGAGAAAGGCTTTGAGATATAGTCGTCGGCACCGATGTTGAAACCTGTAATGGTATCGTTCTCACTATCACGAGCGGTAAGGAAGATGATAGGAATCTGTGCTGTAGCAGGAGCAGCCTTCAACTTCTTGGCGAGTGAATAGCCCGACATACCTCCCATCATAACATCAAGGAGCAAAAGGTTGAAATTGGCAATATCCAATGTCAGCGCCTCTTCTGCCGAATTAGCTGTTTCTACTGTATATCCTTCAGTCTCAAGATTAAACTTTAGGATTTCACACAAGTCTTCCTCGTCGTCTACCACAAGAATGCGGTAGCCCTTATTGGCTGTGCCATCTGTTAAATCGTTCACCATAATATATTTATATATATTGTATTACGGTTGCAAAGATAGCACTATTTTCTTTCACACATATTACCAACATGTTACATTTTTATTAAAGACACCATATTGTTATATATAAAATCTCTGTCCCTATATATATAATAAGGTGTAAACACCAAGAATCATGTCAATTTCGGGCTATTATCACTCATATACCACATTTGTGGTATCACAAATGACGCAATTATGCTATTTCCCGTATCAGTATTTCGCTGTACCTTTGCAACCGTGAACATAAAGATACACAAACACGATTTATGGTATCACAATAAACAGACAACAACATAAAAACAAATAAAAGAAAGGAAACAAATTATGAGCAACGAAAGAAAACTCCGTTTTGAGACCCTACAACTCCACGTTGGACAAGAGAATCCAGATCCTGCAACTGATGCAAGAGCAGTGCCTATATATCAGACCACAAGTTATGTGTTCCGCAACTCTCAGCATGCTGCCGACCGTTTTGGTCTTCGCGATGCAGGTAATATCTATGGTCGACTAACTAACTCCACTCAGGGAGTATTCGAAGATCGTGTTGCAGCCCTTGAGGGTGGTGTAGCCGGACTCGCAGTTGCTTCTGGTGCTGCTGCCGTAACCTACGCTTTACAAAACATCCTTCAGAATGGCGACCATGTGGTAGCAGCCGACAACCTTTATGGCGGCTCGTTCAACCTCATCACTCACACATTGACAACTCAGGGTGTTACATACACTATCGTTGATGTTCGCAACTTTGATGAAGTAGAGGCTGCCATCAAGCCTAACACCAAGGCTCTATATGCTGAGACTTTCGGTAATCCAAACTCTGACGTTACAGATATCGACCGTCTTGCAGAGATTGCTCATCGTCATAACATCCCTCTCATCATCGACAACACCTTCGGCACTCCTTACCTCATTCGTCCTATCGAACATGGAGCCGACATTGTTGTTCATTCTGCCACAAAGTTCATTGGCGGTCATGGTAGTTCGCTCGGTGGCGTAATCGTAGATGGCGGCAAGTTCGACTGGAAGGCTAATGCCGACAAGTTCCCTACCCTTGCCAAGCCAGACCCTTCATACCATGGTGCAGTATTTGCTGATGTAGCAGGAGCAGCTGCTTTCGTAACAAGAATTCGTGCCGTCATCCTTCGTGATACTGGTGCTACCATCAGTCCTTTCAATGCATGGATATTGCTTCAGGGTCTGGAGACTCTCAGCCTTCGTGTAGAGCGCCACGTGCAGAATGCACTTAAGGTAGTGGAATATCTTGCCAACAACCCTAAGGTCACCAAGGTTAACCATCCTTCACTCCCTTCTCACCCAGACCACGAGCTATACAAGAAGCTCTATCCTAATGGTGCTGGTAGCATCTTCACCTTCGAAATCAAGGGAGGTCAGAAAGAAGCATGGGCATTCATCGACCACTTGCGCATATTCTCACTCTTGGCAAATGTTGCCGATGTGAAGTCGCTCGTGATACATCCAGCCACAACAACACACTCACAAATGAGTCCTGAGGAATTGGAGCAGGAGCATATCTATCCTTCTACCATTCGCTTGAGCATCGGTATCGAGAATATCGACGACTTGCTCGATGCTCTCAAAGAGGCTTTCGAATATGTATAATCGTATAAACCATGGCGATATGAAAATTGCAAAACAAATAACCGACCTTATCGGCCACACTCCTCTTGTGGAGCTTAGCAAATACTCCAAACTACATGGAGCGGAAACACCCATCATCGCTAAGGTGGAATATTTCAACCCTGGCGGTAGCATCAAAGACCGTGTAGCATTTTCTATGATTGAAGATGCTGAGCGCAAAGGCATTCTAAAGCCTGGAGCTACTATCATAGAACCTACAAGTGGCAACACCGGTGTTGGCGAAGCTCTCGTTGCTGCTGTAAAAGGCTATAAGCTCATCCTTACTATGCCTGAGACCATGAGTGTAGAGCGTCGCAACCTCGTTAAGGCTTATGGTGCAGAGGTTCGACTAACACCTGGAGCCGATGGCATGCCTGGAGCAATAAAAGCTGCAGAAGAATTGCGAGCTTCTATCCCTGGTGCTGTTATTCTTGGTCAGTTTGTTAACCCTGCCAACCCACAAATCCACTATCAGACAACGGGTCCTGAAATTTGGGAAGATACAGATGGTACAGTCGACATCGTTGTTGGTGGAGTTGGTACAGGTGGAACAATATCCGGTATCGGCGAATATCTTAAGGAGAAGAATCCTAATATCAAGATAGTAGCTGTAGAGCCAGCCTCATCGCCAGTACTGAATGGTGGTAAGAGTGGTCCGCATAAAATCCAAGGTATTGGTGCAGGCTTCGTTCCTGACACCTACGATGCATCAGTAATCGACGAGGTCTTGGATATTGAAAACGACGACGCCATCCGTTCTGGTCGTCAGCTTGCACAACAGGAAGGCTTGCTCGTTGGCATTTCATCTGGTGCTGCAGCCTATGCTGCCACCATCCTTGCCAAGCGTCCAGAGAATAAAGGTAAGAAGATTGTAGCCATCCTCCCTGATACTGGTGAAAGATACCTCACCACAGTATTATACGCATTCGAGGAGTACCCTCTGTAAGAATTTAAGGGAAGAGTGAAAAACGAAGAGTGAAGAATTTAATAGTTATATAGCTATTAGATTCTTCACTCTTTTTTAATTATAATTAAATAAACCACGATAGTTTATAAACTTTCAAGCCATTTTCTGCCACTTTTGGTATATGAAGACCAAAGATACAAGGCGAGAGCTACTATACCTATGCCTGCGAAAATAATATAAATACCTTCCATAATTATTTCTTTTTTAATATATTGTCTGCAAATAAAGCTAAAGAAAGTGTAGCAAAAACTCCAAGTCCCAATAATAAGGCATACGAACCAGGTTTATCAACATCCAAAACTTAAGCAACAGCTGCAACAATAACCATTGCCGTGAAGCATGTATGAGCTAACTGATAGACAAACTTACTAAGGTTTTCTCTTCGAGTTTTCTCTTTTTCTTTATCTTCTCGTGCAGTCATAAACGCTAAAAAATTAATTTCGATACAAAAATACTGTTTTATAATTATTGCTGTCCGGTAAAACTTTTTCAAACAAAATAAATTAGGGCTGACACTTCTCACGAGGTATCAGCCCTTTTGGTTATCTTTGTTTTGCGAAAAAATATATAACCA
>HF993948.1 GCA_000436915.1 Prevotella sp. CAG:1092 | reverse complement strand
CTTTGAGACATTTAAGACTTATACTACAGCAAAGGATTTGAATTTGCAACCAGGTTATATACTTTTTTATGGTTATATATTGCCTTATAAAGGCATAGGGTTATTATACCAGGCATATTTGAAAAACTTAAATAAAGGAGAGAATATTCCTATTGTTATAGCCGGTAAGGGTAATGATAGGTATTTGCCATTGTTTATGAAAGCGCCAAATGTTAAGGTAATTAATACTTATCTTTCTAATCAGGACATAGCTACGCTAATTGCTAATTGTAAGGCAGTAGTATGTCCTTATTTGTCCGCTTCTCAGTCAGGTATTCCTCAAACAGTCAATCAATTTGGTAAAAAAGTTATAGCAACGAATGTCGGTGCATTCCCTGAATTTATATATAATGGAGAAAATGGCTATGTTGTAGATGTTGATTCTGCAGATTTAGCCTATGCTATGGAACATGTTGAATCTTCTGACTTTTCATTATCATCATTTTTAAAACATCATTCAGATTTAAGTTGGGATGAAATAGCTATAAAGTATGTAAAATTATTTCAAAACAAAATATGAGAATATTAGTATTTACTGGAGGATTAGGTAACCAAATGTTTGAGTATGCATTCTATAAACACTTGAAGTCATGCTTTCCGAAAGAAAGTTTTTATGGACATTATGGTGTGAAGCTTAAAGAACACTATGGCTTGGAAATCAACAAGTGGTTTGACGTAACACTTCCTCCTGCAAAATGGTGGACGTTACCTGTTGTAGGCTTGTTTTATCTTTATAAAAAACTTGTGCCTAATTCGAAATGGCTAGATTTGTTTCAAAGAGAATGGAAGCATAAGGATGCGAAAGTATTTTTCCCATTCAAGTTTACTAAACAGTATTTTCCAAAAGAGAATGGTTGGCTAAAATGGAAAGTAGATGAGGCATCTTTATGCGAAAAGAACAAGAAGCTTCTTCAAGTTATTCATGACGAAGAGACTTGTTTTGTCCATGTGAGACGTGGTGATTATTTGGCATCCAATTTCAAGTCCATTTTTGAAGGGTGCTGCACATTAGATTATTATAAACGAGCATTGGAATATATGAATAAGAACAATCCTAAAGTTCGTTTTATCTGCTTCTCTGATGATTTGGAGTGGATGCGTAAGAATCTCCCTATGGATGATAGCGCTATCTATGTGGATTGGAATACAGGTACCGACTCTCCTCTAGATATGTACATGATGTCTCAATGTGACAATGGTATCATAGCCAATAGTTCTTTCAGCTATTGGGGCGCATATTTAGGGGGAAAAAAGACCACTGTGATTTATCCGCAAAAATGGTGGAATATGGAAGGTGGTAATCCTAATATCTTTATGGATGAATGGCTAGGAATGTAATAACACATTTTTGATTAAGTAGCATAGCAAATGAAATCAATACTTCTACAATGTAAATTCCTATTAGTGGAATTTCTGAATATTTCTTACAAACTTATTCCAAATCCGTTGCGCAATTACTATTTGCGACTCTTCGGAATACGGATATGGGGGGG
>HF993947.1:5715-15275 GCA_000436915.1 Prevotella sp. CAG:1092 | reverse complement strand
TGCCATTGAAAGTTTTTAGCCCATAATATACAACTAATCAATTAATTATAGGGTATTTCAGGTCTCTTTTTGACACTTAAGCCAAAATGTGATATTTTACATGTCAGTCTTGATAATGCACCGCCGACTAACCTGCCAACAAGAATGTTACTCCGCTAATTCCTATATATGCATAGATAATATATTTGAGCAACGAGCCAGTAATGTGTTTAAACACCCATGCGCCAATTAGGTTGCCTACCACAACTCCTGAAATGCCATAAATATAGCCTATAGATACCGTTGAAGTGAAGAAACCATTATAGGCTCTTGCCATAGTCATCATCAAGTTGCCCATCAAGAAATATGTTTGCGTCATTGCTATATAATGCTCTTTATCTGGCTCTGAACTAATAAAATATAGTACAGCTGGCGGTCCCTGCATACCAAAAAATCCACCCATTAAACCGCTTAAAGTTCCTGCTGTAATCTGTACTGGCATCGTAGTCTTCACCTTAATGCGTTTACTGAAAAAGGAGAAATAGATACTTGTTAGAATTAGCATTATGCCAAGCAATATATTCAGAACGCCGTATTCCATACGCTTGAGCATAAATATAGCACCTATTGACACCAAGATGAATGTGAGAAGGATTGGCAATAGTCGGCTCCAAGAGATGTATTTGTATTTCTGAACTACAATAATCAACGAGGTGGTCATTGCCAATAGTCCCGACAATGTTGTAGCTTCGCCATAAGAAGGCATAATGCTTGGAAGCATAGTCATAATGAAAATGCCAAAGCCAAAGCCTGTGGCGCGTTGAACGAAACTTGCACCTATGCTTAACAGAAATAGTTCTATTACAATATTGTCCATTTGTCTTAATCCTATTTATTTTGGCAACTTGTTAAGTTATGAATTAGCATAAAGATAGTACTATTTCATAGTTGTTTACAGATGCAAAGTTAATACTAACTTGTTAGAAAATAAAATTTTATTATTAGTTTTGCCTATAAATAGTATAATAATTGATAAATAATACGGATTTTGTTTGTTTCAAATACTCTTTTTCGCTATATTTGCAAAGTATCATTAAGATACCTATGTTTAATATTGAATTGCTACTAACTAAAAATCTTTTATACTATGGCAAAAATTAAGCAGATAGTAGAGTGTGTGCCTAATTTCAGCGAAGGCCGCGATATGAACGTGATTCGTCAGATAACCGACGAGATTGAAGGCGTAAAGGGTGTGAAACTGCTCGATGTAGACCCTGGAGAGGCTACCAACCGTACGGTAGTTACCTTCGTAGGCGAACCTGCCGACGTGGTAGAGGCTGCCTTCCGAGCTGTTAAGAAAGCTGGTCAGCTCATAGATATGCGTCAGCATCATGGTGCTCACCCTCGTATTGGCGCTACCGACGTTTTGCCTATCGTGCCTGTTAGCGGTATCACGCTTGAAGAGTGTGCTGAGATTTCGCGCCAACTTGCTAAGCGCATTGCCGATGAACTAAATATTCCTTGCTATTGTTACGAAGCTGCTGCTTTCACGCCAGAACGTCAGAACCTTGTCATTTGTCGCAAGGGAGAATACGAGGGTATAGCAGAACGCATAAATGATGATGCGGAGGCACCAGACTTTGGTCGTCGTCCTTTCGACGAGCAGGTGGCTCGCACAGGCTGTACCGTAGTTGGTGCACGCGACTTTCTTATAGCTGTCAATTTTAATCTTAACACCACCTCTACTCGTCGTGCTAACGCTATAGCTTTCGACGTTAGAGAAAAAGGTCGTCCGATGCGCGAAGGAAATCCTATCGTAGGCAAGAAACTCCTTAATTCCGACGGCACTCCTATGATGAAGCCTGGAACTTTGAAATGTACCAAAGCCATCGGATGGTATATCGATGAATATGGCATCGCGCAGGTTTCGATGAACATCACAAATATTAATGTAACTCCTCTTCACAAGGCTTTCGATGAGGTTTGTCGTTGCGCTCAAAATCGTGGTGTTCGCGTAACTGGCACCGAGATTGTTGGTCTTGTGCCTGAGCGCACTCTGCTTGAAGCAGGTCGCTATTTCTTAGCTAAGCAGCAACGCTCGGCAGGTATTCCAAAGCGTGACATCCTAAACATCGCCATCAAGTCGTTAGGCTTGTCAGACCTTAAGGAGTTTAAGCCAGAAGAGAAGATTATAGAATATGTGATGGCTGAGGGCGAAGAGAAACAACGCTTATTGGTAGACCTTACCGTAAAGGGATTTGCTGAAGAGACATCGCGCGAGAGTCCTGCTCCTGGTGGTGGCTCAGTATCAGCATATATGGGAGCCTTGGGAGCCTCGTTGGCTACTATGGTTGCTAACCTTTCGAGCCACAAACCAGGATGGGATGACCAATGGAGTGAATTTGCTGCCGTGGCAGAAGAGGGTATGGCGCTACAAGAGCGCTTGTTGCATCTCGTAGACGAAGATACAGAAGCTTTCAATCGTATTATGGCAGCTTTCGGTATGCCTAAGAATACTCCTGAAGAGAAGGCTGCCAGAACAGAAGCCATACAGACGGCAACTCTCTTTGCCGCCGAGGTACCATTAGAAACCATGAAGACTTCATTCGAAGTGTTTGCCGTTTGCCGCAAGATGGTTGAGAGGGGCAATCCTAATAGTGTGTCAGATTCAGGCGTAGGAGCTTTGGCTGCTCGTGCTGCTGTGCTTGGTGCTGGCATGAATGTGAAGATTAATGCCGGTTCGCTCAAGAATCGTGAGCAGGCAGAGGCTCTTATAGCTCAAGCCAACGAGCTTATAGCTAAGGCTAATAACGAAGAGGCTGAGATTACAAAGATGGTAGAAGAAAAACTATAAAACCTAACGACTATGACTTTTGCAGAAGAAATTAGATTGGGCATTCCTGAGTTCTTGCCAGCACCTATGCCTTATGACAAAAATATTAATCATGCGCCTAAACGCAAAGAGATACTAACTGCCGAAGAACGTCAGCTGGCGCTACGCAACGCTCTTCGCTATTTTCCTAAGCAGCTACATGCGCAATTGGCTCCTGAGTTTATCGACGAGCTAAATCGCTATGGCCGCATCTATATGTATCGCTATCGTCCAAGCTATGATATGTATGCTCGACCTATCGACGAATATCCTCATCGCTCGCAGCAGGCTGCAGCCATAATGCTCATGATACAAAACAACCTAAACCCTGAGGTTGCACAACATCCACATGAGCTTATCGTTTATGGAGGTAATGGTGCTATATTCCAAAACTGGGCACAATATCGACTAACGATGAAATATCTTAGCGAGATGACAGACGAGCAAACACTTGTGATGTATTCTGGTCATCCACTCGGCTTGTTCCCATCGCATAAGAATGCTCCACGAGTAGTGGTGACTAACGGAATGGTGATACCTAACTACTCTAAGCCTGACGACTGGGAGCGCATGAATGCTCTCGGAGTGAGCCAATATGGTCAGATGACTGCTGGCTCGTATATGTATATTGGTCCTCAGGGTATCGTGCATGGCACTACTATTACCGTGCTCAACGCTTGCAGAAAGCAGCTACAAGCCAAGGGCGAAGGTAAGGATATCCACGGCATGCTCTTCGTGTCGTCGGGTCTAGGTGGCATGTCGGGTGCACAACCTAAGGCTGGCAACATAGCTGGCGTGGTGAGTGTTGTGGCTGAGATAAATCCGTTGGCTGCAAAGAAACGCTACGACCAAGGTTGGGTAGACGAGCTTCATGATAATCTCGACGAACTGATTCCTGCCATACGCAAGTGCGTGGAGGCTAAACGCACGATATCTATGGCTTATGTGGGAAATGTTGTCGACCTTTGGGAACGACTTGCCGACGAAGGCATACACGTAGATATAGGTAGCGACCAGACTTCGCTCCACAATCCTTGGGCTGGCGGATACTATCCTGCCGACCTCACCCTCGAAGAGTCGAAGACTATGATGGCTGAAAATCCTGACGAATTCCGCAAACATGTTCAGGCTTCATTGCGTCGCCAAGTTGCTTCTATCAATCGCCTTTCTGCCAACGGCATGTATTTCTTCGACTATGGCAACGCTTTCTTGTTGCAATCTAAGCGTGCAGGTGCCGACATATGCTTAAAGAATGGCAAATTCCGCTATCCTTCGTATGTGCAAGATATCATGGGACCGATGTTCTTCGACTATGGTTTTGGACCATTCAGATGGGTATGTACATCGGGCTTAGCTGCCGACCTTGCCAAGACCGACGAGATAGCTGCTGCTGTGCTCGAAGAGATTATGCAGTATGCTCCTGACGAGATAAAGGGACAAATGGCTGACAACATTCATTGGATTAGAGAAGCAAGTCGAAATAATCTTGTAGTGGGTTCTCAGGCTCGCATCCTTTATGCCGATGCCGAGGGACGCTCAAAGATAGCTCAGGCTTTCAACGAGGCAATAAAGAAGGGCGAGATTACTCGTCCGATAGTGCTTGGTCGCGACCATCATGATGTGTCGGGTACAGACTCTCCATTCCGTGAAACAAGCAATATCTACGACGGCTCGCAGTTCTGTGCAGACATGGCTGTACAGAATGTCATTGGCGACTCCTTCCGTGGTGCCACATGGGTATCGCTACATAATGGTGGCGGAGTAGGCTGGGGCGAAGTTATCAATGGCGGATTCGGTATGGTTATCGATGGTAGCGAAGATAGCGACCGCCACATACGCGAAATGCTGTTCTGGGATGTCAACAACGGCATAGCTCGCAGAGCATGGGCGCGCAACGAGGGTTCCATCCATAGCATAGAGCGAGAGATGATGCGCTCACAGGGCTTGCAAGTAACAATGCCAAGTCTTGTTGACGACGATATCATCAATAAATACGCAAACTAAAAATCCTTATAATCAAAACAACCAAAAAGCCTAAGTTTTTATGAAGATTCACAAGATTTCAGCCGAACTCCTTTCAATTGAGCAGATAGGTGAAATAGTATATGGCGGCTACAAGATAGAATTGAGCGACGACGCACAAAGGCGCATCTCAGAATGTCGCAAGTATCTCGACAAAAAGATCGAGGAGTCTACCGTGCCTATCTATGGCGTGACAACAGGATTTGGCTCGCTTTGCAACGTGAGTATCGGCTCCGACTATCTTGCACAACTGCAGATAAACCTTATGATGTCGCACGCTTGTGGCACGGGCGACCGTGTGCCTAACGACATAGTGAAGATAATGTTGCTACTCAAGATTCAGTCGCTCAGCTATGGTTTCTCGGGCTGCCAGCTCGCTACAGTAAACCGCCTCATCGACTTCTTCAACAACGATGTTTATCCTATAGTTTATATGCAAGGTTCGCTTGGTGCATCGGGCGACTTAGTGCCTTTGGCTCATCTCTCGTTGCCTCTCGTGGGGCTTGGCGAGGTGGAATATAAAGGCAAGGTGCTGACAAGTGTAGAGTTGCTGAAGAAATTCAAATGGCAACCTATTCAGCTTGCTTCAAAAGAAGGTTTAGCCTTGCTTAATGGTACACAGAATATGGGTGCCTTTGCCGTATGGTCGTTGTTGCAATCGCAAAGACTTAGCAAATGGGCAGACAAGATTGCAGCCATGTCGCTCGATGCCTACTATGGTCTTACAGCTCCTTTCACAGATGCCGTACACCAAGTGCGACCTCATAAGGGACAAATCGTTACGGCAGCTCGTATGCTTGAACTTTTAGAGGGTAGCGAAATCATTGAGAAGCCTAAATCGTATGTGCAAGATCCATATTCTTTCCGTTGTATTCCGCAGGTGCATGGTACAGTAAAAGATACTATAAAATATGTGAGGTCGGTAGTTGATGTAGAGGTTAATTCCGCTACAGACAATCCAACAGTTTGCCCTGATGAAGATTTGATAATCTCGGCTGGCAACTTCCATGGCGAACCTATTGCCATGCCTATGGACTTCCTTGCTATAGCGCTATGCGAATTGGCTAACATCTCGGAGCGTCGCATCTACAAACTTGTGAGTGGCACTCGTGGTCTGCCAAGCTTCCTGATTGCTAACCCTGGAGTAAATAGTGGCTTCATGATTCCACAATATACCGCAGCTTCGATAGTAAGTCTCAACAAGACCCTCTCTACTCCTTCGTCGGTAGACAGCATACCATCGAGCCAGGGTCAGGAAGACCATGTGAGCATGGGTGCAAACGCAGCCATAAAACTATATAAGGTGGTGCTCAATACTGAGCGTGTGCTTGCCATCGAACTTTTTAATGCTGCCCAGGCACTCGACTTCCGTCGTCCGCTCAAATCGTCGCCTGCAGTAGAGGCAATCCATGCTGCTTATCGCAAGGTGGTGCCTTTCATCGTTGATGATGAAGTGATGTATCCTCATATAGCTCAGTCAATAGAGTTTTTGAAATAAAGCCTATGAAATTACTTGTTAAAAACATTCATACACTTGCAGGCGTAGAATACGAGCCGAAACTAAGACTAAAGGGCAAGGAGATGGCGCAAACAAGCACTATCTCCAACGCTTGGCTATTGGCTGAAGATGGACACTTTACGCAGTTTGGGAGCATGGCTGACGGTATGCCTTCAAGTGATGAAGTAGACAAAATTATCGATGCAGAAGGTGGCATGGTGTTGCCTTCATGGTGCGATTCGCATACGCACATCGTCTTTGCAGGCAGTCGCGAGCGAGAGTTTGTAGATAAGATAAATGGCTTAAGCTACGAGGAAATAGCTCGTCGTGGAGGTGGCATTCTAAATTCTGCCGACTTGCTTCACAACACTTCTGAAGATGAGCTATATCGCCAAGCTATGATGCGACTCAACGAGGTGATACAGAAGGGTACTGGCTGCATAGAGATAAAGAGTGGCTACGGACTAAACCTTGAAGATGAGCTAAAGATGCTTCGCGTGATTCAACGCATGAAGGAAACATCCAAGGCTAAGATAGTATCTACATTCCTTGGTGCTCATGCCGTGGCTCGTGGCATGTCGCAAGAGGAATATGTGAGGCTTATTATCGATGAGATGATACCTGAGGTTGGACGTCAGAAGCTTGCCGACTTTGTCGACGTGTTTTGTGACCGTGGTTTCTTCACTCCTACGGAGACAGCACGCATACTTGAAGCTGCTGCCACATGGGGTATGCGCCCAAAGATTCATGCCGACGAATTAGATTCATCGGGTGGAGTAGAGGTTGGCGTAGGGCATGATGCTTTGTCGGTAGACCATCTGGAGAGTATGACTGTAGAGGAAATTGAGATATTGCGCAATAGCAACACTATGCCAACGGTATTGCCAGGCACATCGTTCTTCTTAAATATGCCTTATGGCAAGGCTCGAAAGATGATTGATGCAGGACTGAGCGTAGCCGTAGCGAGCGACTATAATCCTGGTTCTACACCTTCGGGCGACATGAAGTTTGTGGTGTCGTTAGCGTGCATCAAGTTGCGATTGCGACCAAGCGAGGCGTTGAATGCAGCCACGATAAATGGTGCTTATGCCATGGGCGAGAGTGCCAACTACGGAAGCATAGCCAAAGGAAAAGTGGCGAACTTCTTCATCACACATCCTATCCCTTCGCTCGATTTTATTCCATATTCCTATACCACTCCTATCGTTAAAACCGTAGTTTTGGCAGGTTGTGTAGTGTGATTTGTATCAAAAACTCTTGTTTGCTTCATATTATTTATTATGCGACTATTCGCATTGGCTGTTTCGAATACTCGCGTGACGCCATTCGAATAGTCGCATAAGCTCTTTCGAATAGTCGCATAAACTCTTTTGAAATGCCTATAATATCACACTAATATCATGTTTTTAAGCGGAAAAACTGGTAGTTTTGCTGATGTTGTGTTCCAATTAATTTGAGTTTACACGTAATATAACTTATTTGTTACAAGCCTTTTAGAGAGAGTGGATAAGGTTTCTGTTCCAGTTGTTCCAGTTGTTCCAATTAATTATTTTTACGTTCCATTTTTCTTTCTCTTATATATAACTACTTAATAATCAATTAATTATATAGTATATATATGTGTTTTGGATATTGATAACCTAATTGGAACAACTGGAACAATTGGAACAACTGGAATACGAAGAGTAAGATACCACTTTCGTTTTCTTGCTTATTTCTTCTCCAAGGCAAAATATTTCCATAAAGGCGCAGCCATCATGGCTTGATGGAATTCATCATTTTGAAGCATGCACCACACTTCGTCACGATCCAGGAGCAGCACCTTGATGTCTTCGGATGCTTCAAGATGTTGGGTAGACACTTTCTCTACGCCTATGGCAAGATATGTGTGACTATAGTTTGTGCACGCTCCAGCATTAGGACTTATGGTCATCAGTTTGCTCCATTCGCCTCCTGCGTAACCTGTTTCTTCGTATAGTTCGCGCTTAGCAGCCTCCATAGGGTCTTCGCCTGGCTCCACACAGCCTGCAGGAATCTCTATTGCCGTGAGATGTTGTGCATGGCGGTATTGGCGCTCCATAAGGAATTTGCCACCCTTTGTTATGGCTATTACGTTGCAAAATTCAGGATATTCCAACACATAGAAGTCTTTTATCTCGGCTCCTGTAGGTAGCTTTACATGTTCGCGACGTGCTGTTAGCCATGGTTGCTTAAACAGGTATTCGCTTTCGAGAACTTGCCAAGCCATAGGGTCTTTTTTTTGTTTATCCATATTTTCTGTTAATGTATAATAGTCTTAATTAATCAACGAATGGTTATAGCGAATTATTGCCTTTAGCATAAACTTTGTTTCTTCGTTAATCGTTAATCATGATATAAGAATAAGAGAAAAATAGTAGACAAAGAATGCTGATAATAGAGATAAAATTACTATATTTGCATAGAATAAAAAAGAAGAAAATATAAATGGCACTAAAAATATACAAGATTTCTGAGTTTAACCATAAGGCAAAGATCGGGTTGTTTGACGAGCTATGCAAACTGCTTGCTGAAAGATGTGAGGATGGCAAGGAAGAGTGCATAGTCGTGGGCAACTATAATGTGGAGGGAGTAGAGATTGATGCGATGGTTGTGACTCAGTATGGTGTCATGTTTTTCGACTTTAAGAATGGTGGTGGCAACATCGTGGCACGAGAAGTGGGAGAGTGGACACAGAACGACCACTCCGTAGCTGGAGGAGCCTATGGCAAGGGTCCAATGGTGAATGCGAGAATGATGAGAAATCGCCTGCGCTCAAGTTCGAGCAAGTTGCTTGGATGCCAATTGTCGGACGCAAAAGTGGTTGTAGTGTTCAGCATGGCTTCATCTATCGATGATTCTGCTCTTTCGGAATCAACGAAGAGCTGGCTGACGGTTTGCGACATCAATAATATTGCAGACGTTTTAGATAAGGCATTGCTTGGAGCAAGAGTGATAAGTGATGAGATTTTTAACGCTATCCCCAACCATTTGTGCATATCGCAGTTTGATATTCAGCAAGGTTCTGCGAACAGCTATTCGGGTATGTATTCTCCCGACGTGGCAACCGACTTCTTTGGTCAGATACTGTCGATGCCTAATGATATAGATATCCGACTACAATATAGAATGTTGGCGCAGATTTTTCATCAGGCTGTCGACGGCAAATTG
>HF993947.1:0-5698 GCA_000436915.1 Prevotella sp. CAG:1092 | reverse complement strand
TCGACGGCAAATTGCAGGACAACAACATAAAATTCTCGGGCTTTTATGCCAAGGTGGAATACCTGCTGTCGGAATATAAAGACAAGATGATGGACAGGTCGTTGGCAATAGCTGTTAACGCTTTCCGTATTAGAACACGCAGACTAAAACCTCGTAGCGCAAGATATCAAGCTAATGACGAAGAAAGCGTGACAGACGAAGAACTCACAAAGTCGTTGACTCACGATGTGGCAGCCTTGGCTAAGTTTATTGGCATGATTTACGGTAGCCCTGTGCCTGAAGAATTAAACCGCCGTTTCCCCTATGTATCAGATGCCTACTATCGTCCACTTTACCGCATGGGAGCCGTGATGCGAGTAGTTGTGGATAGTTGGAATGACGACTTTATAATGGCTACTGATAGTGATTCAGGCTTGGAGCAGAAGATTTATTATCGTAAGACAGACAACCGCTATGCTCTTGGCGACCATGGATATCTGAAGGATATGTTGCAAAAGGGCGACCAGTTGAACATAGTGATGCCAAGAATAGAAAACGAGATTATCTATCCTGTCATCGTAATCTATAATCCCGACTATCTGATAGACGTATCGTCGCTTGCTGCTTGCTTTTCTGAACACGAGATAGCTACACCATATGCCTATCTGATAAGGAAGTTGTCGCCTTCGGTAAATAGCGAGGCTATAATGCTCGGTAACTATGCTGGTCAGATACTCGACGAAGAGGTGTATCATATTAAGCGTAGCTATGAGCGCAGCCTACGTGCCTTCTGTGCCAATAACGCCGTAAATCTTGCAGTATGTCCGCTATCGGAACAATTTAGAGAGAATGCGGAGATGCAGAAGCAGCATATCCATAGAGCTATATTTGAAACCTTGGCTGAAGCTGCCACAATACCATATCAGGCAGACGGAAGAAACACCATATTGGAACCTTCGTTCTATAGCGAGACGTTGGGACTGCAAGCTCGTATGGACTTTATACAAAAGGATATGACTATGATGGTGGAGCAGAAATCGGGCAAGGCAGCCTATAATCCTTCAGACCCTGCAACGCCTCGTATTCGCCCTGAGCATTATGTGCAGGCGCTATTGTATATGGCGATATTCAGATACAACTATGGCGTGGCGTATAGCAATTTTCATTCGTATATGCTATACTCTAAATACCCCAACAGCCTTTTGGATATTGCTACAGCTCCAGGATTGCTATTTGATGCTTTGAAACTGCGCAACCAAGTGGCGTGGATGGAATTGCTATTGAGCAAGGGTGGATTCCGTATGCTGGAATCGCTTACTCCTGAGCTTATTTATCCTAACGAGAGTGGATATGCGTGGACTCACTTTGTGCGTCCGAGATTGGAGGATATATTGTGCCAAGTGCGTGGTGCGAGTCAGCTGGAGCGCGACTATTATTACAGGTTCTTAACGTTTATTGAAAACGAGCAGATACTGTCGAAGGTGGGCAACCGCACCAAGGAAGAATCTGGATTTGCATCGACATGGAATTCTACTCTCGAAGAGAAACGAAATGCTGGCAACATATATGCCGACCTCAGCATCAAGCCTGTGCGCAAACAGGAAGGTGAACCTATAGAAGAGGTGGAATTCCTATTCCCAGAAGAGCAAGATAACGACATGTCGAACTTCAGACAGGGCGATGTGGTGTTCTTCTATTCCTACGACCCACGAAAGGCCGATGAACCAAATCCAACACGCCACTATGTGTTTCGTGGCTCGTTGGCAACAAATCCTGGAACCAAAAGCGTGAAGGTGGCACTTCGCAATCCGCAGACCACAACCGAGGCTTTCGAGGGCGAAGTGTGGGCTATAGAGCACGACTTTATGGAATCATCATATCGTGCGCTATTCCAAGGTATGCAACTATTCTTGCAAGCGCCAAAGAGCCGAAGAGACTTGCTAATGCTTCAGCGCAAGCCTAAAATTGATGCGAGCAGAAGGCTAAAGGGCGACTATACGAACAACGGAAATGCGGAGTTTAACGAACTTGTGTTGAGAGTTAAGCAAGCCAACGATTTGTTTTTGATAATTGGACCTCCTGGTACGGGGAAGACCTCGTTTGGTATGCTGAATGTGCTGAAGGAGGAATTGTTGGAAGAGGGTAGCTCGGTATTGCTATTGTCGTTTACAAATAGAGCTGTCGACGAGATGTGTAGCAAGTTGGTGGAAGAAGGTATCGACTTCATACGTTTGGGTAGCGAACTGGGATGTAGCGAGAAATACAGAAGCCACTTGCTGAATAAACGCTCTGAGGCATGCAAAGATGGCGAAGAGATACAACAACTGATAAGCGGTTGTAGGGTGTTTTGTGGCACTACTACAGCCTTCAATAGCAGCATAGCGCTACTCGGCATAAAGCAGTTTGACTTGGCTATAGTAGACGAGGCTTCACAGATATTGGAGCCGCAGATAATTGGTTTGCTGTCGCAAAAGAAAAATGGGATAGACGAGTGTGCTATAAAGAAGTTTGTACTAATAGGCGACGAAAAACAGTTGCCAGCAGTAGTGCAACAACAAAAATCGGAATCTAAGGTTGTAGAGCCTAACCTGCAGGCTATAAACCTAAGCGACTGCCGACTATCGCTATTTGAACGTTTGATAAAGACTTATCGCAAAAATGGCGAGAACAACGAGTATAGCTACATGCTAACACGTCAGGGCAGAATGCACCAAGATATTGCAAAGTTTCCTAACTACGCCTTCTATCAGAATAAGCTCATACCTGTGCCTCTGTCGCATCAGGAAGAGTTTACGCCATGCGTGAGCGATAGCAAGAATGGTTTGGATAATCTGCTTACAACAAGGCGAGTATCGTTTGTGACGTATCCTCAACCAAAAACCACGGAATGGGAATACGAGGTTTCCGACAAGGTAAACATAGACGAAGCTAAGATGATGGCAGCTGCGGTTTATCGTATCTATAAGCTCAACGAAAAGGAGTTTGATAAGACTAAGACCGTGGGCGTGATAGTGCCTTATCGCAACCAAATATCGACCATAAGAAACGAGATTGATAAATATGGGGTTGAGGAGTTGCACGATATTATGATAGATACCGTAGAGCGATATCAGGGTAGCCAATGCGAGAATATCGTGTATGGTTTCACTATCAAGAAATACTACCAACTAAACTTCTTAACGAGCAATCAGTATGTTGATGAAACCTCGGGCGAGATTATCGACCGCAAGCTCAACGTGGCTATGACCAGGGCTATGAAACACCTGATAATGATAGGAGACGCAAGACTATTGCGCGAAAATATCATCTTCTATAAGCTCATGGAGTTTGCGAAGAGTAGACATAGCTATTTCGAAATAGCAGCTGAAGATTTCGTTAAGGGCAACTTCTGTTTGGCTGATAACAAAGGTGACACCTTATATAATATTGGTGGCACATTCGAGAGGCTATTCAACAAATTCGTTTTGAAGCCAATAAAGGACGACGCTTATAGCGAGTTACCACAATATGTAATGGGCAACTGCGAAGAAACTAATAAGGCGTTGATTGACTATGGACGAATAAACTTCTCTTCGCCCAAAATATGCCAAATGGATAATGCTGATGCCAACGGAAGAAAGCAGATGCGGGAATTCTCAGCCCACGACATTGTAAAGCTATATTGTTATCATTATATGAGCGAATATTATTATGAAACCAAGGCCTTGTATAGTACATATAGTAAAGCCGGCATTCCAAATAATGTCTTGTTTATAGATATGGGATGTGGTCCTGCTACTGCAGGCTTGGCTTTTATGGATGTGTTTGGCGACGTGGTGTCGAACGTGGAATATTATGGAATAGACACATCGGAAGCTATGCTCAATATGGCAGAAAAGATGATGAAGGATGGTTATGGAGATAAAGCATGCTTCCATAAGGTGAGAAGTTTTTCACAATTAGATGCCAACTTCTGGGCAGGAGTTTCAGAGGTGCCGTCGTTAGTGGTATTCAACTTCTCGAATTTCTTCTCTATGGTTAGTCCTGCATTCTCTGAGAAACTTGCAAATCAGATATCAAATATAATGAAGAAATATCCACTCAACAAATATGAATTCTTCATTCTGCAAGCGGTGGGAGAAGAGAATAGTAAGAGCTGTAAAGTGTTTAAGAATGGAATGAGAATAGAGAGGTTATAAAACAAAAAAACTCACAACTAATTAAGTTGTGAGTTTTGCTTTTGTGGGTAGTGATGGATTCGAACCACCGAAGGCATAGCCAGCAGATTTACAGTCTGCCCCATTTGGCCACTCTGGTAACTACCCGTTTTCTAAAAGCGATGCAAAGGTATGCTTTTATTTTGAAAATAAAGAATGTTTCTCGAATTATTTACGTTTATTAACTAAAAATCCGTTTTTAATCTGTTATACCTTATGTATATAGCATAGTAGCAATACCTTTTCATCGCTTTTTCGCTATTTTCGAGTTTGTGTGTTTGGCAAGAATCCTGCTATTATGCCAAGAAGTGGAAGGTAGGAACTAACTTGGAAGATGAATTCTATGCTTGTTTTATCGGCAAGCCAACCAAAAAAGGCAGAGCCGAGGCCACCAAGACCGAACATCAAACCGAAGAATATACCTGCAATCAATCCTACTTTATCTGGCATAAGGTCAGTAGCATAGACTACTATTGATGAAAATGCAGATGCAATAATCAAGCCTGAGAGGAAAGTGCAGACGATGGTCCATGCAAAATTGGCATAAGGCATGATAAGGGCAAATGGAGCTGAGCCAAGAATAGAGAACCAAATTACGTATTTTCTGCCGAACTTATCGCCCAACAGTCCTCCTGCTACTGTTCCTATAGCGAAAGCTGCAAGGAAGACAAATAGGCATAGTTGTGAAGCTCCGACAGAAATGCCGAATTTGTCAATCAGGAAGAATGTGAAATAGCTTGTGATACAAGAAGTATAGAAATACTTCGAGAATACAAGCATGATGAGAATGGCTAATGCACCATATTTAGCACGTTTAGAGATGTTGGTATTTATACCGACAGTCTTTTGCGGATGTTTGGTAGCATATGCCATGCGTGCTTTATACCAAGAGCCAAGTCTTATCATGATAATGGCTGCAAGCAAGGCCGCTAAAGCGAAGAAGGAAATGGAATGCTGACCAAAGGGGAGGATGATGGCTGCTGCAAGGAGTGGACCAAGGGCAGAACCGCCATTACCACCAACTTGGAAGATAGATTGTGCCAAACTCTTTTTACCGCCAGAAGCCAACTGTGCTACTCTTGAGGCTGTAGGGTGGAAAATAGAGGAGCCAAGGCCTACTACACTAACAGATAGAAGTATAAGCAGATAGTTTTCAGCAAAAGCAAGAACCAATAAGCCTACTAAAGTGAAGCACATACCTATGGATAGAGCGTATGGGCGTGGATGTTTGTCGGCATAGAGTCCTGTGAAAGGCTGAAGTATGGAAGACGTCATCTGAAAAATCAGAGTGATGATGCCTATTTGTGCAAAAGAAAAGTCGAATTTGTCTTTTAATATCGGATAAATAGAAGGTATTATTGACTGTATCATGTCGTTTAGGAAATGTGAGATGCCGCATATTATTAGCATCGAATACATGGTGCCTTCAGTCATAGTATGGTTGCCCTTGATTTTATTTCCTATTGTCGATAAGTTCATTTGTTGTTGATGTTTCTTTTGTTATCCTTAATTCCGCAACACTT
>HF993946.1 GCA_000436915.1 Prevotella sp. CAG:1092 | reverse complement strand
TTCAAACCCATGACCTTCAGAACCGGAATCTGACACTCTATTCAGCTAAGCTACGGGGCCATAATAAATAATGTAGATGCAAAAGTAAACAATTAATCTGAATAAACAAAATGTGGGACTAAGGATTTTCTCCTTAGCCCCACATTATTATATATATAGGTATACGATTAGTTTTTCACCACCTTCTGTGATTTACCATTCTTCTTAATAATATAAATACCCTTAGGCAAGTTGTCGATATTGTTGGCAATCTTAACACCATTCATATTGTATACCCCTTCAGAGTAAGAGATACCAGCAACGGCAACACCCTTGATACCTGTCGATTCGCTACCCTCTGCATCAGCCATTACTATATATCCCACACGTGCTGTGAAAGGAGCTGTAGAAGAAACCTTTCCATTATCAGGATCTGTGTCGTCTATCTGCAAGCGTACACGGGTAGAATAATCGCCAGCGCCAGTTGCGCCCTGACGCAATACTGCAAGAACTGGTGTATCCATAGTCTGCAACTGTGTGAAGAATACAGGGTTGGCAAGCTTTGAATTATCGCCATAGTAAACGTCTGTTGTAGAAACTGCATTCTTGAAAGTGATAGTGGTGTCTCTAACAGTTACGATATGTCCGTTGCCATCCAAAACCTGTCCGCGCTCCATAGCAAGATAAGAAACTTGGCAATCGCGGAAGCCTGTAAGACCAACAGCCTGACGCATCAACTTAATCTTGAAGCCTTTGTTGGTAACGTCGAACACACGAGCTGAAACAGGATAAACATTTGTTGCAGTACCATAAGTATGTGGCGAAGCCAAGACTACAGGCACATCCTTGAAAGGCTTTGCAAAAGTGATAACGGCTGTATCCTGACCTGCGTTAGAACTACCCACAGCGAGTCGCTTTTTGGTAAGACCCGACTCATAGCCGAGGGTGCCGATGGTGCCATTACCTGGCTTTACAGCCATAAAATTATATGTTTCAGAAACCTTCATCTCTGCATCTGCAGTCTTTCCTGCAGTCCATGACAAGAGGTCGATACCCAACACGCTGTTCTTTGCTCCCGACACACCCGTTACTGTAGAAAGATGTTCTATCAGCGAAGCCTTTGAATTCTTGTTGGTAACAGAGCTAAACAATACTGCAGGTTTCTCTTCGAAGTTGCCATAGAGATAGCCTACCACCTTGTTTTTATCAACTACAGTCATGCTACCATACTGCATGTCGCCATTACCAACCTTTGTCGCTACCGACATCGAGTAATTCTCCTCGCCAGAGAAACGCTCCTTGTTGAGATAGTCGACTGTGCGCACACGATAGAGGTATTTTCCACCATCTACAAGGGTGTCGTTGTAAGTATAGTTAGCCTTGGTGTCTTGCAAATCGATGTTGGCAATAGTTGTCCAAGCGCCATTATCGAGCTTGCGCTGTAGTTCCATAGTCTTATTGAATTCGCCATTAGGCTCCGACCATGAAAGCTTATATGTTCGCTTTGCAGAATTGAAAGTTCCCTTCAATCCTGATGGTGCGCCCATGCGTGGTCCCTTTGGCACATACTTATTGTATTCGCTCTTGTAGCCTACGCCTGTTTCCATCGTAGCATAGTATTCGCCAGTTGGAGTGAGTGCGCCATCGTTGTAGATCTTAGAATACCATTGTTCGCCATTCCAATAGAAGTAGCGCTCTACATATCCCCAGCTATTCAATTTATCAAGGATGCGCTTAACTACTACAGCATTTTGTGAAACTCGATATGAGTCGTCCCAACCGCTGGTAAAGACTCCATTGTTATTCCATGATGCTCCCCATACCCATTCGGAAATCCACAATGGGCGGTTGCCATAGTTGGAATACCAGCTACTGAGGTTGTTGAATGAACCTTCTGGCCAATAGCAGTGAACATCCATAATGTCGCAACGCCATCCGCGTGCGTCGATAGAGTCGATAAACTCTCGAAGCCAACCAAGGCTACCATCGTGGGAAGATGGCGAGCAGAGGCGCTTGCCTGTTGCCATAAGGTTTTCCCAGTTTGCCAATACTGTTTCTACGCTCTGTGGGTGGTCGTCGGCAGAGTTGCCAGGCTCGTTGTTTGTCTTCATCATTGGCGAATACTCCTGCTTTCCACAATCTGCTGCAGAAGGCCAGTCTTCGTAGATATGGTTGGCAACAGCCTCGCGGTCGATGCCCATATCTCGACCTGTGCCCCAGTCGTAGCATGACTGAGTGTTAAGGGCTGCGTTAGATTCATTTCCTGTGTCGCTTGCCAAACCAGCCTTGCTACAGTCGTTCCATTTGAAGATACGATATGAGCTAACTCTGTTAGCCATAAGAGAAGGAAGATTCATCTCTAAGTCTGCCTTATCAGCAATAAAGCATCGGCTATAGCCATATCCCTTTTTGCCAGTAGCGAAAGTCACCATATATCCACGCTTGAGCTTAAAGCTTTGTATGCGGTTGTTGAGTTTAGCATCTGTAAGGGTATTCATAAATCCGCCTGTATTCTCAAGTCCGAAGTCGTTTACTGATTCGCCCTTGAAATTAGGCTCTGAATAAACTGTCAGCGGCTTTATGTCGGCAGCATAAGGCATGATGATAGCACCACGGTTGTAGATTTTCACCTGGCAGTTTACACCATTTTTTGCAGCTTCGCCATTGATGGTAACGAAACCAAGCTGCTTGAGAGCCAACGAAGGTTTCAGCTTGTCGAACACGAGCACTGCATGATCGGTATTTTTGATGTTTACCGAACCTGATGTCGTGAATGGTGTGTCGGAAGTAATGTGGTAGTCAACGTCGTCGCTAAGGGTTACTGCTTCTGCAACCTGCGATACTGTTTTCACCGTATTGTCGGCAAAGGCTGTCGACAACGACGTAAAAAGAGATAATGTAAGTACAGTTAGATTTTTCATTCTATTTTAGGTTTATAATGTATATTATAAGAATAGTTAGGTTTTAAATAAATAAAAGCTTATCTGCTTGCAAAGATAATATATTCATCCGAATTACACAATATTAATACATACATTTTTAACTTTTATCATTCAGCTATCATAAAACACGCATATTATTTCCCAAATTGTCACAAACTAAAAGAAATATCTGTCATTTTGCAAAATAAAACATCAAAAACGCTTGCATATCAATAATAAATGATTACCTTTGCAAGCAAATTACAAACACAGACATTAAAAATATGAGCAACATTATTAAACCTATTGGTTACAAGCCTCTGCTCGACAGATGTCAGACCGAGCTGGGCATAAAGAAGATAAAGGACTTCTTCCAACAAAACCTTTCGACAGAGCTTAGACTGCAACGAGTCACAGCTCCGCTGTTCGTTATGAAGGGTCTGGGTATCAACGACGACTTGAATGGCGTGGAGCGTGCGGTAACTTTCCCGATAAAAGACCTTGGCGACGCTAAGGCTGAGGTGGTACACTCGTTGGCGAAATGGAAACGACTGACTTTGGCTGAATACAAGGTTAAGCCTGGATATGGTATTTATACGGATATGAATGCCATCAGAGCTGACGAGGAGTTGGACAACTTACACTCGCTATATGTGGACCAATGGGACTGGGAGGCTGTTATCAACAAGCAGGATCGCACGATAGTTTTCTTGGAAGATGTAGTGAAGCGCATTTATGCTGCCATTCGCCGCACGGAGTATCTGACGTGCGAGACGTTTCCTGTGTTGAAGCCATTCTTGCCACGAAGCATCCATTTTATTCATGCTGAAGATTTGCTGCAGATGTATCCCGACCTTAGTCCGAAGGAGCGCGAGGATGCTATATGCAAGAAGTATGGTGCCGTGTTCTTGGAGGGTATTGGCGGAAAGCTGTCGAATGGCGAGAAGCACGACGGTAGAGCTCCCGACTATGATGATTGGAACACGATTGCTGAGAATGGCAAGCGTGGACTGAATGGCGACATATTGATTTGGTATCCTGTGCTTGGTCGCTCGTTTGAGCTTAGCTCTATGGGTATCCGTGTAGACAAAGAGAGCTTGTTGGCTCAGCTAAAGATTGAGGGTAAGGAGGATAGAGAAAAGCTCTATTTCCACCAGCAGTTGCTGAACGACAAGTTGCCTTTGAGCATTGGTGGCGGTATTGGCCAGAGCCGATTGTGCATGGTGATGCTGCAAAAAGCACATATCGGTGAGATTCAGGCAAGCATCTGGCCTGAGGATATGAGAAAAGAATGCATGGAAATGGGAATGCCGCT
>HF993945.1:4440-5061 GCA_000436915.1 Prevotella sp. CAG:1092 | reverse complement strand
TCCATCGTTGCTGCAAATAGTATGTGCGGTCGTTGTCGCCACCATAGGTATCGCGAAAGGTGATGTATTTGATATTGTCGCTCACCAATGGTTTGGTGCTTGGTGCAAAATCATATTCCGGGTCGTGCATCAGTAGTGGGTGTCTGCCCACGATGATGTCTACAAACATCGATTTGCCACCGCCATTAGGACCAACTATTGCTATATGTTCGCCATCTTCAGCCTGAAAGTTCACAGGCTTTGCCATTCGCCATTCGGGCATGCGAGTTACACCCTCTTTGATGTTTATTATCTTCTGCATTGCGTTTGTGTATTTCTTGTTATTCGTCGTTTTTAACTCTGCTTTGGTTTCTTGCCACAAAGTCTTTCCATCCTCTATAGTGGGTGTCGGCAACGGGTTTTCCCATCTGCATAAAATGGCAGTATGCAGCACCCAGGGCATCCGTGGCATCCATAAACTTCGGCATTTCGTCTTCTTTCAGGTGTAGCAGTCGCATCAGCATTCCTGCCACCTGCTCTTTGCTTGCCGAGCCATTTCCCGTTATCGCCATCTTAATTTTTAGTGGCGCATATTCATGAATGGGCACCGAGTGGCGTATGGCGGCAGCTATAGCCACGCCC
>HF993945.1:0-4428 GCA_000436915.1 Prevotella sp. CAG:1092 | reverse complement strand
ATAGCCACGCCCTGCGCTCTGCCCAGCTTTAGCATCGACTGCACATTCTTGCCAAAGAAAGGTGCTTCGATAGCCATCTCGTCGGGCAGATAAGAGTCGATGATGCCCTGCACGCGCTCCGAAATCTTTCCCAGTCGCAGGTATGGGTCGCTAATCTTTCTGAGGTCTATCACGCCCATTGCCACCATCTCTGCCTTGTTGCCTATAGCCTTTATCACTCCATATCCCATCACGTTAGTTCCGGGGTCTATGCCGAGTATTATTTTTTCTGTTTTGTTTTTGCCGTTAGCAGGTATCATATTTCTATCTGTCAATATAAGGGTTGTGAGCCACCTCTTCGCCAATGCTTGTCTCCGGACCATGGCCAGGCAACAGCTTCACCTCGTCGGGCATTTGGCTAATCATTCTTAGGCTCTGTATTAGCATAAACATCGAGCCGCCCACAAAGTCGGTTCTGCCTATGCTTCCCTTAAACAATGTGTCGCCGCTGAACGCCACATTCTCCTCCTTGCAATAATAGAACACTCCGCCAGGCGAGTGTCCTGGAGTTTCTATCACCACAAACTTATGGCTACCAAATTCTATGGTGTCGTTTTCGCTCAGCAGTCTGCCTGCAGCAGGCATCTCAGCGTCTATGTTTGCTCCCACTATGGTCATTGCTTGGTCGCCGATGGTCTGCAGCAATCTTTCGTCTTTACGATGAATCTCAGGCTTCAGTCCAAACTCCTTGTATATGGTGTCGTTGCCAAAGTTGTGGTCAAAGTGTCCATGAGTAGCCACGAGGTGCATTGGCTTCAGGTTGTTTGTTCTGATATAGTCTACTATGGCCTGTCGCTCTTCGGGATAGAAGGCGCCACAGTCCACAATCATACATTCCTTAGTTTCGTCGCTCACAACATAGCAGTTTTCCTGCAACATATTGCAAGTGAATTTCTTTATATTCAGCATCGTTTTAATATATGTAATTGTCCTTATAGTTGTGTGTATGCCACGTATTTTTCTTTAAACCATTCTTCGTCGAAGAAATTGCTCAAAGTCGTTATCATTCCCGATTTGCCGAAAGGCTGCATCTCGCTCGTCAGGTCGCCACCCTTTAGACAGAAAATGCCGTTAGGGTGCGAATTGCGCTGAGTCTTCGAAATATTCTTGCGCACAATCTTTACAAGGTCGGGTAGGGGCATCACGGCACGGCTCACCACAAAGTCGTATTTCCCTTTCTCTTCTTCGCCACGTTTGTGTTCTGCCACCACGTTGGTGAGCTTCAAAGATGTAGCCACCTCGGTAGCCACTCTTATCTTCTTGCCTGTGCCGTCGATGAGCTTAAACTTCACCTCCGGAAACAGTATTGCCAACGGAATGCCAGGAAAGCCTCCGCCTGTGCCGAAGTCGAGAATCTCGCTGCCAGCCTTAAAGGTAATCTCTTTTGCTATGCCCAGCGAGTGGAGCACGTGGTGTTCGTACAGATTGTCGATATCTTTGCGCGATATCACGTTTATCTTCGAGTTCCAGTCGCGATATAGTGCGTCGAGCATTTCGAATTGCTCCATCTGCTTATCGCTCAGATTTGGGAAATACTTCTTTATAATTTCAATCATTTCTACATTATTATATTTATATTCTATGCAAAGGTAATAAAACTTATTATCTTCGCTCGCCATTACCTCATTTTTTTTCAATAAATTGCAATTCTTTTCGCTTAATCGAAATTTTGCAGTAACTTTTAATAAGTTACGCTGCACTCAGAAATATCAAAATCAAAAACTGCGTTATTTGTTTTGATATTCCGTTCGTTTGCAGTAACTTTGCAGAAAGTTTTAGATAATATTATTACATGCATAGACATATAGCATTGTTCGACCTTGATGGCGTGGTATTCGATACCGAGCCACAGTATACAATATTTTGGGGTAGCCAATTCAAGAAATACTATCCGCAAGAGCCTGGTCTTGAGCATAAGGTGAAGGGAATGACTCTTGTACAAATTTATGATATGTATTTCAACGACCAGCCACAAAAGCAGGCTGACATTACTCGCGAACTCAACGAGTTTGAAGTTAATATGAACTTTGAATATGTTGCTGGCTTTGAGCAGTTTATAACGAAACTACGCAGCATTGGTGTAAAGACAGCCGTTGTTACCAGTAGCAACCGCAAAAAGATGGATAACGTCTATGCCAAGCATCCTGAATTCAAAACATATTTCGATGAAGTGCTCACCAGCGAAGACTTCGCAAAGTCGAAGCCAGACCCCGACTGCTATCTCAAGGCGGCACAGAAGTTTGGTGCCAATGTCGACGAATGTGTAGGCTTCGAAGATAGCTTCAATGGCTTAAAGAGCTTGCAGGGAGCCAATATGGCTATCGTCGGTCTTGCCACAACAAACTCTCGCGAGGCTATTGCAGAATATGCCCACAAGGTTATCGACAACTATGTAGGCATCAATCCTTCTGACCTCTTCTTCGAATAAACACAAACTATTTTTTACAAAACAGACTTTTCAGATTGTTATGGATACACAAAACACACCTGTTCATCTGCGCCTGTGGCATCGCGACTTCTGGTTGCTATCGTTGGCCAACCTCATGTTGTCGTCGATGGTGTATATGCTTATACCCATCATACCGTCGCATCTGATGAAATATCATGGTTTCTCCACCTGCGAGGTGGGAGCCGTAGCCATATCCTACGCCATAGGCTTGTTTCTGCTTGGCGGTTTCACCTCGTATCTTGTGCAGCGCTATCGTCGTAATGTGGTGTGCATGCTCTCGATATTTGCGTTGACGCTCACCGTTAGCTCTATGTATTTCAATGAGCATCTGCCCATTTCTCACCACATAGGCATTTGGTTCGGATGCATAGTGGCATTGCTCATGGGTGCCCTGATGGGACTCGCCAAGATGACGCTTATGTCTACTCTCGTCATCGATACCAGCGAATCGTTTATGCGTACCGAGGCCAACTATATCTCGTCGTGGTTTGGCAGAGTGAGCCTTGCTGTTGGTGGTGCTATTGGGTTGATATGCAGCCAGTTTATGGATTATCGTTCAACCATTCTTGTGGCTTGCGCCATGGGCCTTTGCTCTATCTATTTTGTGCGTAGAGCCAAGTTCCCTTTCCGTGCTCCTGAAGACAATGTTTCGCTCTATTCCACCGACCGTTTCTTCCTTCTCCAGGGCTTTCCTCTCTTCCTGCTTCTCGCCATAGTAACCATGGCTGCAGGCTTGGTAGTGTCAACGGTCAACACCACGGAATTCTTCGGCTTTATGTTTGCAGGCTTCGTGCTCTCGATAATATCCGAGAAGGTAGTTTTCTCTGATGCCGACCTCAAGAGCGAGCCTATAACAGGTCTTATCTGCATGCTCCTTTCTCTTGCCATGTTGCTCATCAGCCAACTGCCAGTAGTCGACAAGATAGTGCCTGCGCTATTCGCCTTTGGAGTGGGCATCTTTGCCACACGCTTCATGCTCTTCCTTATCAAGCTGTCGCGCCATTGTCAGCGTGGCACCAGTCAGAGCACCTACTTCTTGGCATGGGAATTTGGACTGTCTTCGGGCGTAGCCCTTGCCTACGGAGTGTTGAATGCCGACAAGACAAATATATACCTCGTGGCGGTAGGCCTAAGCATATTTGTGCTCTTGGCATACAATTTTCTTTTGCATCCTTGGTATATGTCTCACAGAAATAGATAATATTTTTGCCAAAAATGCGTTAATATAGATAATGAGAAATATATTTTGCAAAATATTCCTACCTACGCTTGCCGTAGCCCTTGGCGCAACAAGCTGTATGGACGACGACTCTTTCACACAGTCGTCGGCATATTCATTATCTATGTCTACCGACACCCTTTTGCTCGATACCACATTTTCTACCGTGCCCACACCCACCAAAACCTTTTGGGTGTACAATCGCTCTGGCAAAGGCTTGCGCCTTTCCAATGTGCGTTTGCAACGTGGCAACCAGTCGGGATTTAGAGTAAATGTAGATGGCACTTACCTTGGTCAGCAGTCGGGATTTCAAACCTCAGATATCGAAGTGCGCAACAAAGACAGCATACGAGTTTTCGTTGAGCTCACTTCGCCAAAGAACGGACAATCCACCCCACAACTCGTAGAAGACAACCTCTTGTTTACCCTCGAGAGTGGACTGCAGCAGAAGGTGTGCCTACGCTCATGGTCGTGGGATGCCATATTGCTCCGCAATCTTCGCATTTCTTCCGACACCACGCTTGCCCAGGCTAAGCCTGTTGTGGTATATGGCGGCATCGTTGTCGACAGCCTTGCCACACTCACCCTGGCAGAAGGTCTAACCCTTTATTTCCATGGCGATGCAGGCATCACCGTCTATGGCACCCTCAGGAGCCTCGGTTCGCAGTCTAACCCCGTTGTGCTTCGTGGCGATCGTCTCGACCATATGTTCGACTATCTG
>HF993944.1 GCA_000436915.1 Prevotella sp. CAG:1092 | reverse complement strand
TTTAGGTTTGAAACGTGTTTCTTTTGAGGGCTTCCAAAAGCCAATTGATTATTACAAACGTGCCTCTATTCTCCTTCTTACTTCTGATTTTGAGGGCTTTCCTTTGGTTCTTGCAGAATGTATGAGCTTCGGTGTCATTCCTGCTGTTTACAATAGCTATTCTGCGATTGGCGATATTATAGAAAGTGATAAGGATGGTGTTGTGATACCTTATCACAAAAATGGGTATCAAGCTGAAGAAGCTGCTGGAATGGTTGCCCAAATAATGGGGAATGAAGTGAAACGTGAGCAAATGGCTTTAGCTGCTGTAGAGAAAAGTAAGGATTATTCGGTGGAAAGAATATATGAAGAGTGGATGAAAATCATAGGGATAAAATAAGTAAAATAATGTTTAATAATACTCAAATCATAATCATGGCTGGGGGCGTAGGTAGCCGTTTCTGGCCTATGTCAACTCCCGATTACCCAAAGCAGTTCATTGATGTGATGGGTGTGGGGCGTTCCCTCATTCAATTGACAGTAGATAGATTGAAGCCAATCTGTCCTGTCGAGAATATGTGGGTAGTGACAAACGAGAAATACATTCGCATTGTCAAGGAGCAAATCCCTGACATGCCAGTAGATAACATATTAGCAGAGCCGGAGGCTCGCAATACTGCTCCATGTATTGCTTATGCCTGCTGGAAAATCCAGAAGAAGCATCCTGATGCCAACATCGTGGTGACACCATCCGATGCCCTGGTGATCAATACTTCGGAGTATCAGCGAGTGCTCAGCAAGGCTTTGAGCTATACATCCGATAAGAACGCCATCGTTACTATCGGTATTAAGCCAAGCCGCCC
>HF993943.1 GCA_000436915.1 Prevotella sp. CAG:1092 | reverse complement strand
ACCTGAAACACACGTGGGATATCCTTGTTGTTGATGTGCTTGGCAAAATCAAGGGAATAAGACTGGAGAACAGCATCCTGAACCACCTTTACTTCCGCCCACGACCGTGTATCGATGTAGGCACTTACCGCCTCGGGCATTCCTCCTAACACAAGATACAACTTGTAAGCATCTATCAGCTGCTGGTGTAACACTTCGGGCACAGCCATCACCTCGTCTATCATCTGATAAGAATGATAGAGCTGAGCATCTGCTGCCCTCAGATATTCAGCAAACGATACGGGATAAAGCGTCATGAAGTCCACCTTGCCCACAGGAAAAGACGCTCCTGTACGATTAAGAGCCACTTCCAGGAGTGAACCTGCGCACACAACAGCGTACTCAGGAGCATCCTCACAGAAATACTTCAAGCTATTCAATGCTTCATTGCATTCCTGAATCTCATCAAGAACAATCAGAGTGGAAGTTGAAGAAATTTTCTTCCCCGTCATCAGCTCCATCGACTTAATGAGTTTCAAGGGTTCCTTGGTACGTTTAAAATCCTCCTTCATGGCTGGCATCGTATCGAAGTTGATGTAAACCATATCCTCAAAAGATTCCCTGCCAAACTTCTTCAATGCCCACGACTTGCCTACTTGGCGTGCGCCCTGCAACACCAATGGCTTGCGACGCGGATTCTCCTTCCACGCCTTCAATTTATCTAATATTTCTCTTTGTATTTCTGCCATAATTCCTTCGTTGATATGATTTTTCGGCAAAAATACACATTTTTAATACCAAAAAGTGGCAAACTTGCACATTTTTAATATTATTTAGAATTAGAACCGATAAGATGGAGTATTCAAATAAAAGGAAAGAGCGGAAAAACAACTGTAACCCCCAGTTGTTCTTCCGCTCTTGATAATAATCTCTATAATAAGAAATCTGTTATTCTGCCAATAACTTCTCAGCCATAGCCTTACCCAAAGCTTCGCATTGCTGGCGAACTTCAGGGGTGATGGCTTGCTTCATGTCTACAGGCTCGCCTACAGCCTCGTAGTGTAGGCGGTTGTCGTTCCATTCCTGAATCTTGGCAACAGCCTTGCTTGCCCAGCAATGAGAGCCATACCATCCGAGGAGATGGTTCTTGATGTCCTTGTTGGCAAGTTCTGAGAGCAGAACCTCCATCTCGTGATATAGACCTGCATTATATGTCGGAGCACCAACAATCAAGCCACGATAGCGGAATACGTCGCGAAGGATGTAGCTATGGTGAGTCTTCGAGATGTTGTACATCACGATATTCTTGACGCCAGCCTTGCTTGCAGCCTGAGCAATAATCTCAGCCATACGCTCGGTATTGCCATACATGGTGCCGTAGCAGATAACCAAGCCTGGTTCTGTTTCGTATTTCGACATTTTGTCATACATGTCGATGACCTTAGCGATATGCTCGTGCCATACAGGACCGTGAGTAGAGCAGATGTAGTCGAGCTCTACGCCAGCCAACTTCTTCAACGCATTCTGTACAGGAATACCGTATTTGCCAACGATATTAGAATAGTAGCGCACCATTTCGAGCCAGAATGTGTCGCAGTTGATGTCGTTATCGATAACTCCGCCATTCAACGCACCAAAGCATCCGAAGGCATCGCCCGAGAAGAGCACCTTGTGCTGAGCATCGAGAGTGACCATGGTTTCTGGCCAATGAACCATAGGAATGAGCACGAACGAAAGCTCGTGGTTGCCAAGGTTCAAAGTATCGCCATTCTTAACCTCCACAACATCTTCTGTTACGCCATAGAAGCCTTCGAGCATGCCGAGAGTCTTCTTGTTGCCCACAATCTTGATGTTAGGATAATACTTCTTTATGAGTGCGATAGAACCGCTATGGTCTGGCTCCATATGGTTGATGATGAGATAGTCGATATTGCGGTCGCCTATCACCTCGTGGATATTCTCAAGATATTGTGTGAAGAAATCCACCTCTACTGTATCTACCAATGCTACCTTTTCATCATCGATGATGTAGGAGTTGTAGCTTACTCCATTAGGCAAAGGCCAAAGACCCTCGAAACGATGCTTGTTGCGATCGTTGACGCCTACATAATAAATGTTGCTTGTAATTTTCATAATCATTTCAGCCTCACCCCCAACCCCTCTCCATGAGAGAGGGGAGTGATTAGACTATTTTGCTTAATATGGGAATTGCGGCTTTGCTAAGTGGTTTATATATAAAGAATATTTAAAATATCTTGTTTGCAATCTCTTTCTTGTTTATAGAGATGTAGAAGTGAGCTGTCTCTTTTTTCCAAACTCCTTAGATACATAATTATATATATCCTTGCAGCATTCGGCAGAAAACATTTGCCCATATTCTATTAGCTTGTCCCATTGGCTCTCCGAGAGGCCTTTGTCTACATCGCTTCTGGTGATATTCTCTTTGATAAGACCATATACGAAGCCTGCGTTGAAGTTGTCGCCAGCTCCTATAGTGCTCACCACCTTGGTATCGGCAGTAGGGTATTCCTTGCGGAATCCGTTGTCGCCACGAACGATTATTGGTTTGCAACCATTAGTGCAGATAAACTTCTTGCTATAGAACGATATCTCGGCTTGGTAAACCTTGTCGGCATCAGGCATCTTGTAGAGAATGCCGAAGTCTTCGCTTGACCCTCGAACGATATCTGAGAATTCAAGGTTCTCGATGAGGTTTGGCGTAATCTTCATTATCTCGTTGCGATGCGAAGCACGATAGTTTACGTCGTAGTATAATATAGCGCCACGCTCGTGAGCATAATCCAAAAAGCCACATACTTGCGGACGTACCACGGGGTTGATGGCAAAGAACGAACCAAATACCACGATGTCGTCGCGATTTATCTCAGGGTACGAAAATTCCAGCTTGTCGTGAGGATGATCCTTGTAGAATATATAGTCGGCATTATTGTTCTCGTCGAGAAAAGCCAACGATAGAGGCGACTTAGAGTCGGGAAATACGTTGACGTTGTCTGCATTCACTCCGTTCTCCTTTAGAAAATTGATAACATAGTCTCCAACTCTGTCGTTGCCAGCCTCAGAGATAAACGTGGCGTTTATTCCCGAGCGTCCGAGCGATATCATAGCATTAAAAGCCGAACCACCCGGCACAGCTTCTATAGGCTTGCCATTTTTGAAGATAATGTCTAATACGGTTTCTCCTATTCCTATTACTTTACGCATGGGTTTATCTTTATTATCTTGGTTGCAAAGATAGTGCAAGTGAATGGAATGACAAAACAAAATACGCAGTTTTTGTTTTTCATTCCTGAACGCCGCATATCTTATTTAAAGATAGTGCAAGTGAATGGAATGCCAAAACAAAATAAAGTTTTTAAATGTGATATTTTTCAGCATTAGGAAAAAATAGCTACTTTTGCATTTTATAAGTGTTATGGCTAAGCATAGCATGTTTTAAATTTAAAAAGATAATAAATGCAATATAATACAGCAACTCTAAATAATGGCCTAAGGATAATCCATTTGCCTAACACCTCGAAGATAGCATATTGCGGATATCAGATAAAGGCTGGTACTCGCAACGAGAAGCCTGGCGACGAGGGCTTGGCTCATTTCTGCGAGCATGTTACATTCAAGGGCACTCAAACTCACACTTCTACAGCCATCATAAACAAGCTGGAGAGTGTGGGTGGCGATCTTAATGCCTTTACTAATAAGGAAGATACCGTGTTTTATTCTGCCATACCTGTAGAGCATTTCGCCAAGGCTGTGGATGTGTTATCGGATATTGTATTCTATAGCATATTCCCGCAGGCGGAGATAGATAAAGAGGTAGAGGTGATATGCGACGAGATAGAAAGTTACAACGATTCGCCTGCCGAACTCATTTATGATGAGTTTGAGAATCTGGTGTTCAAAGGTCATCCCTTAGGTCACAACATTCTTGGATCAGCAGATAGAGTTAGAGGTTTCGCTACTGCCGATGCTATGCGCTTCACTCAGCAATACTATCGCCCAGATAATGCCGTATTCTTTGTGTATGGCAATATCGATTTCAAACGATTGGTAAAGACCTTGGAGAAGCTAACTCCAAAGCAACAGCAGGAAAGCTTGGTTGATGAGGCTCTGGTGGTGGCAAACGGTAAATTGCCCGAACTAACGATACTTAACCACGACACCCATCAGGCACATGTGATGATAGGCAACCGAGCTTATTCTGCCACTCATCCTTTGCGCATACCTCTATATCTGCTCAACAATATGCTTGGTGGTCCTGGCATGAATGCTCGCCTGAATGTTATTCTGCGTGAGCGTCGCGGACTGGTTTATTCTGTAGAGAGTAGCATGGTTTGCTATGGCGATACAGGCTTGTGGTCAGTATACTTCGGTTGCGACCCACACGATGTGAACAGATGCGTGAGATTGGTAAAGGGCGAGTTCAATAGATTGATGGAAAAGCCTTTGCCGGAGAAGATTCTTGCTGCTGCCAAGAGGCAGATTAAGGGACAGTTGGCTGTGGCTTGCGACAACAACGAAAACTTTGCCATCGACTTTGGTAAGAGCTTCCTGCATTTTGGCGACGAGAAGGATATAGAAAAGCTATATCAGAAGATAGATGCCGTTACAGCCGAACAGATACAACAAGTGGCGAAAGAAATCTTCGACAAAGACTCTCTCGCCACCTTGGTTATTAAGTAATACTTTGGCAGTTAAATACCTTTTTTATTCCTTCGCTTATGCTCTTTAGCCCGAAGTCTTCAGGATTAATATCCTTGGGCTCAAGCCACATACATTCTGCAGCATCGTCCATGGCTTTTAGCTGCGAGGTGTCGGCAACTTTGCATTCGAAGAACAGGTCGAGGGTAGGAACGTTTAACCAACTATATAAATAGGTGTTGGGTAGTGAGAACAGAAAGCGACATGATGTCACTATCAAGTTTGTCTCTTCCTTAACCTCTCTTGCCACTCCTTCTTCTGCCGTCTCGCCCATATCGGCAAAGCCGCCAGGCAAGTCTAATGTGCCTTTAGCAGGCTCGTAGAGTCTTCTTGTTACCAGCAGTCGTCCTTCTGCATCGCGTATCAAAGCCACATAGGCTGCACTTGGATTCAAGAATTGCTCAAAGCCACAGTCTTCACACTTCTTGCTTTTAAAGCTGTTGGATATATATCTGCTGCTTCCGCAACAAGGACAATATCTAAATATGTCTAAAGAGCTCATAGCATTTTCTACTTCTTGTCGATTTCCACCTCTGTTATAGCGTCGCCGATACATCCGTTAGGCATCTGAATTCTCAGAAGGTCGCAGATGGTAGCTGCAGTATCAATGATACGAGTAGGAGTTGCGGTACGACCTTGGCGCACGTGCCATCCCATGAAAATCAAAGGGATATGTGAATCGTATGGGTTCCAGTTGTAGTGAGAGGCACCACGATATTTGTCGTCGTATGTCCATGTGAAGCCAGCAGGACGAGGCAACACCATGATGTCGCCAGAGCGATGAAGGTTGTAGCCGTTTATCACACGCTCTCTTACTATCTGTGGCACACTTGCTGTTGCGGCATGCTCCATGTCAACAACCCATTGCAAATCCTTCTCCTTCTTCAGTTGCTTTATCGCGAAAGCCTTCACCTCGTCGGCATCAATATTGTTTGCTTCGAGCCATCCGTGGTTCAAGTAAACGCGGCAATCCATGATAGAGCTGATATATTTGCCCTCTTTGCCATATTTCTCGGCGAGCTTAGCGTTTATATTGGCAACAACCTTATAGCCATCCCAGCCTACAGTAGCAATCTTGTGTTCGGCAAGATAGTTAGGATTGTGGCATCCGCCATGGTCGGCAGTAAGGAACAAAAGGTATTGTCCTTTACCCACTTCCTTGTCGAGGAAGCTGAGGAAATGTGCCAATCCCTTGTCGGTAGCCATGTATACAGCCTTGTTGTCTTCGCCACGTGTGCCATATTTATGGCTCATAGCGTCGGTCGACGAGATGCTTACGCATATCATATCCGTATACTTTCCTTTGCCCAGCTGCTCATTCTTTACAGTAGCTTCAGCCAAGTCGAATGTCATGGTAGCACCCTCTGGTAGCATCTTTGGGTCTGTGCCTGGCTTAATCTTTATTTTGCCATTAAACTTGTCTACCCATTTAGGCAATTGTGGCATATAGTATGTGCTTGTAACAAACTTGCCAGCCTTTGTGTCGTACCAGTATGCAGCATTTGCCGAGCGACCAGCAGGAAGTATGGCTGCTCTATCTTTCAAAGCTACGCCAATAACCTTGGAGTTGAAGTCGGTAGCAAGGCGAATTTGGTCGCCAATAGTTGTCGACAGCAAATTGCATGGCGACATTCTGCCTGCATCATTCTTTGAACCTACCGACTCTACGGTAGTATCCTTGCAGCAATACACATCCTTGCCATCAATCTGGAAGTTGTTACCAGCTATGCCGTGAATGGCAGGTGTGGCGCCTGTATACGTACTTGTATGGCCAATAGCCGTTACCGTAGGCAGATAGTTAATCATGTTGTTGTCGCATGAGAAACCCTCGTTGATAAGACGCTTAAAACCTCCGTCGCAATATTGGTCGTAGTAATAATTAAGGTAGTCCCAACGCATCTGGTCGATGATGATGCCTACTACCAATTTTGGTCTTTTGATTTGTGCATTGGCAGCAAAGCCTGTGAGGGCTAAAGCCAATAGCAGAACGAACTTTTTCATATTGTTTGATAATGTTAGTGGTGATGGCTTATACGCTTTTACAGCAAAGCCTTTATCTCAGCATCGATATCCTTTATCTGAACATCACGCTTCTGCAAAACGTTGTTCTTGTCGATAAGGAAGTATGTAGGAATGTCTCTTACGTTGTACATACCAAGTTCTGCTGCATTCAAGCCGTCGTCGGAATGAACGCATATCCATGGCAAAGCTGCCACACTTGTCTTCCAGAAATGCTCGTCTGGGTCGATGCTTACCTGATAAATCTCGAAGCCCTGAGCATGATACTTGTTGTATAGCTCGCGCAACTGCATGATGCGAGCTGTGCTCTCCTTTGTTGCAAACAGATGGAAGTCGAGCATCACCACCTTACCCTTTAGGCTCGATAGCTTTCTGATGTTGCCCTTGTTGTCAGGCAAAGCTATGTCGATAACGCCAGTATATTCCACCTTGCTTGGGTCTACGGTCTGCTGCTGTTCAGCCTTCATGATGCGGATATTCTTCAATCCTTCGATAGCTATGTTGTGAAGGTTTAGTCTGCGCTCAGCCTTTGGATAATAAGTATCCCAGCTTGTAGCTACAGCAGCAAACACCTTTACGTCGTCCTCGTTGCTGCGAGGGTTAAATACCAAAACATTCTCGTAGCCTAATGTAATTGTCTGGAATAGAGCAAAATAGGCATATGCCTTCATAGGCTCTTTAAAAATGTAGTTGTTCTTCACGCCCTCTTTGTATTGTGCGAGGATAACTCTTATAGAGTCGCGCATAACATCGTCGTTGAGGTTGGTGTTTCTTACAATATTATTAATAGAAGCCTGAAGAGCCATCTGACCTATTGCCAGTTCCTTAATCTTTGAACATTCGTCAGAACCCGACACCTCGTATTGGCTTGCCATAGTAGGGTAGGCAGCCTTGATGGTTACATGCTCCGTAGAGTCGGCAGCAACATTGATAATCTGACCAGCTATACGCAAGCGATAGAACTCAGGTGCAGAAGGAGCATCTACAGCAAACGAGAAGTTGCCATCAGCATCAAGCTTGGTAGAGTCGACAACAACAGCACCGTTGAGGCTCATGTTCTCAAAATACAATAGTGAATCCTTAGCGTCGGTAATGTTTCCGCTTACCTCAAATTTCTTGTTACTACAAGAAACTGCTCCCAACATCATTAATGAAACGGCGAGAGCAGAAAGTGTTTTTGATATATTCATTTTTAAATTCATTTGTTTCTTTCGATAAATATTTCTTCAGACAAATATTTCTTCCGATACAAAGATAGTGCAAAAGAGTGGAATGGCAAAACAATCGATAAAAAAGACGTTAAAACAGAGCAAGAAATCAAAAAAAACACATGTTTATTCTTATTTCTTCGTTTATTAATAATAAAATAGGTATATTTGCACGATTTATATTTTTAGATGTTTGACACAATCAACAACATTAAGATTTTTAGATGAACGTAATTACGAAAACAGTTCAATTGCCTGATGGAAGAACCATCACAATTGAGACCGGAAAAGTTGCAAAACAGG
>HF993942.1:3151-5417 GCA_000436915.1 Prevotella sp. CAG:1092 | reverse complement strand
TTTCTTATTTGCGGTTGCAAAGGTACAATAAATATTCGTTTCCACCAAATATATCCCAAGTTTTTTTTGCTATAAAATGCAAAAAATGTGTCTTTATATGGCTTTTTGTAACCATGAAAATAATGGAATAAAAAGAAACGGCTCAAAATCAACATATTACATGCTAATTTTCGAGCCGCCTGTCAATAAGCTTATAGGTTGTTATTTTTTAATAATCATCATCATCTGAGACGTCTGCAGCCTCAAGGGTGAGTTCTTCAGGATTAGTATCGAATGTTGTACGATAACTTTCTTCGGTCAACTTATCATCATCGAAGGTGTCGTCATCGTCATCATCGTCATCGTTTTCATACTCATTCTCTGGCAAATCCTCGTCGTCATCGAGATTGTCATTATCATTATATTCGTCTTCTTCGTCGAATTTCATCTTTGGCTTTTCAACCTCAGGTTTCTCCTTTGCAAAGATCGCCTCTACCCAAGTGCCTTTAGCAATCTCAAGAACTTCGAAGCCGTCGTTTACCTTTTTCTCATATAGTCCACCTGGCTTGTGAAGTCTATCTTTAGGAAGGGTAGTGGTGCTGATATCGAAACCAGCCTGGATAATGTCTTGTATGCTTTGAGATAGAGAATCCCAGCCTCCGCCAAAATTGCGATCTATGACTTCAAGGAGTTTGGCTGCAGAGATATGTCTGATGTTCTCATAAGTAAGGTCTGTAACTCGCAGGATAGCTTTTTTCTTAACTGCGAATTTAATCTTATTAGAGTCATCAATTCTAAGCACGCCAATTTTGAAATCGCGAGCTTCGTATTTCTTTATCACCTCAGGTTTATCTACCTTTACTTCTTCCATCTCGAAAGCGCTCTTGATGATGTCGGTATAGTGGCGGATATTATCCTTCAAGTCTGCATCTTTTTCGCCTGCTTCCCACAAACGAAAGATGTCGTTTTCCTGAAGTTCCCAAACGTTGCTTTTATTCAAAGTCTTTAGAGTTAAAGCTTTTTTATCTTTCATACAATTTTGGTTGTTATTAATATTTTTCTTTGTCTGCAAAAGTAAGTAATAATTTGTAAAATGCAAACTTTTTATGTGCAAAAAACAGTAGGGAATATAAAAAATATAGGTGTCGCATATATTTTACACGACACCTATATATATAAATGGTATAAATAGACCAAAACGGATGATTAACCGAGATACTTCATAAGGATTTTCACATTGCCACTTTCGCGGAGTTTTGCAATACTTTTCTCTCTAATCTGCCTTACTCTTTCGCGAGTGAGTCCGAGCTGGTCTCCAATTTCTTCAAGTCCCTTTTCGTGGCATCCTATTCCGAAGCATTCGCGTATGATGATGATTTCTCTTTCTTTCAGAACCTCGTTCAATACATTGTTTAGTTCAAGCGCCATACTTTCGTGGTCAACCATTCTGTCTGTTCGGCAGTCTTCGCCACTTGGCATAACATCTAGCATACAATTCTCTTCGCCATCTTGGAATGGAGCGTCAATACTAACATGATGTCCGTCTGCCATCATGCTTTGCCCAATTTTTTCTTGGTCTATATTTGTTGCTTCCGAAAGTTCGGCGATAGAAGGGCGTCGCTGATGTTCTTGTTCGAATTTGCTTATTTCGTGGTTTATTTTATTGAGCGAACCAACTTGGTTGAGAGGCAATCTTACTATTCTGCTTTGTTCGGCAATAGCCTGCAATATGCTCTGTCTGATCCACCATACGGCATAAGAGATAAACTTAAAGCCGCGAGTTTCGTCAAATTTCTGAGCTGCTTTGATAAGTCCTATATTTCCTTCGTCAATTAAGTCGGTAAGTGTCAAACCCTGATGTTGATATTGTTTTGCCACAGAAACTACGAAGCGTAAATTGGCAGTCACCAATCTATCCTTAGCTCTTTCTGCTTGTGGTCCTCCTTTTTTTATTATTTGTGCCAACTCTATCTCTTCATCAATAGAGATAAGAGGGGCACGACCAATTTCTACGAGATACTTATCCAGCGCCTCACTCGAACGGTTGGTGATGCTTTTTTGAATTTTTAGTTGTCTCATCTTGTTGTATTATCTAAAAAATGCTTGATAGTTGTGTCTTTAAGTAGGAAAAGACTTCAAACAAAGCAAAATTAAACAAAAATCAAGTGTAGTAGGAGTTTTATATACAATCTTTAACTTAATAAAACGAAAAAAGTCTAACCTTAATTGGTTAGACTTTCGTGCGTCCTTAGGGGCTCGAACCCTAGACCCACTGATTAAGAGTCAG
>HF993942.1:0-3026 GCA_000436915.1 Prevotella sp. CAG:1092 | reverse complement strand
TCAGTTGCTCTACCAACTGAGCTAAGGACGCGTTAAAAACCTGTATTAGAATTTTATTCTTAAAGGCTCATTTCTGAATTGCGAGTGCAAAAGTACTACCTTTTTCTGATTCTACCAAACTTTTGAAGAAGTTTTTTATAAGAAAAAGCAAAAAAAATACTTTTCGTGTGGTTTTCCTACCATTTTATACTGATAAAGGGCTTATTAAGCTCTATCTATATTAATTCTATATCTATAACTAAAACAAACTATATTATGAAACGAGTATATTTATTTATTGTTGTTATGCAAATACTAATAAATTAATTTTGAACACCTACTTATCTCCGATATTTGTAGTAAATTTGCACTCGCATTATAGATAATATAGAATCAAATATATGAAGAGAAATGAAATTTGCTACATTATTATAGTAGCCGTTATTGCAGTGTCGCTGCTTTTAGGATTTGCAGAAGAAGTATTCGGAGTCAATCTTGGACAATTTGCGTGGTTAGCCCATTGGGTGTCGTCGCCAGTGGCGTTGGCATTGGGCTTTGCCTTTGCATTGTTGTTAGGCAAGGCTTTTCCTACGTTTAATAAGACAATGTCGAAGAAACTGTTGCAATATTCTGTCATAGGACTTGGATTCGGAATGAATGTCGACAAGGCATTGGCTTCGGGTAGTCAGGGAATGCTCTTTACCATAGTCAGCGTTTTCGGAACTCTTGCTCTTGGTTGGTTCTTTGGCAGAAAGCTTCTGAAAGTGGATTCGCAAACCAGCTATTTGCTTAGTTCTGGAACGGCAATCTGTGGCGGCTCGGCAATAGCAGCCGTAGGGCCTGTAATCAAAGCTAAGCCTGAGAGTATGTCGGTGGCACTTGGTGTAGTTTTTGTGCTCAATGGTATAGCCTTGTTTCTTTTCCCATCCATTGGCGATGCCTTGGGCATGACGATGAAGCAGTTTGGTATGTGGGCAGCAATAGCCATCCACGACACATCCTCTGTGGTTGGAGCTGGAGCCGCTTACGACCAGATGCATCCTGAGCTTGTAGTCTCTCAGGGCGTGAGTGCCCTCGAAGTTGCTACAACCATCAAGCTCACTCGCGCTTTGTGGATAGTAGTGTTGGCATTGGTCACACCATTCTTCTTTCGCAGCACACTTGCCAAGTCGGGTGGGGAAGCAAAGCCATGGTATAGCTGCATACCGAGATTCATCATTTGGTTTATCGTAGCCATACTCTTCAATACCTATATATTAAGTAATACCTCGCTCATTGGCGATAGTGCTGCTGCAATAGGTGGTGAATTTAGTGGGGCCGTAAACAAGCTTGCTAAACATCTCATCACTCTCTCGCTCTTCTTTATCGGTGCATCGCTAACCAGAGAAACATTGCGTAGCGTAGGCATCCGCCCTCTCATCCAGGGTGTGCTCCTATGGATAAGCATCAGCTGCATCAGCCTTGCCTATATCTTTGGGGTGGGATAAAAATATTGTGCAGTCTGAAACTGCATGGATAAAAACCATTAGGTTATTTTGCATAAGAAAAAAGAAAAGAAAATGAAACAACTGAAAGAAAATGGAGGTATAGAGCGTAGCTTGTTGCTCACAATGGCTGTTATTGCAGGGTTGACCGTTGCTAACTGCTACTATAATCAGCCACTTCTGGAAATGATACGTCACGATATAGGAGTGAGTCAGCACGAAGCGAACCTCATTACCGTTGTTACACAAATCGGCTATGCGTTTGGCTTGTTTTTCCTTATTCCTATGGGTGACCTCTATTCGCGCCGTCGTATAATCGTTGTAAACATGACGGTGGCAGCCATAATGGCAGTTGTCATTGCTGTCGCCAATAAGGTGTGGATTATTTGGGGAGCCTCGCTATTGTTGGGAGCCTGTTCCGTAATTCCACAGTTTTTCATTCCTATAGCCGGACAATATTCTGAACAGAAGAACAAAGCAAGAATATGGGCATCGTTTTGTCTGGACTGCTAACAGGCATACTGGCATCGAGAGTTGTTAGCGGATATGTTGGCGAATGGTTAGGTTGGCGCGAAATGTTTTTCATAGCAGCTCTTGTTATGGTTTTGTGCATGGCTCTTACGCTAAAGATTATGCCACAGATAAAGAGCAACTATGTTGGCACATATAGAGGTTTGATGGTTAGTGTCTTTAATATTGTTAAGAGCAATAGTCGCATACGCCTATATGCTATTCGTGCCGCCTTTAGTTTTGGTAGCATGATGGCTATCTGGTCGTGCTTAGCTTTCAGATTGGCACAAGCTCCATTCTTTTCCGGTAGCGAGATGGTTGGAACATTAGGCTTGTGTGGTATAGCAGGAGCTTTGGCAGCAAGCGGTATGGGTAAACTCGTTCATCAATTTGGCATAAGAAAGATGAGTATTTATGGAGCTTGCTTGCAACTTGTGGCATGGGTTACGGCTTATTTGTTTGGCGACACGTTCATTGGTCTTGTTGTAGCAATCATCTTGGTAGATATAGGTCTGCAATGTTTGCAACTAAGCAATCAAAGTGGCTGCATTCAGGAGATGCCTCAAGCCTCTAACAGAGCTAACACCATCTTTATACAACCTATTTTATAGGTGGCTCCTTTGGTACATATTGTGCGGGATTGGCGTGGACTCATGCGGAATGGATTGGCGTGTGTGCAGTTGGAGCAATCTTTGCTGTAATTTCGCTCAGCATCACATGGCTTAATAGTAAGAGAATTTAAGTCTCAGTTTGTTTGAAATATCCCCAGCTTATAGAACCATTGTTGATTTTTGCTTAAAAACCATCAAAAAAATGCAGCCTGCTTAGATGACCAACTAAGCAGGCTTCATTGGCACTTATTTTATTATTGCAGTCCGCTAAAACTATTTACAATTTACAGATAGTTAACCGTAAGAGTTGATTTTAGAAAATATAGTTGAATCCTGCAAGCTATATAGTTGGATAAAACAAGTATCTCAGTACCACTTTTAGTACCACTTAGGTGGTACTGGAGTTTATCTTAGGTGGTACTGGAGTTTACCTTAGGTGGTA
>HF993941.1 GCA_000436915.1 Prevotella sp. CAG:1092 | reverse complement strand
TGTCATTGAGATTGCTTGCGGATTTTAGGAAGAAATGGAATAAGCGGCATTCGTCGCCCTTTCCATATTTCTTTTCATTCTTTTTAAAATTAGGTGTTGGTTGTAAAAACATCGCTACACCTTTTTCTTTTCCACCAGATATGGTGCTTATCCAATGTTCAAATAGCTGTTCCTCGTTATAGCAAATAAGACCTTTTGCAGGGTCTGCAATTTGGAAGTCCCCATTTCTTTTGACATTGTATAATACCACAAAGTGTGTTTGGTTCCAATGCAATATGCATGGTAGCGGAGCCTTACGAAGCATTTCTATAGTAACATTTCCGCATACGGTGTGCAGTCCCAACTGTCCGGCAGCCTCGCTAATGCTAAGCAACGACACCCCCTGATGAGTGACGAAGCATAGTTCTGACAGTTCGTCGAGCGTATACTCACGACCGTAGTAGCGACAGATCATCTGCAGACATGCTACTCCACACTGCATGGCATCATGCTGATGGGAAAAAAAGAAAGAAAAAGAGGTCATAATCCTGTTATTATAAAATGCCTGTCTACTAAACTTTCAAGATATTAGATCCTTTTGGTGCATCAAGTTCTATAGACTTATGCTCTATCTTTCTACCGAAATCAAAATCATACGACAGCTTGACATATATGCTTCTTCCCAATATATCCGAAAAGTCCTTTTGATTGAACCTGTATACTCCGAAATCAAAATGTTTTTTGCTGTATGGGTGTTTCTCAAACATTCTGCTACATCCCAACTCAACAAACAATGCCTTATGCTTCCAATTTACCACCACCCCATAGTTACATTTCTTTTCTGTATAGCAAGGCGAATATGTAAGATATTTCATTGCAGGAGAATACCATCCTGTGAAAGAAAAACTCTTATAATAGTATATAGCAGAAAGGTTGTATACGAATTGATTAAGGGATGCAGAATTAATACCTGTAGATTTCTGGTAATCATTCTCCAGTCCTAAAATGACGCTAAGCGACTTTTTTAATAATGTCATGCTGATTTGCATTCCTGTGCTAAGCGTATGGTAATCACCATTATTGATAGCCGTTTGTACCAAGTCGGTATCATCATAATAATAATGCTCCTTATACATATTATAGAAGCCATTATATTGCATAAAGAACAAAATGTTTACAGGTTTTACATTCAACCTATATGAAGCGCCAATGGTTTCCAAAGAGAAAGTCTTCAAATCTTTATTACCTTTCTTCACTTCATATTGATTTATACGTTGAACTGCACTATTCATATACGATATGTCAGGCGCATTATTTCCGCCATAAAAATAGAAAGATATATTATTATGTTCATCAATAGCATAGTTGGCATTTACACCAGGTCGAAACCACAACTTGGTATTCCGGTTGCCACTATTGATTTTATAGCTGTTCAAATCCACTCCTGCTTGAAAATAGACCGTAAGTTTCTTAAAGAACTGATGATGATATATAAGCCACGACATCAAATTATAATTGTTCATAGACTGAGTATCGACAATGCTTTTTCCATAGGCGGTTGACGATTTTTGCCAAATAAACGCAACAGGAATTGTGATACCATTGCTGTTGTTGAAAGTCGCATCATAGGTCAACATGGCATCAATTCCATATTTATTTTCTTTAGCGTAATTGTTTATTGGCTCCATCAAAGTACCTTCAGCATACATGCGGTCGTAGGTGTTACGCCCATAACTAAAACTGAAATTACCCTTCAGAGTCTGCTTATCATTAAGTTTCGTATAAAAATTAGGGACTATAGTTGCTGCAAAATCCTTACCGCTTTTTTCAGTCTGAACTGAATTTTCGGGATATACATTGTCTGAATATGATGTGAGACTATTAGAACTTAACTTATTTTGGCTTTGCTGCAGCGACAACTGAGTTTGAAATACAGATTTCTTTGTTGTCATAACGGCTCGCATCAAGGCATAATAAGAGCTGTTTTTCGTAAAACGGTTTAGCGGTGACTCATATTTCGTAAAGCTCTGATTGAGAGAATACATTTCTTCAGATTCCATTCCCTTTGCATGGTCATGCTGATAGTTTGTACCGATTTGAACCGTATAGTTCATCTTCTTGCGGTCTACACTAAATATAGCCTTATAGTCACCTTTCTCATTGAGAAAACTTGTTTCTGTACGAACATCAACATAGCCTCCCGACTCATATTTGCGTATAATGAAATTCACTACATTTTCCTCATTTGGGAACTTGTCGGTAGCATTGCTGTAATATTCCACTCGTATGACATCTTTGGGTCTGATATTTTTTATCTCGTCAATTGTAGACGGCATACCATCCTTATATATAGCCAGTTTCCTTTTATCTCTACTTTCCACACTACCACTTACTCTGTCTACAGTCAATTGTGGAATCATCAAATTATACAACAAGTTAATACCTGAATTTGCTGCATTCTTCTGTTGCTGTGTAGGCATATATGTGGTATGGTCAGGATGCATATTCACATTATTAGCCTCCACCCTAACTTCTTTCAGATTCACTTCTTTGTGTATAGAGTCTTCCTGTGCCTTAACAGACAAAGTGCGAAACAATGCCAACAATATAAAAAACGATATTTTTTTCATAACTAACATTTTTTATTTTGTTTATAAGAATGATAATACTTTAGCAGAACCCTATTCAGGCCTTCGTAGTTGTTTGTTTTGTATAAAGAGCACAAATCTTCATTCTTACAATTACTCTCATTAGCAATTAATCTTTTACGTGCACAATCGTTTGAACAAATTGGTAGCAATGGACATTTTTCGCAGTTGCTGTCTAAAACATGTGAGCCTCTCATCATATAGCTCGTCAACAAGTCTTTTGCCTGTCCAGGTCTGCCATCAATATATCCGACAATCCTTTCAGCTACACCTACATCCTCCCAACATTTATAGATTTCACCTTCTGGTCCAATAACATATGAATTTAGAGACGTTGCTGTACATCCTGAGCTATTAATATATGGCATTTCTAATGGGAAGCCTTTTTCAGAGAACTTTTGATAAATATCCATTAAATCTTCATTTTTAAAAAAAGAACCTGTATTTAAGTTGTCGCATGCCCTAAGTATACCTGGATATATTATCAAGTTTTTCTTATCTGGGTACCGATGCTTTAATTCTTCATAAATATCTATAAATTCATCTGCATTATTCTTATCAATATTTACCCTTATATCAACTCTTGTATTTGGACACTTCGCAATAAAGTTGTCCAAATTATGCATAATATCATTATATGTACCAGTTCCATCATGACGTATACGTTTCGTATCATGAGTTTTTTTCTTTCCATCTAATGTAATTTGTATATTATTCAAAGAAGTATGCTCGAAAATTGAAAGAACTTCATCTTTAAGCAGAGTTCCATTTGTTACAAGGCTTTGGAAAGCAACTTTCTTGTTTTCAATTTTTTCTATTTTACCAAGGATATAACTAATTTCTTTTACCCCCATCAATGGCTCGCCACCAAACCACGTAATATTAATGATACTTGCTTCATTTTGGCTTTTTATAAAGTCTATCAATTTATCACATGTATCTTTACGCATAAACTTTGCGGGCTTGTTTTTTTCAAAACAATAATGACAATTTAAGTTACAGCACAAAGTGGGGAGAATTGTAAGATTCAACGCTTTAGTTGAATAAGCTGTTAAAAGAAAGCGAAACCTAAGCCTATCTATGATACTATCATCCTCTTCTTTGGTTGTAATTAACCCAAGTTCATGAAGTTTATTTATCTCATTAGAATTATATTGCATAGCAACTTTAGACAAAGGTATATCTATATTATTAATCATATCATAAATATATGAAGTGATAATATAAAAACTATTCCTTGAAGATGTATATGCAAGTATATCGTTACCATCTCTTAATAGGAAACAATATCTTGACTTTCTCAATCTTTTACAGTTCATAAAAAAAACGAATATGGAATAAAATATGTCTGCAGAGTTTTGTCTATTTTGTAAAATCAAAACTCTGTAGACACATTTGTTTATTAACAATTATGGTGTCACTATAATATATTTCGTACAGATATTAGGAGAACAGTTAGAAGGACATTGATATATTACATGAGGGCAAACAGGGCCAATACCACCATTTCCACCCAATACCAACGACAAAGTGTCTTGACCTAATACATCCTCTGAGAGAATTGTATCAATCTTGAATAGTTTTTCATTCTTCATAAATTTAACTTTTAGAATATAATTTATGCCTACTCATATAGCTTTTCGACTTTCGCTCCTTTGTTCAGTATGGTCTGAAATATAATTTCGTCGACTAAAAAATATTCTCTTTACTTACAAATTATAATACTATCAACCCAGAGAACACATTATCTCCTACGTATAAGCGCAATTCAAATTCTCCCTCCAAACTTTCAGGTAATTCTACGCAACCATTTTCATCTATTTGTGTAGAAAAAACTACCATTTCATCGGAGATGAGTTCAACATTGAACCCAACTAAATCTGTATCAAAAAAAAGATTAGTTCCCATTTGCGTCGCATACAAAGGTTTAGAAGGGGTACGCTCAAATGGTGTCTTTTCATATCGAGGTGATAATCGTTTAAATGGGACACGTGTTGGAGTTCCATTTGAAGGATTTGCCACAAGCAAGCCATTTACTGCAAAAAGCAGACAAAACAATAATGATAAGAGTTTTCGTTTCATAATATATTTCCATTTTGATATTTAACGTTCGCAAATTTAGATTATAATCAAAACAGAAACAAATTTATCAAACTAAACTTTTACACATTTTTTACACAAAGAGATGTAAAAACTATAGTTATTATGTTAATAATCAAGTATATAGAAAAACTTTACACATTTTTTACACAATACACTATTAT
>HF993940.1 GCA_000436915.1 Prevotella sp. CAG:1092 | reverse complement strand
CCTGCCATGGAGTGTAGTTGCGAGGTGTGGAACAAATATCATCGAAAGCTTTTTCGAATTCGTCGAGAGTGTAGTCGTCCTTGATGGCAGTCCACGAAAGACGGCTGATGCGGCTGATGGCAGTCATATCTATGCCATGCTTGGTGCATCGCTGGAACTTGGTGTAGGAATGCTCATCGTCGCTATAATTGACCATAAGCAGATTGTAGTTGACATACACCTGAAGGCATTCATCTTTGAGATTAAGGAAAGCCGCAGTACGCTTCATGTTGCGCATGATACGAGGAGTATCGGCAGCGCTCTCCATGAGTTTGCAACCAACTTTCAACAAGAGCTCAAGGCGGCGATTTACGTATGTGGCATCGCCCATGTGATGGAAGAGGATAGGTTTAGAAATCGTCATCTTCGTCCCAAGCATAAAGTGAATCTACTGAATTGTCGTTGAAGGCAATGAGGTGGTGCTTCTTGTTGTAACGCCATGCCTTGCCAAAAAACTTGCTGCAGAACAATACCACTAAAATCAAAACTGCTGAACCGGTGGCTATACAAAAAGCCATTTCAATTTCAAATAATGTATGCATATTCTTTTTACCTTAACTTTCGTTTTATCTATTGTTGTTTTGCGAGTGCAAAGGTACGAAGTTGACAATAGCCAAAGAAGTGGTGGTTAACGATTATATAAATAGTTGCTATCGGTTTTTTCGATAGCAAGCACTATATGAGCAGTTATTGAGCAAGGAGGGCAGGAAGTTGAGAAAAAAATCGTAACTTTGCACACCTTATTTATATATATAGGGATTTTAGGATAAGAAACAGGATATGACAAAGGAAAACAATATAAAAGAAATGCCAATATGGCTATCGTTGTTACCACTTGTAGCATTAGTTTTTATGCTTATTTTTACGATAAAAACGTTCGGCAGCAACTCTTTGAATGGTGCAACCCAGGTAGTTTTGCTATCGGCATCAGCAATATGCTGCATCATTGGTATCGTATATTCGAAAGTGCCATGGCGAAATTTCGAAGAATCGATAACAAAGAATATCGCAAGTGTGGCTTCGGCATTGATAATATTGCTGCTGATAGGTGCGCTGGGCAGCTCGTGGATGGTGAGCGGAATAGTACCAACAATGATATATTATGGTATGGAGATTATTCATCCCGACGTTTTTCTTGCCACCACCTGCGTGATTAGCGCAATAGTGAGTGTGATGACGGGCAGTTCGTGGACCACAATCGCTACCATCGGCGTGGCGCTGATGGGAATAGGAAAGGCGCAAGGATTTGCCGAAGGCTGGGTGGCAGGAGCCATTATC
>HF993939.1 GCA_000436915.1 Prevotella sp. CAG:1092 | reverse complement strand
GCGTTTTTGTTTTCTGATGACTATTTATATATATAATATATATATATATTATGAAGAAAAAATACCTCAAATTAAAAGAAAATAAAAAGAAGATTCATATAACTGAAAGTCAGTACATGAATATCTTTGAGAATATGGAAAATGAAATCAGAACTGAAAACCCTGATGGTACGGTTGAAATTGATAACTTTGACTTGATTTCAAGTATGATGAATGAAGACCAAAATGGTGATAAGGTTTATTTCTGCCAAATCGTAAGAAGACAAAAGGATAATCCTCAATTCTATTATGCTTACAATGCGGCTGACTATCTTACATATTATCTTTTCCACTCATCACAAGAATTGCTTTCAGCAAAGGATGAAATTAAAACCATTTGTAAGAAATTCAATGCAAGAGCAATGTTTTACCTGAACCCACGTTCAGCATCACAAGTAAACAATTATGTTAATAATGTTTTGTTACCAAAACTTGAAGGCATTAGAGGTGGTGAAAGAACTCCTGACAATATTGCAAGAAGAAATAAAGATAAGTCATTGGAAAAATATCGTTCTGAATGGGGGCACGAGGAAGAAATAGCTTATGGTGAATCAAAGGATAATGATTTGAAGTTCCCAGGGCGTGACATCTGCCACGTTGATGTTGACTCAGATGACCCTCAGAAAATACAAACAACAATTGACTTTCTTAAGAAAGCAGGTGTTGATGTTATTATTGACGATGGAAATAACACAAATGGAAGCAATGCTTATAGAAGTATGAATAATGGTTTGCACGTTATTTGCCCTGATAAGAACCAAGTTAGAGGAATTGATTTCTCAGTTGTTGATAAAGGTGTTTATATGGGTAGATGGGCTTCAGTTAGTGTGGAGATTGATAAGTCAGTTCTCCTTTATGCTTTGGCAACACCAAATGGATACGATATCCAGAATAAAATTCAAGATAGGAAATATCAAGCATTCCTTAAAACAGGTAATAGACATCAAGAACATTATAAATAACAATATTTAACGGAGTTACTTAGGTAATTCCGTTTTTTTTTTATTGACTTGTAATATTTGACATAAAAAAATAAAAACAATGGGCTTTCTAAAGCCCCTTGTTATAAAACACATATTTAAACAAACCACAATTCCAAATTCTATCATAGTCTAACTTAATAGCCATTTCCATCTCGGTCAAATCATGTGGTAAGTTGTATTTCCTAATCAACTTGTTCTTCGAAAACGTCATTTTATGGATTCTTGTTGGAATGTGAGCATGTCTACTAAAATAGCTATAATCTGGTGGCGTTATTCTTTCCAAATCAAATCCCACCAATAATCACCATGAATCATATAATATTTCCTTCTTTCGTATAGACTTGGAACATCGATGCCTAAAGATTCAATGTAAGAAGTTAGCTTTCCAGCTTTGTTCATATAATCATTTGTCGAATAGTTTTTGTCCTTTGAAACGGCAATATAATGTTTCCCTTCAATCTTGCTGTATTTGTCATTTGACCAATCTTCAATCTTATATTTTAAATTCTTTTGCTGTCCGCCACGCTTACGGATAACAACACCATTGTCAGATAATATTTGCTTTATGCGTAGTTTTCCTACATGGTATTTCTTAGACAATGCGTCAACACTAATTATATTTGACAAATAATCGCTAACGACTTCTGACGCATCTATTTCCTTAACCGTTTTTCCCATAGCAAATAATTTAAATTATGTTATTATATTGTAAATATATATAAAATATATCATAAAAAGAACGAAAACGAAAGGGTTTTATTCTAAGATTTATTACAAATAAAAAAAGGTTCTCTTTTTTAGAGAACCTTTTATGTAAAGTGTTGAAAATCAAGCGATTAACGGAGTTCAGCGATATCCCAATGTACTAATCCGTCAACCCTTACATGACCATAGTAACGGTTGTTAACCATCTTCTTGGCATATCTTGTCATTATGCCCTTAACTGGTGCGAAGTTGAATGGATTGTACATAGTAGGTGTGAGCTGCATTGGCACATACGGAGCGTAGATGTAACCTGTATCAAGGAGTGACTTACCCTTATGGCCGATGATGATTGACCAGTGTGGTGAGTATGGGTCACGATAAACTTGATAGCGTCCGTTCAGCGAACCAATCTTCTCGATACCCATGTTGTACTGGTCGCTCTCAGCACTTGCGTCTGAAACGTGGAAGTACTCAAGGTTGTCGAACAATGCAGAAATTTCTGAAGAAACCACGATGAAGTTTGCTCCACCACGGAGTGTTGCCTTGTGGATTTGTGCAGAAATCTGATTAATCTTGGTGAACAGCTCTTGGTTCCAATCCTTCTGTGTGTAGTTTGTA
>HF993938.1 GCA_000436915.1 Prevotella sp. CAG:1092 | reverse complement strand
CTCGCAGGTCGCGACCTCATCTCCGTAGTATCTTCAGCCCCAGAAGAAATCCTCGGCAAAGCCGTCAGCGACCGCTACGATGGCAAGCTCCCTCTGCTTGCCAAGTTCATCGATGCCAAACGCGACCTCAGCATCCAAGTCCATCCCAACGACGAGATGGCTGCACGCGTCCATAACAAGATGGGCAAGAGCGAGATGTGGTACGTCATCGACGCTCAACCAGGCAGCTACCTCTATGCAGGATTCAAACAGCCAATATCCGAATACGAATTCAAGAAACGCGTCGAAGACGGCAGCATCACCGATGTCCTGGCATGCCACGAAGTAAAACGTGGCGACGTCTTCTATCTCCCGGCAGGCAGAGTCCATGCCATCTGCAGCGGCATCCTCCTTGCCGAGATTCAGCAGTCGTCCGACCTCACCTATCGCATCTTCGACTACAATCGTCCAGGCCTCGATGGTCGTCCACGCCAGTTGCACGTCGACCTTGCATCCCAAGCCCTCGACTATAATGTCGTCGACGAATACCGCACTGAATATCAGAACGAAGAAAACCGTGCCAACCTCGTTATCAGCTCACCATATTTCAGCGTCCGCATCCTTGAAGTCAGCCAACCATTCCATCGCAACCTGTTGAAATACGATAGTTTCATCATCACCATGTGCGTCAATGGCGACTGCAAACTCCATGTACGCTCCACAGGCGATGAAGTCATCATCCGTGAGGGCAACAGCTGTCTCGTTCCAGCCTCCCTTGCCGACTACGACCTTATCCCTCTCACCCCCACCATCCGCTCAAATCTACCGAATAAACAAAGATTCGTGTTATTCGGACAATTCGTGTTCTTTAGAACCTCCAGCAGAACACAAATCTGGGTTTAAGAAAACGACCCCGAATCACTCGAATCTACCGAATAAACAAAGATTCGTGTTATTCGGACTATTCGTGTTCCTTAAAAATCTCCAGCAATCCTGCTGCGTTTATATTCGTGTCATTCGGATCATTCGTGTTCTTTAGAACTTCAAGCAGCCCCCGAATCACTCGAATCAACCGAATAAAACAAAGATTCGTGTCATTCGGACAATTCGTGTTCCTTAAAACTCTCCAGCAATCCTGCCACGTTTATATTCGTGTCATTCGGATAATTCGTGTTCCTTTTAAAAACGTCCTTCGTGTTTATAAAAATGAGTTGATATGATATACTTTAAACAAGAAAGCTACGATATAGTTGGCGCTGCAATGGAAGTATACAATCAGTTAGGTTGTGGATTCCTTGAAGCAGTCTATCAAGAAGCCTTAGAAAAGGAACTAAAACTTAGAGGAATTCCTTTTAAACGAGAGAAAGAGCTGGTGATATACTATAAAGGAGAACCATTAAAGCAAATATATAAAGCCGATTTCGTTTGTTATAACCAAATAATAGTTGAGTTGAAGGCAGTGTCGAGTCTTGATAAAGCTCATCGCTCCCAAGTCTACAATTATCTTCATGCAACAGATTATAAACTTGGAATACTATTGAATTTCGGTTATTCTACCCACCTCGAATACGAACGCATCGTCCTATAGAACACAAATCCTGGGTTTAATGAAACGAACACGAATCACTCAAATCTACCGAATAAACAAAGATTCGTGTTATTCGGACTATTCGTGTTCCTTAAAAATCTCCAGCAATCCTGCTGCGTTTATATTCG
>HF993937.1 GCA_000436915.1 Prevotella sp. CAG:1092 | reverse complement strand
CGAATATTCCATTCCACCAAATATTTCTAAAAGTTTTTTGCGAAAAATATGCATTTTCGTATTATATTTGATATAAATCAAGCAAAGCAGGCCTTTTTCAGGCTATTTATAGTCATTTTCTGCTTAATCACATAAAAAGTAGTGGTTAGAAGAGAGATTGAAGCTTATAGAGAGATTAAAACGTATATACATTATTATATATACAGGAATCAAAAATAGATTTCGGAAAGAGTAAACTATACACAACGATATATAAGATTGAAGCTAAAAGCAAGAAAAAAAATGCTGTTCGCTACAAATAAATAGCAAACAGCATTTTTATCACGAGTATCATTCTCTATAATCATTTCACTATAATCTTCTTTCCATTATGGATATAGATTCCCTTATTCACAGGACGCAGAATCTCCATACCCTGAAGATTATAATATTTCTTGTTGGCTTTTAAAACTTCAGCAACATTTGTGGAAACAGCCGATGTATTGCTTTCAACCTCTTCGAAGAGCCAACGCAGACGGGTACGATTAGCAGGATAAGCAAACGAGAGGTTACCTTGCATACCACTTGCATCCGGAGTTCCTACATTCAGACACCGATTATTATCGTTGGAAGTTTCGATATAGAAAGCATGCTTACTATTGTCTTCGGCCGCATAGTATGGATATACGCTCACAGGACTAGCAGAAAGAGTATTAGCAATTTGAAGATAAGTACCAGTTTTGAGATTCTTCAAATATACCATACCATTGTTGGCATCCGAAACCATCCATTGAGCCTCAGCACTCTCTGCTATTGGATTATCAGCTCCGCCATCTATATCAGCATCACTTGGACCAACTTTGAATATCAACGAGTCAGCCTGTCCATCCTGTGTTTTTATAGCAACTAAATAGCGACGACCAGTAGCAGCATCAGCAGTTGTTGTGCTAGCACTGGATATTGTGCCATAGCTAAAGATATTATATGTAGCATCAGCATCATAGCCAGCAAAAGTCATAATTTGTGTCTTCTTAAAATCTGCTACTGCGGCATTAACAACTGCAACTACAGAATCAACTTGCGACTGACTGTAAGCATCACCATCAGCAGAAGCCTTAGTAAGAAAAGCCCTGCCCTCTTCAACCTTTTGTGATAATATATTTTGAGCCTCAACAGGATATCCCAAAGTGACATTACCAACAACAGCAGAGGTAAGAGTCTGATCAGCTTGACTGATAGCAGCATTTAGTTGTTTCAAATATAGACGCACCAAAGCCTTGTCTACTTCGCTGAATGTAAACACCATATCAGAACGATCCCAAGTGCCACCACCCCAAATCCAATTATCAGTGAAATTCTTTGCACGAATCTGCTGACCTTTGAAAGAAGGACTAGTGATACGGAAAAGTGATATCTGCTCCGACAAGCCCGACTTTGCAGGATTACCATTACCCGTATAAACAATATTGAATACAGCAGCTGTGTCTACACAACCTATTCTATCCTCGCCATTGATAGAAACATATCCTGGCGAAAGATATTTTCCTGTAGCCTTATTCTGAATAATAAGAGCTGTAGGATCATCATCCTTAACCTGAATATCCCATAGCAAAGCAGGATTATCCCACTCGTAATCCTCTGTTGAGCCAAGTGCACCATCGTTGGTAAAACATAGATATTTAGGTGTTCCATCGAGAGTGGTACCAGAATTGTATGCAACAGTAGCATAGCTGATGATACGATATAGCTTCTTTGGATTTGGTGTAAACGTCTTAGTATCTGCAGGAATACCACCTCCAGGTCTCATATATTCGTCATTTATCGATACCACACTTGAATAAGAAGACTCCTTATCGCCCTTGATAGACTTCAATCGAAAGAAATACACCTGCTTAGGAGTTAGTTGGCTCACGGTATATGTAGTCTCTCCATGTTCGAGCGAAGCTATCTGAGTATAGTTATTGCCATCTTCCGATTGTTCAACAATAGTTTTCTCCACCTCATCATCGCTATTAGCCCATGTCAATACCACAGTACTCTCATCAGCAAGTTTAGCCTTCACGTTAATAGGAGGCATCATATAATCGCTCTTACGAGCTAAACTATTGATATAAGTTTCGATATTTGTATATCCGTCGCCATTAGCATCTTCGTTAGCATCATATTTATTTTTGTTGGTACCATTAGACTCCTCCCATTCATCTGGCATACCGTCGCCATCAGAATCTTTCAGAGCCGAACCACCAGCAAGTGTGCCGATACCACCAACTCCGCTTTCATCATCAATAAAGGCACCCTTCTTGCCCAACGAAGTCAATTGGCCGATGATACGCTGGTCGTGTGCATCTCTAACTCTTGATGCTCCCACATGCTCTACGATATCATAATAAGCCTCTTCGGCAGTCTTTAGATTCATAGGATGTGTGGTCTTGAAGTTAGGATTAGCCATAGGTGTAGCTCCGTTGTAGTCACTGATAAGCGTTCCATTCAGCACACCATCATTATTGCCATCGGTATAGTTTCCTGTGCTATATAGATGGTCGGTTTCTGTCCATTGGTCGAAATACTTGTTCGACGAGCCGCTATTCGGACCAGTAATGAAATAATTATTTATCACATCCTGATAATGATGAGCCGACGAATGTCCACCAATGATTCCGTTGCCATAGTTGTATACTACATTATTATAATATTGTATACCACACTTCATCTTTGGGTTACGACTCTTATTGTCTGCCCAAAGACAATGAGCCACAGTCCAGTTTGTGGTGCCATCGGTTATAGCACCAAAACGCTGCGGGTCAATACCCTCGCTAATGATACAGTTTTGCCATGTTATGTTAGTAGCATCTTTGATATGCACATTATCCCAACGTCCCCAAGAAATAGAGCAATGGTCAAGAATCACCTTGTCGCAGTTGTCAAGAGTAAGCGTACATTTAGAACGATTCATTGCTATACTTCCTCTCATGCGGATATAGCGAATGATAACATTAGAGCTACCTGCTGCTATTACACGGCCACCATAAAGGGTGATACCCTCTCCAGGAGCAGTCTGACCAGCGATGGTAATATTGGAAGCAATAGTAAGGTTAGACTTTGTGATGTCGATAACTCCACCAACATCAAACACTACGATACGTCCGGGCTTGCTTACCGCTTCTGCCAATGACCCAGCTCCAGAGTCATTAAGATTAGTTACGTGTACCACGGTGCCACCACGTCCACCAGACGCATACGCGCCATAACCTTCAGCACCTGGGAATGCCAACTGCTGAGCATGTATGCCAAGGCTTACTGAAGCCAAGACCATACACAAAAATGTTTTTCTTTTCATCTTTTTATTATATTGCTTTAGTAGTTTCTATAGTTATTAGCTTTAGATGACGACAAAGATACAACAAAAAGGCATACACCTATATATGATAAGGCATAAAAAGACATCTATATATACGTATTTAACACTTTTATTTCTCTCCATTCAGGCATTCGCCCGTCTCATAACTCTTTGTCATATCCTTTAAGATACCAATCATCTCCAGCCTCAAGCTCTCAGGCTTCAGCACGATGAGGTTTCTGCCATGCCACAACAGT
>HF993936.1 GCA_000436915.1 Prevotella sp. CAG:1092 | reverse complement strand
TAAACTATTATTATTATAGCCTGACACAGTTTATTTTACACTCTCCATTTCACGGCTCACTTATGTACTAAAAACCATAATACAAACGATCCAATTCCTTACTATCATTCTTTAGTTTTTTAGGATAATAGTCTCCAAGGAATTGTATTTCATCAAGGCATACACTATTAGAGTTTTTCTGATACTTCTTTATTATAGAATTATATCTTTTATCATTCTCTATATCGTGATGCAATTTGGACATCTCTTCACTAATTGTCCATGTGCAACAGTTCAAAGCTCCGCCCCATTCCTTGATTATTTCTTTCATCTGAACTTGATAAATCCTTCCTTTATAATCTGGATATAAAGCACTATACAGACTCATTGCTTCATTGTCAAGTTTTGTGTTGCCAATTCCTGGAACAATAATAACATCGCGCGTCTGAAGAGCGTTGATATATGCCCAACTTAATTCGTTATATTCAGAAAGATTCAACTCTATAACATAAAAATGTTCCATCAAGATATTACGCGTTTGAGTAGCAATACCATCATCATATACTGAAAGATTGGTTAATACTACAGGTTTGCCATCTTTTAGTGTACCAACAAATCTTAAGATACCATCCGTATGCCCACAAACATCTTGTTTATCCCATGGTAGCCATACTATAGTTATATCATCACTAGTTGAATTACATCCTTTAGGTATGAAAGAATCCCGAATTTTAGATTCTATCTCCTTTTGATATAATCCTTCGTTTTCTCTCATCACCTTATCTGTCATTACAATAAACGAGTTCGTGGTGTAAGTATTTGGTAGTAGGTATGAAAGAATCCCGAATTTTAGATTCTATCTCCTTTTTAGATAATCCTTCGTTTTCTATCATCACCTTGTCTGTCATTACAATAAAGGATTTAGTGGTGTAAGTATTTGGTTGTTCTATTTCGCCAACAACAATATTTCCACCATCAATAACCAAAGAAGAATGATTGACGATAAAATTATTTCCAACCATTTTCTTCATCACTTTATCTACATCAGTAATGTATTTTTCCTTTCCTTTTAGATAGTCGGGATTGTATACAAATTGAGAGAAACGATCACATGCATATTGTATTGGCATATAATCACGACACCAATAATCCTTAGTTAAAGGAAGCGTTTCATGCGCTACGTTATTAGCATCCAGAATTTCACAAACATCCTTATAAATATTAGGATAATCTGTACGTAGCAGCTGCGAAAAATAGACTTTATCTTTATATTGTTCTGTTATCATAGCTTTTCAACTCGTTTAAATCCCCATAATCTGTTATCATCTATATTGATTCGCTTCATAGGTTCTGCATAGCCCGGTGTTTCATCAGGCTCATCAATCCATTCTATATTAAACTTACCATTGTTAAGCATATTTGCTCCACCAAAGAAATCATACCAAAAGTCATGAGGAGCCCAGTCTTTTCTTTTTTCATTATTCTCCCATTCTTTTTTACCAGGCTCTATAGCCTTGTAGCCTCTAATCAAGAAAGACGCATGATATTTCTTTTGTGGATCATCAAACAAAACATCCACGCCTGATGGATTCGGACATACAGCACCTAAAGCATAGCCAAATTCCTCTTTTCCTTTCAGATATTTTTTCTCATCTTTAATATTACCATCATCCTCGTGGTAATAGAACTCGATGCAGGTCAATTTGAGCTTATATGCATCCTTGCAACCGCCATTAATAAGAAAATGTCCAGAGAAGAATGCTGCTTCAGCTATTTTCTTAAACTCTTCAAATAGGTTTGCTTCGCAACCTTCTGTTCCCTTAAATGCCTTTAAGGCTTGAAATAATCTTGATTCCATAAATTTCTTAGTTTCTTTCATAATAGTAGTATTGTTGATTCAAGTGCAAAGTTACATATTATATGTCTCAATGTACGTTACAGGATTAAAAAAACATCCCAAAGTTATAACGTCTATATATAGTAGAAGACTCTATCATTCTCTTCTAAAAACAAAAGCAGATTGCATTAACCTTTGTGTCGGTTTTGCAATCTGCATTTATTTTCTTGGATATTTTCTTAGTGCTATTTTATGTAATAGATAGGTTCCATCTCTGTTGTAGAGTAATCAGACGCTACTATTTCTTAATCTTCTTGATAATCCATTTGGCTGCAAACCAAAGGATTACGAGGCCTACGATGCCGATGATGGCAAACTTGATGTAGTCGCCATATTCCAAGATTTTATCGTGTAGTTGCTCTTCTGGCACCATGGTGTGAAGATACCAGCCAAGGGTTGCGAGGATGCAGTTCCATGCTCCTGCTCCGATTGTGGTGTAGAGGAGGAAATGCCAGTATTTCATCTTTGCCAAACCTGCTGGAATAGAGATGAGGTGGCGGATGCCTGGGAGCAGACGACCTGTGAGTGTTGCCACCATGCCATGGTCGTAGAAATATTTCTCGCTCTTTTCAACTTTCTGTTGGTTTAGCAAGCACATTTTGCCCCATTTGCTATTAGCAAAACGATAGATGATAGGACGACCGAGATAGTAGCCTGCAAAATAGTTGATTGACGCACCCACGTCGGCACCAATGGTGGCGAAGAGGATTACGAGGAATATGTCGAGGTTGCCTGCCGCTGCATGATAAGCTGCTGGCGACACAACGAGCTCTGATGGTACTGGTATTACCGTGCTCTCGAGGAGCATCAAGAAGAAGATAGTACCATAGTTGAGATTGCTCAATAGCGATGTGATGATGTTCATTTAAAAAAGTTATTGGAATAATTGATGTAATCTTCTACAGGTGTGCCGTCGGGAAACAGACTTCCGAGCACCTGCTTAGCTTCTTCGGGATTGCGTTGGCACACGTTGCTTAGGGCTGTATAGTATTCTGCAGGCTTATTGAGTTGCAGACATGCTAAAGCATAATATCCCCATCCGTCGTTGAGTAGCTCGTTGCCTTCTTCGTAGTAGAGTTTGTGAAGGATGAAGTAGGCGAGGTCGGGATGCTGACTGTCGATAGAAGCTGCCGAGAAGTCGATACAAATCTGCAATAGCTGGTCGCTATCAGCAATAGCCAAAGCCTGCTTGAACATTTCGAAAGCCTCGAGGTCTTTGCCATTCATGATGTAGCAAATGCTTCGCATGCATCTTATTTCTGCTGCATCGCTCTCTGGTTGCATGCTTGCCATGTCGATAGCGTTGAGAGCCTCTGGAAGATTCTTTGTTGCAGAATAGCAGTAAGCAAGTTCCTTGTAAATCGGCAGCAGATTGTCTGATGAAGGCGAACATTTTTCTATAGCTTTTTGCAGATGCGGAATGGCTTCTTGGTATTTGTCTCTATTGGAACAGCAGATGCCAAGAAACATGTCTCCCAGCTCTGACTCTGGCACAAGCTCTGAATAGCGAAGATAATATTTTATTGCTTCGTCATAGTTTTCGAGCGAGCATAGGCAGTTGGCCTTATGGATGATGGCATCAACATTATTAGAGTCGATGGCGAGCGCATAGTCGCAACTCTCAAGGCTCTTATCGATGTTGTTGCTAAGGAATTGAGCCGAAGCCATCTGAGTCCAGTATGTTGCAGAAAAAGGATCTTGGTCGAGAAGTTTGTCGAGAAATTTCTCTCCTTGCGTAAATTTACCCTTAGAGATTGCATATCTGCTCTTTAGCTCCATGTAGCCCACGGAGTCTTTGTCTGCGCATTTGTTTAGCCATTTCTGGCATTTCTCGTCGTACTCATAGTCGAAGAAAACCTTAGCTATTTCCAAAGCGCATTCATCTTTCTCGCTGTCGGCAGCATTGTCGTAGATTTCCTCCATCAGCATGTCGGCATGCTCCAGTTGTCCTTTGCACAGCAGAATCTCGACCATCAGATATCGGTATTCTATATCTGTGCGGTCTTCCACTTGCGCAGCATAAGCTTCTGCCTTCTCTATGTTTTTTTCGTTGAGCGCTTGTCGCGCTTTGAAACACAGGGGAAGGGTAGAGCCCGGGAACAAGTCGATGGCATAGTCGATAACTTCGAGAGCCTTGGCGAGATGTTTCTCAGAATAATAATGTTCGGCAATATCAATAAGAGAATCGACGTCAAGGTAGAGGCTTTCACCTCTTGCCTTGGCGTCTTCGTATTTTCTGATATTGTCTAAGAGTTCTGAGTTGTTGTTCATGTAATGATGATGTGGTCTGTGATAGGCCACTTTTTCTACTTGAAATAAAGATTATTTCTTCTGCTTAGCCCAAGTATCCTTCAAGCCTACGGTCTTGTTGAATACAGGTTTCTCAGCTGTAGAGTCGAGGTCAGCCATGAAGTAGCCAATGCGCTGGAACTGCAGATACTGACCAGCCTTCATGTCGGCAGCAAACTTCTCAACGTAGCAGTTGGTGTCTACATGCAACGACTCTGGATTCAAGAGTTCGTGGAAGTCGCGCTCGTCGGCACCTGTATTCTCAACCATGAATAGGCGGTCGTATTCTCTAACCTCAGCCTTCACGCTATGGTCGACAGAAACCCAATGAAGAGTACCCTTAACCTTGCGGTTAGCACCTTCCATACCGCTCTTGCTGTTAGGATCGTATTCTGCCTGAATCTCGATGATGTTGCCATCTGCATCCTTGGTGCAACCAGTACACATTATTATATAAGCATTCTTCAGACGAACCTCCTTGTCAGGAGTCATGCGGAAGAATTTCTTTGGAGCATCCTCCATAAAGTCTTCGCGCTCAATCCACAAGTTGCGAGAGAAGGTGATGGTGTGTGTGCCGTCAGCCTCGTTCTCAGGATTGTTGATAGCCTCCATCTCTTCGGTCTTACCCTCTGGATAGTTTGTGATGACAAGCTTCACAGGGTCGAGCACAGCGCTCACGCGGATAGCCTTCTTATTGAGGTCGTCGCGAACGGCAGCCTCGAGCAGAGCCATATCGTTGAGAGCGTCAAACTTGGTGTAGCCAATGCTGTCGATAAACTTGCGGATGCTTTCTGGCGAGTAACCTCTACGACGCATACCACAGAGAGTAGGCATTCGTGGGTCGTCCCATCCATTAACGAGATGCTCGTCGACGAGAGTGTGGAGTTTACGCTTGCTCATCACGGTATAAGTGAGGTTCAAACGGTTGAACTCTATCTGACGTGGACGGAAGTCGTGGATATTCTCTGTTTCGCCATTCTTCTCTTTCAAGAAGTCGATAAACTTATCGTAGAGCGGACGGTGAGGAACAAACTCCAAGGTACAGATAGAGTGGGTAACACCCTCGAAGTAGTCGCTCTGACCATGTGCGAAGTCGTACATTGGATAAGCGTTCCACTTTGTGCCTGTGCGATGATGAGGAGTGTGGATGATACGATACATGATAGGATCGCGGAAGTGCATATTGTCGCTTGCCATATCGAGCTTAGCTCTAAGCACCATGCTACCTTCTACCGCCTCGGCAGTATTCATAAATTCGAATAGCTTAAGGCTCTCCTCAACAGGACGATCTCTGTAAGGGGAAGGCACACCAGGAGTGGTAGGAGTACCCTTTTGCTGTGCGATAACTTCGCTCGACTGTTCGTCGACATAAGCCAAACCCTTCTTGATCATCCAAACAGCGAAGTCCCAGAGCTTCTCAAAATAGTCGGAAGCATAATAGATGTTGCCCCACTTGAATCCAAGCCAAGTGATGTCGTGAAGGATATTCTCCACATATTCGTTGTTCTCCTTGCTTGGGTTTGTATCGTCGAAGCGTAGGTTGCAAACGCCATTATATTTCTCTGCCACACCAAAGTCCATGCAAATAGCCTTTGCGTGACCGATGTGCAAATATCCGTTAGGCTCTGGCGGGAATCGGGTCTGAATGCGGCCACCGTTCTTTCCGGCAGCGAGGTCTTCTTCCACAAGCTGTTCTACAAAGCTGATGCTGCGCTTTTCATCAATAGCGCTGTTTTCTTCAATAGTTGTCATAACTTATATTGTTTTTTTTGTTGTTTATCGCTTTATGTTTTGTTCTCTCTTATGTTTAGATGTTACAATGTGAGATTATGTATTATAACAACATGCAAAGATAATGCAAAAAAATGATATTAAAGAAGAATCTTGATGTATTTGCATAGTTTTCTTAATGTATATTTATATTTTTTATGTTCGCACGTGTAGATAGTTCTTGTAGAATCTTCGTTAAAGATAGGAGACGACTAAAGAAAATGTTACAATTGTGTTACAAAGATGTTATAACTATGTCGTAAATAACGTGAGTTCGACGAAATATAAG
>HF993935.1:9142-35265 GCA_000436915.1 Prevotella sp. CAG:1092 | reverse complement strand
AGCTCTCGGTAGTTCGTAAACGCCACATCGACCGCATGCAGACCTCTCATACTCAGAATTTGCAGGCAGGATTGGTTTACCTCAACCTCTTGCAGGAGAGTCAGCAGCTTCTTAGCAACATGCGTCATCAGCTCAGAGCTGTGAAGAAGTTTGAAGAGAACTAATGTTGGGTTTTATATAATATCATTAGGTGGATTATAATTATTGCCAGCCACGGGTGGAATGCCTTGTGGCTGGCTTTTTTTATGTGACTATTCGTATTTGCCAATCCGAATAGCCTCATAAGCCTAAGCGATTAGTCGCATTGGCTATTACGACTACTCGCATGAGCCAACGAGGCTACTCGCATTTTTTTATGTGATTAATCAAAAAAAATATGCGCTGCTTGCAACAAATCTTCGTTAATCAACGTCTAAACAAATAGAGACCGATAAAAACAATTGGTCTACATCTTTTAAAAACATTTTATATGCATAACAATCAATACAATACGACTATGAAGCGATTTTTCTCTATTATTATGGCGGTAGCGATGATGCTCGGCTTTGCCGCATGTAATTCAAGTAACGCAAAGGTTGGCGTAGATAGTAAGAATGACAATTCTTTAAATTATGATGGTCGCAAGGTTACCAAGCAGCTGAAGAGTCTGCCTTATTTCAATAAAGTTGTGCTTGACGGTGCACTCGATGTTGAATTCTCGCAGGCTTCACGTGGAGGAGTTGCTATCAAAGGACGCAAGAGTATCGTGGATAATGTAAAGGTAAAGGTGAAAAACCAAACCTTGTATCTTTCGTTAGACGAGAAAGACTGGTTTCGCGTGGACCACTCAGAGAAGGCTGATATCTATGTATCTTCGCCCGATTTGATTTCTGTTGTCATGCGTGGAGCTGGCGACTTTGAAGCCAAGAATCTCCTTGATACCGATACTCTAAACGTTGAGCTTAATGGGGCAGGCAACATTGATTTTGATAGAATTGTGTGTGATGAGGCTTACCTTATTGTAAAGGGTGCTGGCAACTTGGAAGTTGATAAGCTGACAGCCAATCGTACTAAGATAGCTATGCTTGGCGTAGGCAATGCCGATGTAGAATTTAAGAATGCAGGACACGTAGACTGTCTGCTGAGCGGAGTAGGCAATATAGACCTCGAAGGAACTGTTAAATCGTTGAGTAAGAATGTAAGAGGCACAGGCAATATAGATACTACCGAACTGATGGTTCATGGCTGTAGGAAGTAAGGTTTAGAAAACTAAAAAACTTATAAAAAGTTTTCTTAATCCGTGAAATATTACTACCTTTGCAGGCGTAATTCAAGACTATATAGATAATGAAATATGCCATTATAGCAGCAGGCGAAGGTTCACGACTTGCGTCTGAAGGTATCGCAGCACCAAAACCACTTGTCAAGGTGCATGGCGAATGTCTGATAGATCGACTTGTAAGAGTATTTGCAAGCAATGCAGCTGATGAGATCTTTGTGATATGCAATGAGCAGGCTACTGCCGTAGCTCAGCATCTGACTCAACTTGAGACAGAGGGCTACGAGGGAAAGAAGCTTCCGCTCCGACATATCGTGAAGTCTACACCAAGTTCTATGCATAGCTTTTATGAATTAAGTCGACTGGTAGGAGAGGGCCCTGTGGTGCTCACTACCGTCGACACTATTTTTCGTGAGCAGGAGTTTTCTGCCTATGTAGAAAACTTTGAAAAAGCATTGGCTCAGGGTTACGACTGCATGATGGGCGTAACCGATTATATAGATGACGAGAAACCTTTGTATGTAGCTACAGATGCTGCTGATGATATTACCGGCTTCTACGATAAGTATGAAGACGGCATTCGTTATATCTCAGGCGGTATCTATGGTCTAACAGCCCCTTGTATTCGCATACTCGAAGAGTGTATGAAGAATGGGGTTAGCCGTATGCGCAACTTCCAGCGTGCCTTGGTGGCAGGAGGATTGAAACTAAAGGCTTATCCTTTCAGCAAGGTGTTGGATGTGGATCATGCTACGGATGTGGAAAAGGCAGAACAGTTTCTTGAGTCGGGAAAGTGATGAAGGTATTGGCTGTTATGCGTGATGTGGTGTTTTCGCCCAATAGCGTTGATAAGGATAGAGCCATACTGCTGGCTGCAGCAAATTGTTTGGGTAGCGATGTTGTAGTGGTCGACGAGAATAATATCCCCGACGATGTTGCCGACTTCGATATTTGTCTAAGTATGGCACGCCAAACCGTCAATCTCGACAAATTGGCTTTGCTTGCTACACAGGGGCTTAAAGTAATTAACAATCCGCTAAGCATAAAGGCTTGCACACGCTCAATAATAGAAACTGTGATGCATGGTATCAACACTCCGTTGGCTCCTGCCGTAGGCGATGATGGCTATTGGATTAAGCGTGGCGACATGGCTGCACAAACGAAAGGTGAAGTGCGCTATTGCAAGAATGACGAAGAATTGCAGCAAGCCAAGGCTGACTTCAAGGCTGTGGGCATTGACGACTATGTGGTTTCGGCTCATGTAGTAGGCGACTTGGTGAAATGGTATGCTGTGGATGGCGGATTCTTCAGATATTATTATCCTTCAGACGATGGCAACACCAAGTTTGGCGACGAGGCTATCAACGGCAAAGCCAACCATTATGCCTTTGATGCGGATGCCTTGAGACAGAAAGTGGAAAAGGTGGCTCAAACCATCGGAATAACCGCTTATGGTGGCGATGCTATAGTTAGAGCCGATGGCACATTCTGCATCATTGACTTCAATGACTGGCCAAGTTTCTCAAGATGTCGCGAAGATGCGGCTAAGGCAATAGCCGAGGCTGCAAAGCGAATAATATAATAAGGTAAAGCAAAAAAACTGGATTTTGCATTTACTATAATATAGATAAAGATTTATAATAGGTTGTTATGGAAACTAATAAAGAGAAAAAATCATTTTCAGAATTGCTGCAGGCTTCATTCAAGTCAAACGATACAGAAGAGTGGCTCGACGTACATTTCACACGTCCTATAGGTCTGGTGTTTGCATTGCTATGGAATAGCATGAACATCCATCCAAACGTGATTACAATATTATCAATATTCCTCGGAATAGGCTCGGGCTATATGTTCATGTTTGAAGACATGATGCACAATATCCTTGGTGTGGTGTTGCTGATGTTTGCTAACTTCTGCGACTCTACCGACGGTCAGATGGCACGACTCACAGGCAAGAAAACCTTGATAGGTCGTATGCTCGATGGTTTTTCGGGCGACGTATGGTTCTTCTGCATCTATGCCGCTTTCGCCTATAGACTGATGGATGACAATATTCCATTTACCGACATAGAGTGGGGATGGTGGTCATGGGTGTTGGCAGTTGTGGCTGGCGTTTTGTTCCATTCTCCTCAAAGTTCGCTTAGCGACTATTATCGTCAGATTCACCTCTTCTTCCTTAAAGGCAAGAATGGTAGCGAGCTCGACAACTATGCTTCGCAGCGTGCTATCTATGAGGGATTGGCAAAGAAAGATTTTCTTGGTCGCGCATTCTACTTCAACTATGCCAACTACTGTAAGAGCCAGGAGAAACGCACACCTGAGTTCCAACGCTTGATGGCTGAGATGAAGAAGAAATATAATGGTGCTGAGGCTTTGCCAGAAGATGTGAAGCAAGAGTTCTTGGCTCAGAGCCGTCCGCTCATGCCATTCACAAATATCCTTACCTTCAACACCCGCGCTATCTGCGTTTATATCTCGGCACTTATTGGTCTACCATGGATATACATGGTGTTCGAGATTACCGTGATGCAGGCTATGTATGTTTACATGCATCGCAAGCACGAGGCTCTTTGCAAGGAGACATACAATAAGATAAAGTAAACTTAACTATACACATTATTATATATATAATATAACGATGATAAAAGGCTATCTATTCGATTTTGGCGGTACACTCGATACTGCAGGCTGTCATTGGGGACAGATGTTGTGGCATGCATACCAGCGTCAGCAGGTGCCTGTTACTGAAGAACAGTTTCGCGAGGCTTATGTTCATGGCGAGCGTACCCTTGGTCGTACACCAATAATACAGAGCGATTATACTTTCCATAAAACTCTTGATGTGAAGATTCGTATCGAAATGGAGCATCTGTGTACTTCTGGAGCATGGGATGCCGATGAGGCTGAGTTTAAGGAGAAGCATAATGCTGTGCTCGAAGATGTTTATCAGAAGGTGGTTGAGATTACTGCTCATAGTGCAGAAGTACTTGCTAAGCTTGCAGAGAACTATCCTATGGTATTGGTGAGCAACTTCTATGGCAACATCTCGCAGGTGTTGGAAGAATTCCATCTTGATGGCTTCTTCAAGAGCATCGTAGAGTCGGCAGTAGTAGGAATACGCAAACCCGACCATCGCATCTATCTACTCGGAGTTGAAGCCCTTGGCTTGAAGCCTGAGGAATGTATGGTTGTTGGCGACAGCTTCTATAAAGATATAGAACCAGCAAAGAAGGCTGGATGCCATGCAGCATGGTTTAAGGGCGAAGGCTGGACAGAACAGGAGTATGACGAGACTATCCCCGACTTGGTGATAACAGATTTGGCTCAGCTATTGGCTTAATTCTGATTTCTCATCATCTCTCATCCTCATACATTATATTATTACACCCCGCTCTCTACACCCCATTATTATTACACCCCACAAATATAACTCCCCTTTATAAAAAAGTTCTTTCAATAGGTAAATATGATAAGAAAGATATTTGTTTTCTTACTCTTTATGATGGCTCTCAATGCCAATGCGCAGAAGATACATGGCGTTATAGTAGATGCCGAGAATGGCGACACGCTGCTTTATCCGAGTGCTTCGTATAAAGGTCACCATGTGGCTGTGAGCGGTAATGCTATGGGAGAGTATACCATCGAACGACATAATGGTTGGCAACTAACGTTTAGTGCCGTGGGATATAAGTCGAAGACGATAAACGTTACCTCGGCTACTCCTGTAAAGCTCGACGTGAAGTTGAAGCCTGATACTAAGCAACTTAAAGAAGTTGTGGTGAAATCTAAGCGCGGTAAGTATAGCCGTAAGGATAACCCTGCGGTAGAATTGATGCGTAGGGTGATAGCTGCCAAGAAGAAGACCGACTTGCAGAACCATGACTATCTGCAATATAATAAATATCAGAAGATTACGCTTGCTCTCAACGACATCAAGCCTTCTGACCTTGATAGTGGATTCTTTGCTAAGAAGCAATGGCTCATCGACCAAATAGAGACAAGCCCATTTAATCATAAGCTCATCTTGCCAGTTTCGGTCGACGAGACCGTGTCGCAACAGATATATCGCAAAGACCCAAAGTCAGAAAAGAGCATCATCAAAGGACAGAGCTCTACGGGTATTAACCAGCTTATCCAAACGGGTGACATCCTTAACGTTACACTCAAGGATGTGTTTACTGATGTAGATATCTACGACGACTATGTGAGATTGTTGCAATATCCTTTTGTGAGTCCTATCGGAAAGAATGCCATCGCCTTCTATCGCTATTATATTCAAGACACGGTATATGTAGACCGCGAATTGTGTTATCATCTGGAGTTCTTGCCTAACAATCAGCAGGACTTCGGTTTCCGTGGCGAGCTATATATCCTTGCCGACTCTACGTTGCATGTTAAGCGTTGCGACCTTACCATACCAAAGCGAAGCGATGTAAACTTCGTTGAGAATTTGCAGGTTTTGCAACAATATACTAAGCTTCCTAATGGCGAATGGGCATTGACGGTAGACGATATGATTGTAGAAATGCGACTTGCCAAGGCGTTTGGTAAATTCCTCGTCACTCGTACTACTCGCTTGAGCGACTATGCTTTCGACGAGATACCGAAACTTCTCTTCAAGGGTAAGGCTAAGGAGCGTAAGGAGGCTGACGCCATGATGCGCGATGAGGCTTTCTGGAATCAATATCGATCGGTAGAGCTTACCAAGAGCGAGTCTTCTATGGATGCTTTCATTCATCGCATCGAACAGCTTAAGGGCTTCAAGTATATCATCTTTGCTGGTAAGGCGCTGATAGAAAACTTCGTAGAAACTGGCGATATGAATCATCCAAGTAAGTTCGACTTTGGCCCTATCAACACCATGATATCCAAGAACTTCATCGATGGTTATCGTTTCCGTGTGTCTGGTCAGACCACAGCAAACCTCAACAAGCATTGGTTTGCAAGTGGATATATTGCTCGAGGCGTAGACTCTAAGAAGACTTACTATGATGGTCAGTTGATATATTCTTTAAATAAGAAAGAATATCTGCCACGCGAGTTCCCTAAGCGTACTATCACCATACAGTCTTCATACGATGTTATGGCACCCTCTGATAAGTATATACCAACCGACAAGGATAACGTCTTTACCGCTTTCAAGTGGGCTACGGTAGACAAGATGATGTTCTATAATCGTCAGAATGTGGCTTTCGAATATGAGCAAGACTGGGGATTGAAGTCGATATTAAGTTTGAAGCGTGAGGAGAATGAGGCTGCTGGCAACCTGACATTCGGACCTACAAACAAGCTTAACACTACTGAACTGTCGTTGCAGTTGCAGTTGGCCCCTGGTCGCACTTATATCAACACCAAGCAGCGTCGTTTGCCTATCAATCTTGATGCTCCTGTGTTTGGTCTTGGTCATACCTTTGGTTTCAAGGGATTCCTTGGTGGCGACTATCGCTACAACCTTACCGAAGCCAGCATATATAAGCGCTTCTGGATGGGCTCGTGGGGTAAGATAGATGCTTATCTCAAGGCTGGAGCACAATGGAATCGAGTGCCTTATCCTTTGCTTATCATGCCTGCCGCCAATCTCTCGTATATTGTTGAGGACGAAACCTTCAACCTCATCAATAATATGGAGTTCCTCAACGACCGCTATGCAAGCTTAGACGTAAGTTGGGATATGAACGGTAAGATTCTTAACCGTATTCCGCTCATCAAGAAGTTGAAGTGGCGTGAGTACATAGGTGTTAAGTGCTTGTGGGGTAAGTTAACAGACAAGAACAATCCTACTCTTGCCGAGAATGCCAATAACCCTATATTATGGCAGTTCCCAGAGGGTAGCTACATTATGGATCCTAAGCGTCCATACGTAGAGCTTGTAGCTGGTGTTCACAACATCTTCAAGCTCTTGCATATAGAATACGTAAAGCGTTTGAACTATAAGTATCTGCCTACTTGCCACAAGGATGGCATTAGGTTTATGATTCGCATGACATTCTAATAGAATCGCAAATATCAAATTGTCCGCAATAACTGTATTAAATAATAAAAATATAGTTATTGCGGATATTTTTCTTTCAATCTTTCATTGTTTTACTTCTATTTTTGTACTTTTGCAACCAAATAGAATAAACGATGAATGTAATAATAGCAGACAATCAGGGTATAACACGTGCGGGACTTTTCTATCTGTTCGCTGAACATAAGGATGCAGAATGTAAGAGTGTGGAAGATAAAGCCGCACTTATAGAGCAACTCAAGAGTTGCCCTAATAGTGTTGTGGTGCTTGATTACACGCTATTTGATATCAACGATGCCTCAGAACTATTGGTATTTGCCGAGAGATATGTAAATACCAAGTGGCTGTTGTTTAGCGAAGACCTTAGTATCGACTTTGTAAGAATGGTGTTGGCATCATGTCCGAGATTCAGCGTGGTGTTGAAAGAATGCACATTGTCGGAGATTCGTATGGCCATAACAGCCACATTATCCGGACAACGTTATATCTGCCAACGCACTATGGAGATGATGTTGGTACCAGAGGTGAAAGAAGAGAAGGTAAAGCTCACGCAGACGGAAACAGAGATATTGAAAGATATAGCTCTTGGCATGACAACCAAAGAGATTGCTGATAAGCGTTTCTCAAGTTTCCATACTGTAAACACACATCGTAAGAACATATTCCGTAAGCTTGGAGTAAATAATGTGCATGAAGCCACTAAGTATGCTTTGCGTGCGGGCTTAGTAGATAGTGCAGAATATTATATTTAGCAATCTAATAATATTTATAGAATTGAGATTTGTTACAAATATTCATAATGTAATAAGTCTCTTTTTTTTGTTCGTTAGATATAGACATAAAAAAAAGACCAAATTGTCTCACGACAATATTGGTCCTGTTTTCTAACTAACTTATTATCAACTATTCATTACTCATTTCTAATTCTGCTGCAAATATACAGCTTCTATTAAGAATACACAAACATTTCTGTGAAAAAAAGCCACGCAAACGTTTGCGAATATCGATTATTTTGTTATCTTTGCAATTGATAATGCTTGTTTTACTTTTATTGGTAAGTTGCAATTGATATGTTGTAAATTTTACAATTATAAAAGTAAAATGCTGACTAACTGTATAAAGACCATGAAACGACATAGAACCTCATTAAAGGATTTAGCTGACGAATTAGGCGTTAGTATAGCTACTGTTTCAAGAGCACTACATGGGAGCCATGAAGTTGGTGAAGAAATGAGAGCTCGTGTCAAGGCTTTGGCTGCCGAACGCAATTATCGTCCTAATCCTTTTGCACAAAGCTTACGCAAGGAAGCACCACATATTATTGGCGTGGTGGTACCTAATCTTGTCACCCATTATTACGCAGCAGTATTGGATGGTATAGAATGCTATGCTTCCAAGATGGGTTATTCGGTGTTTAGTGCGAATAGCCATGAGAGTTGTGAACTTGAGAAGCGTGCGATAGAGAATTTCCTTTCGCTTCATGTGGAGGGAATAATTATTTGTTTGGCACAAGATACCGTTGACTATAGTCATATAGAGCAGTTGTACGACCAGGGCGTTCCTACCGTGATGTTTGCGCGTACTTGTTTGTCGGATAAGATATCGCAAGTTGTTGCCAATGGCGATGTTGCAGCTTACGATGCCACATCTCATCTTTTGGAGACAGGTTCTAAGCGTATAGCTTTTATCGGAGGTCCAAACCACCTTGATATGGTAAAGCGTAGAAAGCATGGCTATCTGCAAGCCTTGAAAGACGCTCGTATACCTATTGATAGAGAATTGGTAGTTTGCGACAAGATAGACTTTGATGTTGCCCGAAATGCAACTATCAAACTCTTGACTTCCGAGAATCGTCCTGATGCTATCTTGGCTTTCAATGATATCATTACTTATGCCGCCTTCGATGCTATAAAATCATTAGGTCTTCGTATTCCTGACGATGTTGCTATCATTGGCTTTACTGATGGCGACTCTGCAGCTTTCGTTACTCCTAAGCTTTCTGTCATCATGGACCAAGCAGGCGAACAGGGTAGCAAAGCTTGTGAACTTCTAATGCGCCAAATAAAAGGCGATACAAAGATATATCGCGAGGTGGTGCCAATGATATTGAAAATACGTGAGAGTTCGGAGAAGAATAAATAATCTTGGGGTCGTTATTCTTCTCCCAACTCTTTTTTTTATATAGTATTGCTGAACCTTTATATATTAATTGCATAGCTTTAAAATATAAGTGCTCAGCTTTATACCTTATCTATTATTGTTCTTCCATTTCTTTATCAAGTCTGTCTCTCCACAGATACTTTCTTGTTTCGTGTACCAGTATGCCGTTGAGGAACAGAAGCGACAGAAGGTTTGGTATTGCCATGAGCGCATTCATGCAGTCTGCAATGTTCCAAACGATATTTAGGCTTGCGATGCTACCTACGTATACTGCCACAATATATAGCAGACGGTATACGTACGACCATTTCTTTCCCTTTAGATATTCTACAGCCCTTTCGCCATAATAGCTCCAGCCAAGGATGGTGGAGAAAGCAAAGGTAAGCAAACCGAAGCTCAGCAATGGTTCGCCTACGTATGGTATTTTGCCAAATGCCATCTTTGTTAATGCTGCACCATCATGATAGCTGATATCGGGATAGGCTATAATGCTACTAACGATGACGATACCTGTAAGCGCACAGATAATAACGGTATCCCAGAATGTGCCTGTAGAAGAAACCAAAGCTTGGCGCACAGGGTTGCGAGTTTGAGCGGCTGCTGCAACTATTGGTGCACTACCAAGACCTGACTCATTACTAAACAAACCACGAGCCAAACCATAACGAGCCACCATCATGATGCTGGAGCCTGCAAAACCTCCGCCTGCAGCTTCAGGCGAGAAGGCGCACTTCAAAATCAAAGATATGGCAGGCCAAACATAGTTGTGGTTTACGAATAAGATGTATATGCAACCTAAGATATAAAACAGCGCCATAAAAGGTACGAGCATTCCACAAACTTTAGCTATGCTCTTTACTCCACCAATGATTACGGCTGCAGTTAGTCCGCATACCACAGCACCCATTATCCATGGCGAAATGCCATAGGTATTGTTGGCAATAGTAGCTATAGCATTTGCCTGTACGGTATTGCCGATGCCAAATGAAGCTATCATCGTGAAGATAGCAAAGAGAATAGCCATGGTTTTCCATCCTAATCCCTTTTCCAAAGCATACATCGGACCGCCAAGCATCTTGCCTGTAGGAGTTTGCACACGATATTTTATTGCCAACAAGCCTTCTGCATATTTGGTGGCAATACCAAATACACCTGTTATCCAGCACCAGAATACAGCTCCCGGACCGCCAAGAGCTATGGCTGTTGCTACACCTATTATATTACCAGTACCTATAGTAGCTGCGAGGGCAGTAGCCAAAGCGCCAAATTGCGACACATCTCCTGAGGCATCCTTGTCGCGCTTGATACTTAAGCGTATGGCAGTAAACAGTTTGCGTTGTGGACAACGCAAGCGTATCGTCAGAAAGATGTGTGTTCCCAAAAGCAGTATCATCATAGGCCATCCCCAGAGCAAACTGCTGACAGAAGCAAAGAAGTCGTTGATCTGTTGCATGTTTTGTGTTGTTGTCGTTAATACTATATTATTTCTCCCATTCTATCTTAACATGTTCGTAGCCCATAGAGTGGAGTAGGTTGGCAATCTGTATATCGCCATTGTTTTGAGCACTTTTTATATTCGAAGGTGTAAGACATCTCTCGCGCATTTTCCTGTATGCTTGTTTGTATAGAGCCTTGTAGTCGGCTGCCGACCATTTGCCTTCGGCATAGAAAGCACGAGTGCGAGCCTCATCGATAAAGTCTTCATCGAGCACTTTTATCTTTGGCACTTTAGCTATGATGGTATCTTTGTCGATAGTGAGCCAATCTTCTGCAGCTTCATGCAGGTTTACGCCCAAGCGCACAGTACCATAATATATACGTGCCAGTTGGTCGTCGCCAAAGAAACCACGCCTAATGGTATCTACAATCTCCTCATCGTTTATCGACATAAACTCCCATTCGCCAATGTTGCGTATGCTTGTTATCTGTGCATCACTAATTTCTATATCGTCGTTAGAATTTCCTATCTCGATACTGTTATCTCGATTGAGCCAAGCCACTATACCTATTACGATGGCTATCATAACTATTGCTGGCACTATAAGCTTGTAGTTGCCGAATAGCAAGTTTAGTATGACCTTAGTCTTGTTAGATTTCTCCATTCTTCAAAAGTTTTGGCAGGTCAGACAAAGTAAACCTCTTTCTGAAGGTTACGGTGATATTCTCTTGTTTGTATCCCATCTGTTCCAATATTGGAATGATGGTGCGAGCCGAGCTCTCGCGCGATGCTTCTATCAGTCCGAGCTTTGGAATGTCGTTGATGATAGAATCGCGACCTTGCTGTTGATATCTCGTCAGCTCCTCGTCGGTAAAATTGCTTCTGAGCATAGCCACATGTTGTTTCACCTCGTCGTGTTCTATCTTGGTGCTCGTCATTATAATCTGTGGGTCTGGCAATACCACCTCTATCTTCTCGCCCTTCTTCCTAATGTTGTCAGCAGAGAAAGAACTTAGGTCTATATATGCCTTTAGAGTAGCATTTACAGGTATTGCAATCTGTCGTTCGCCCACAGGAATATCGATAGTAAACTTCTTGCTCATTATCGAACCCGACATTTGTTTCTTATCGTTGTGAGTGATGATTCTCCTTATTTTATATTCTGTGGTGTATAATCGTGAGCATTTCTGTATCTGCATCACCATTGTCGGTATAGTGTCGATGCTTACAGGCTCAGGCTTTACTTCTTGCTTTTCACTTTTTGTGCAAGCGGAAAGCAAAGCTAAGGATATTATTAATGATGAAATGAAAAACTTCATATTACGTTGCTTTTTGTTGGCAAAGGTACGAAATAAATGCCATATTTATATTGTTTAACATGTTTTTTTAGTTTCGCTTTAAACTTTTCACTCTTTGCTGTGTCATATAATTGTGTTGACACAAAAGAAAGTAACAACTATAGAACTCTTAATTTAAACAATAACCGATATGAAAAAGGTAATAATGATTATGGCAATGGCGTTGATGGTATCAACAATGTCGTTTGCTCAACAGCAGAACGCAAATCGTCCTCACCGTCATTTTGACAAGACAGAAATGACAAAGATGCGCACAGAGCGTATGGTTAAAGAATTAAATCTTAATGCAGCCCAGGCAGATTCGCTCTTGGCCCTAAATACAGAATATGCTGATGTTATGGGTGGTCTTCGCCCAGGCAGACCTCCACGTCCAACACTTGGTAATGACACAACAAAGGTGAAGTCGTTTCGCGATATGATTGCCAACGGCAAGGAGCAGATGGAGAAATACGACAAACGATTGAAGTCGTTTCTTACTGCCGAGCAAGCTAAGAAATACGACGAGATGAAGGCACACCGCAAGGCAAACTTCCGTCGTCGCCCAGGCATGCAAGGTCGTCGTCCTGGTATGGGACAGCAGAATGGCCAGCAGTTGACAATTGGAGAAAACGCAGAGTAATTTATGTATAATAACTCAATGTCAGTGGCTTATATTAATAAGCATGAGCATCTTCTATGTGAATAGGGGGTGCTTTTTTTGTTATTTTACTTATTTATTACTACCTTTGCAAAATAACAAAACATTATATATTGGCATCCTATAATGCCAATTTAACTTTTTAACCCACAGAGAATAGATGAAGAAGACTTTGCTACTTGCTTCCTTGGCTATGATGGTAGCTGTTATCACAGGCTGTAAGGAAGAAAAGAAATCGAATATCATTATAACCCAAAAACCTAAGCCCACAAAGCCAAAGGCTACACAAAAGATGGGTGACTATGAGCAGACTATGAAGGTCAGCTGGCTTGATAATTCATATACCATTGAGACAAAGCTAACAGCTTGCGACTCTTTGCCACAAATTACTGAGGGTGCTACCAAATATTTCGACAACATTATTCGTCTACGTGTGGTAAGAGCTGATGGCACCACTTTCTATTCGCACACTTTCTCCAAGAAAGATTTCAATAGTTGCCTTACTGAGCAGTATCGAAAGAATGGAGCATTGCTCGGTATTGTATATGTGAAGTGTGACGACAACTATCTGTATTTTGCTGCAAGCGTAGGTTCGCCTGATAAGTCGAGCGACGAGTATATTCCTCTTGTGCTCAAGCTTCATCGTCTTGGCAGTATACAGATTACTAAGGACACTCAGCTCGATACTGCCGACGATGTTGAGATTGAGGATGCCGATGATGATGGTGTTTAATACTTGAAATGGATACAAATATATATTGTCCAATCCTATTATAATATAGGTATAGAAATTGAATGCTAAGTATCTCTTTCGTTCAACAGAGGTTGAACGGTCATAGAAGGTATAATACTTAGCCACTTATCATATATTACTTTACCGTTCAACAGCTGTTGAACGAAATGGTAATATAATAGACTTTTTGGCTTTAGTAAGAAATGAGGACTTACCAAGCTAATTTTATGTATTAATCTTGTAAGAAGAAAGAATAATAAGAAAAGGCTGCAAGCGGATAAAACCCTTGCAGCCTTTTGCTGTATCGTATGATATTGAATTTGATATCGTATGATAAATAGAGGTGTTCTATTAGAACTTAGCCATCTTTATGGCGTCTATTGCACATTCGTCACCCTTGTTGCCGAGCTTACCACCACTACGAGCCTGAGCCTGCTCAAGGTCGTCGGTAGTCAGCAAACCAAAGATTACAGGAGTGTCCTGTGTTGCGTTCAAGCGAGCGATGCCGTATGTAACGCCTTGGCAGATATAGTCGAAGTGAGGGGTCTCACCACGTATCACGCTTCCGAGAATTATCACAGCGTCGTAGCCGCCGTTCAAAACCATTTGGCGTGCTCCATATACAAGTTCGAAACTTCCAGGAACAGTCTTTACATGGATATTCTCGTCGATGGCTCCATGACGCTCGAGAGTGTCTACAGCACCCTTAAGCAATGCGCCTGTTATCTCAGGATTCCATTCTGCTACTACTATGCCGAAGCACATGTTGCTGGCATCAGGAATCTTGTCGAATTCGTAATCTGATAGGTTATGAAGTGCTGTTGCCATTATTTCAAAGTAGCTCTTTCGATATACTTGTCAATCTCCTGGCTCTGTACGAGCATGCAGTTGACATAGTTCTTCTTGATGTTGTTGTAAATTTCAGCAGCCTCGTCATTCTTCTTCTGTGACTCGAGGATGATACCAGCCTGAAGCAAGAATGTTGGTGAAAGGCTCATGTTCTTACCGTTCTTAGCCTTAGAGTCAGCCATGTCAGCAGCCTTCTTGAGGTCCTTAACAGCTTCGTCGAGCTTACCAAGCTTAGCGTATACGTTACCACGAGCAGCAACAGCAGCAGGGCTAACCATAGCGTCGCTGGAAGTAGAAAATTCATTGAGGTATTTCAAAGCTTCCTGATTTTTGCCAAGGAAAGCATAGCTAAGTCCTGCATAAAGGTTTGCGAGGTTACCAGCGTCTGTGCTGCTGTAGTCGCTTGCTATCTTAACGAATCCTGCATAGCCAGCGCCATCACCGTTAAGAGCCTTGTCATACTGCTCCATACCGAAATACTCCTGACCGCGAGCCAAAGCTGTGCTTGCCTTTGCTTCACGTGGGTTGCCAACGAACTCTTTGTAGCAGAAGAAACCTGCGATGATAACGAGGATTGCGATTACGCCATAGGCGATAGCTTTCTTATTCTTATCGAAGAAAGCTTCTGATTTTGTGACAGTCTCTTGTACTGTCTGCTCATTTTTGTTTGCCATTATTATTTTTGATTTTTTATTATTGCATAATTAAGCGTGGCAAAATTACTGAAATTCTTTCACTTATGGAAATTTATCATATACTTTTTTCGTTTTTCATTAATAAATGGGTAACTTTGCATTGGCTTAATGCTATACACGGCAGTTTTGCCATTAGCATCATCACAATTATGATACTGCAGAAGATATCGATTTTTAACTATAAGAACATAGAGAGCGCAGAACTTTCTTTCTCGCCTAATATAAATTGTTTCGTCGGACATAATGGTATGGGAAAGACCAATATGCTCGATGCCATCTACTATTTGTCGTTTTGCAAGAGCGCATATTCTAATATCGACTCGCTGAATATTAAGCACGATGCCGACTTTTTTGTTGTTGAAGGTACTTACACAGACGAGAATGATAATATGGATGTGGTGTATGCCGGCATGAAGCGTGGCTCAAAGAAACATTTTAAGCGTAATAAGAAAGAATATAAACGTTTTTCGCAACATATCGGACTTGTTCCGTTGGTGTTTGTTTCTCCTTCCGATTCTCTACTTGTTGAGGGAGGTAGCGAGGAGCGACGCAGACTGATGGATATGGTTATAGCTCAATGCGATATCACATATATAGAGGCTCTGAATAAGTATAATAAGGCTTTGCAACAGCGCAACGCTTTGCTTAAACAAGAGGATGAGCCTGATGTGATGTTGATTGAAATATTGGAAGAAGAAATGGCTCAGCAGGGCGAGATAATATATGCTAAGCGTGCAGCTTTCGTAAATGAACTTGTACCGATATTTCAAAACGTATACCAGCGTATATCGGGCAATTCGGAGCAAGTGAGCTTAGAATATATTTCGCATTGCCAGCGAGGACCATTGCTCGATGTTATTCGTCGTGACAGGTTTAAGGATAGAGCCGTAGGTTATAGTCTGCATGGCATTCATCGCGACGATTTAGAGATGAAACTTGGCGGATATATGATGAAACGTGAGGGATCGCAGGGTCAGACCAAGACTTTCGTTATTGCCTTGAAGCTTGCGCAGTTTGATATTCTTCGTCGTACAGCTGCCAAAACCACTCCGTTGCTCCTTCTCGACGATATCTTTGATAAGCTTGATGCCAAGAGGGTTGAGGAGATAGTGAAGTTGGTTTCTGGCGATAGCTATGGTCAGATATTTATCACCGACACCAATCGTGACCATCTTGACAAGATATTGCAGCATTCGGTGCTCGACTACAAACTATTCGATGTAGCCGACGGAATAATAAAAGAGAAAAAGGAGGAACAAGATGTTTAGACGTGAAGTAAAATCTGTAGCCGACGTGCTACAGCAGCTTCTGCGAGAAGAAGGTCTTGAAACGCCATTGCAGCAGAAGCGCCTCATCGATTCTTGGGAAACGGTAACGGGACGCATAGTGGCTCGTTATACCACAGAGAAGTTCATACAAAATCAAACGTTGTATGTGAAAATCGTGAATCCTGCGTTACGCCAGGATTTGGCTATGATGCGCCAACAGCTTGTTAAGCGACTTAACGAGCAGGTGGGCAGCTTCATCATTAGCGATATCAAGGTGTATTGACAACTTCATCCATTATAATGTCGTATTCTGCTGATGGCACATTGTCCAACAGTTGGAATCCGAAGCATACACCTATTTTATATATATATGGTATCTGCGACAAGAAACGGTCGTAGTAGCCTTTGCCACGACCAAGTCTGTGACCATCTTTATCGAAAGCCATGCCTGGCACTATAGCCACTTCGATGTTTTCTATTTCGTCGTAGCGTATACCTGCAGGTTCGCTTATGCCATAGGCTCCTTCTTTTAGGTCGTTAGCATCATTATAGATTCTAACTTCCATCCTTGTGTCGTCGAGCACTACTGGCAACACCACGATTTTGCCCATAGCCCTGAGTTTGTCTATCAAAGAACGGGTGTAAACTTCGTCTGCTAATGAGCAATACGCCATTACCACCTTTGCCTCTTTGATGCGAGGGTGGGCGACAAGACTCTCAGTTACAGCAAACGACAATTCCTGCAGTTGGCTGTCAGAGAATTGTCGTTTGCGTTGTCTTATCAGTTTTCTTAGTTCTTTCTTATCTGTTGTCATCGTTTAGCCTTTTTGGCTGGAGCCTTCGGAAATGCCGCATTGTTTTTGAATACTTCCAATGCTTTCTTTATCACATTGTCGTCGGCATTGAGGTATTGGTTCCAAGCCTGTTCGTCAAGCATATTATAGATAACTCGGCTGTCGATATATCTCTCGAGTAGCGTGTGTGATTTTCTAATCAAGAGGTTTCGGCGTTGCAAACCATGACTGTTGGCGTAGGTTGCAAACTGCTCTACCATATTCTGCTTCTTCAGATAAGATTCCAGTTCAAGTAGTTCTTTGAACTGCTGCATCTTCTGCCTGTTGTTGTCGGTATAGTTGAAAGCAAACTGAAGTATCAGTCCGCTCATGGCAGCCTGCTTATAGTAAGAAGTCATACCGAGGGTATCTTCTGGCACAAAGATGTCAGGAGTGATACCGCCACCACCATATACCGCACGACCTAAAGTTGTGTGGTAAGCAGGACCTACATGCTTGATGCTATCTTGGTTGAAGAATTCGCCATGTTGGTATCGTGCCACTATGTCTTGAGCATAGTCTTCGCTATCGCCAATGGTGTAAGGTTTCTGTATGCATCTGCCAGATGGTGTGTAATAGCGAGCAATGGTAAGACGTATCATGCTACCGTCAGGGAATGCAATCTGCTGCTGTACCAATCCCTTACCAAACGAACGACGACCGATGATGGTGCCACGATCGTTGTCTTGCATAGCACCAGCAAAGATTTCTGAAGCCGAAGCAGAACCCTCGTTGATGAGTACTACCAAAGGTATATCTTGGTAGCTACCCTGACCATTGGTGCGATACTCTTTGCGTGGCGACTTTCGTCCTTCGGTATATACTATGAGCTTATTCTTTGGTAAGAACTCGTTTGCCATCTGCACTGCGCTATCGAGGTAGCCACCAACATTGTCGCGAAGGTCTATGACAAGGTTAGTGAAGCCTTCTTGCGAGAGCTGTGCCAAAGCTATCAGCAACTCAGTATATGTGGTTTCGCCAAAGTTCTTAATCTTTATATATCCCGTCTTGTCGTCGAGCATATATACCGAGGTGATACTCTTTGTAGGAATCTCACCACGTGTGATAGTCATATACACAGGTTTTTCGTGACCATATCTTACTACGCCCACCTTTACCTTAGTATCCTTTGGACCCTTGAGGCGTCGCATTGCCTCTTCGTTGGTAACAATCTTGCCAACAAAGCTCTTGCCGTTGACACTAATAATCTTATCGCCTGCCAGCATACCAGCTCTTTCTGCAGGTCCGTTCTTTATGACGTTTTGCACGCGGATAGTATCCTGGCGGATTATGAACTCCACGCCAATACCAGAGAACGAACCTTTAAGGTCGTCGGTAGTAGACTGTACATCCTTGGCACTGATATACACAGAGTGAGGATCCAGCTCTGCCAATATCTTAGGCATAGCATCTTCAACGAGCGAGTCGATGTCAACCTTGTCGACATACATATCGTCGATGATTCTAAGCAAGTTGGTGATACGATTGCTTCCGCTATTTATGACATTCAGGCGGTTGCCCGAAAATCTGTTAGCAAAGAAGCTACCTATCATGATACCTATTACAACACATACCGCCATTATAAGCGGCATATATCTGTATGATTTATTTTGCTTCATTGTTGTTTGGTTTTTCTGTATCAAGGAATTCAACCTCTACTCCTGCACGGCGCAGAAGGTCGATTCCGTCTTCCAATCTATATTTCTCACCATATACCACACGCTTTATTCCTGCCTGAATAATGAGCTTAGCACATTCTATGCAAGGCGAAGCTGTGACATAGAGCGTAGAGCCATCGCTATTGTTAGAGCTACGAGCCAACTTTGTTATGGCATTAGCCTCGGCATGCAGCACATAAGGATAAGTGACGTTGGTGTCATCCTCGCATTTGTTTTCAAATCCGCTTGGAGTACCATTGTAGCCATCGCTTATGATCATTTGGTCTTTCACTACCAATGCGCCAACTTGGCGTCGTATGCAATAACTGTTTTCTGCCCAGATGCGTGCCATTCTTAAGTATCGTGCATCGAGAAGGTGTTGCTTTACAGCTGAATGTTCTGATGTAGCCATGATGATAATGGATTTTGATTGTTTCTACTAACTATTCTTTATGCCGTTGCGCTCAAGCAAGGCGTCGATGGTAGGTTCTTGTCCGCGGAATCTCTTATAGAGAGTCATTGGATGTTCTGTTCCACCCTTCGACAACACCTCGTCTCTAAAGCGTTGTGCTGTTGTCTTATCGAAAATGCCATTAGCCTTGAATACGCTGAAAGCATCTGCATCGAGCACCTCTGCCCATTTGTAGCTGTAGTAGCCTGCGGCATATCCACCAGCCATGATGTGCGAGAACTGTACAGTCATACAGGTGTTTGGCAACTGCTCTGTTACCATAGCCTTTTGCCAAGCCTTCTTCTCGAAAGCAATCAAGTCGCCTTCAAACTTTTCTTTCATTGTATAGTAAGCCATATCCAAGAGTCCGAAGCTAACCTGACGCAAGCAAGCATAACCAGTATTGAAGTTGCGACTCTTCATGATGCGGTCTATAAGCTCGTCAGGAATAGGCTCGCCTGTTTGGTAATGGAAGGCGAATGTCTTGAGGAATTCTTTCTCTACCGAATAGTTTTCCATGAATTGTGATGGCAACTCCACGAAGTCCCACCATACATTGGTGCCAGATAGGCTCTCGTACTTAGTGTTGGCAAACATGCCGTGGAGCGAATGTCCAAACTCATGCAAGAATGTCTCTACCTCACCGAGAGTTAGCAAAGCAGGCTTGCTCTCTGTAGGCTTAGTGAGATTCATCACTACGCTAACGTGTGGACGCACATTGTTGCCCATGCGGTCTATCCATTGTCCTTGGAATTCTGTCATCCATGCACCTCCGCGCTTACCCTTTCGTGGATGGAAATCTGCATAGAATACAGCAAGATAAGAGCCGTCTTTGTCGAATACCTCGTAGGCTTTCACATCTGGAGCATATACGGCAATATCCTTATTCTCCTTGAATGTGATGCCATACAAGCGGTTTGCCAATCCGAAGATGCCATCGATAACCTTATCCAACTGGAAGTAAGGGCGAAGCATCTCTGCATCGAGATTATATTTCTCCATCTGCAACTTATGGCTATAGAAACTCATATCCCAAGGCTCTACATGGAAATCTTTGCCTTCGAGTTTCTTTGCCAAGAGTTCAATCTCCTTTATTTCGTTCTTAGCCTTAGGCTTATATGCCTTGATAAGATCGTTGAGCAACTTGTCTACGTTCTTCACGTTTGTTGCCATACGATGTTTCAAAACATAGTCGGCAAAGGTGTCGTAGCCCAAGAGCTGAGCCATCTCGCGGCGCAGATTGATGAGTCGCTTGCAAATCTCTATGTTGTTAGCCTCGTTGAGATGCAAACACTCAGTATTCTTTGCCATATATAGCTGTCGACGCAGTTCGCGATGAGTGGCATAGGTGAGGAATGGAGAATAACTTGGAAAGTCGAGAGTAAACACCCATCCACGCTTACCATTCTCACGTGCGGTCTGTGCTGCAGCCTCGCGAGCTGTCTCTGGAAGTCCGTCGAGAAGAGCCTCGTCGGTGATATGTAGCTGGTAAGCTTTAGTTTCTTTTAGCAAGTTTTGTGAGAACTGCAAAGAAAGCAATCCTGCCTCTTCGGTAAGCTTGCGCAATTTGTCTTTGCCTTTAGCATCGAGCAAAGCACCACTTCTAACAAAGCCGTCGTAGCAGTTGTCTAACAGCATCTGCTCTTCTGCGTTGAGCGGACGATGATGCTCATATACATATTTCACACGTTCAAAGAATTTCTTGTTGAACGTTACATCGTTTGAATGCTTAGTGAGAATAGGACTTATCTTCTGTGCCAATGCCTCCATCTCGTCATTTGACTCTGCACTAAGCAGACAGAAAAATACATTCGACACCCTGTCAAGCAATGAATAATAACCCTTGCCCTTCGACTCGTCAACAAAGGTAAGAGTGTTTTCGAAAGTAGGCTCTTCAGGGTTATTGATGATTTTATCTATTTCTTCATCATCCCTTCTGATACCTTCCATGAAAGCCTCTTCGTAGTCTTCAATCTTTATCTTATCGAAAGGCACGGTGTTGTGCAAGGTGTCGTATGGAGTGAAAAATGGATTTGTTCTCTCTGCATTTATATCGTTCATAACATATTTAGTTTTGTGTGTTGAATAACTCTTATTTGTGCTGTGTTGTATGATGATTAATTATAGTTTTTCTGCATGTGGAATGAATATCTTACCTCTTGAAAGAGTCAGCAAGCCTGCTTTCTGCATGCTGTTGAGTGCTGTAGAGATATCAAGACGGCTGTCGTTGAGTTCTTGAGCCAATGTCTCCATCTTTATTTTTACCTCTTTCTCGCCTGCAGGTCGCAGACATCGTGACAGCATCCAGTTGGCTATCCGCTTCTCTAACGATTGCGGTTGCTTCTTCCATAGCTCATTGTCTTTTTTCTGAACCATCGTGGTATATGTGTTCAGAAGGTTGATGCGGAATATTAGGATGTCGTCGGTGAGTTTCAGTATCTCTTCCTTGCTCATTGTCAAGATGTTGCATTTTGTAAGAGCTACGAATGTGCGAGGAAACGACTGCGATAGTCCGAATATCCTTTCTGGCAATATGGTATATGGTGCAGATACAGTCTCCGTGATTGAATAAGAATTGTCGAAGGCTGACACTGTTACTTTTGCCTTACCGCTCGTTAGGAAAAGCATTTTCTCGTAGTTATCACCTGAGTGAGCAATAGTCTCGTCTTCTTCTACGCTCTCAAATCCTATCTTAGAATGGCCCACTAACCAAGCCAAGTCGCTTCTGCCTACACCTTGAAACAAGTGTAGTTTCAGTAGCTGGTCATAGAATTTGAGATTCGTATTTTTCATTTCACAATCTTTTCTTTAAGAGTAGGGGAGAACCATTCCTTGTTGTTTCCCTTGTGGTCGGAATATATGAAGTATGCCATAAGCTCAGGATGTTTCTCCAATAGCTTTGTTGCCTTGTCCAATCCCATCACCATGAATGCTGTGGCATAGGCATCGGCAGTAGCACAGTCGTTGGCTAATACTGTTGCCGACAATATATTATGCTGCACAGGATAGCCTGTATGTGGGTCTATGGTATGGGCATATTTCTTTCCATCTTTATAGTAGAAATTGCGGTAGTTGCCACTTGTAGCCATCGCTTTATTAGTGACGTTGAGCACCGTTTGGTATTCGTTGCTAACATTCAGTGAGTCGTCAGTAGGCTTAGTAACACCTATGCGCCAAGGCAATCTCTTACTGTTGATACCTTTGGTTACAATCTCACCGCCAATCTCGACCATATAGTTTTCGATGCCTTTGTGTTCAAGAAACTTAGCCACCACGTCGCATCCATAACCTTTGGCAATAGAGCTACAGTCGAGCATTATTCGTTTGTCGGCTTTTACTATCTTACCATCCTCAAGCTTCACCTTTTTGTAGCCAATGATTTGCTTCAAGCTATCTATCACGGCAGTCGTAGGTTGAGTGCCCTGCTTAAAACCGAAGCCCCACACATTTACCAATGGAGCAACCGTGATATCGAAAGCTCCGTCGGTGTTGTCGGAAATCTTCATCGCCATGGTAAACACATCGGTAAACATCTTGTCGAGCTTTACCGCTTCGTTGTTATTCACCTTGGTGATAGTAGACTGCTTGTTGAATGGCGATAGGGAGAAGTCCACCTTCTGCAATTCTTTTTCTATATCGCCCTTCAGATTGTTGGAACATTGATAGGTGATATGATATTCGGTGCCAAACACAAATCCTGCATCGTGCTGGTAAGGTGTATTCTTTTGTTGCCTAACTATTATCACGCTACCCACTATGAGCAACACGAGGAAAGGCAATTGCCAAAGTAGTTTCTTGTTTTTAGCCATATTGTCAGATGTTGAACATTATATTAAACGTTCCTGTTATAAGGTTGCTGCCCGTTTTTCCATATCCTGGCACATACCAACAGTTGCCCATTTCGTCTATTTTATGCGACATGCGACGCTTGTATCTTACGCTCCATCCCAAGTGTATAGGACCAGCTATCTTGGCATCAACCCCAAACACAGCCTCTATCCAATGGTAACGACCTTTGATGTCCTTGCCTCCGTATGGTGTGACAGTTCCCCATACAGGGTCGGTGACATCAGGATGAGCCACATCAAACTTAAAAGATGTAAAGGCGTAGCGTGCTCCTGCATATACCTTATATATATCGTGCTTGTTTTTCAGCACGTTGAAATCGATACCTATCTTGCCATAAGGAGCAGAAGTCTTATAGTCTATCTGCGTCACATCGTTGTGATGGTCGGCTTTACCATAACCAATCTCTACCACAGGAAAGTATTTATCCTTGAGGTTTACTCTCACTCCAGCTTCGTACTGACCATAGTCGCTCACTGCCAACTGTACAGCTCCCACCACATCAGCCATTATCTGTACGCCTTTGAATAGTGGGGTAGTGTCTGGCTGTTCCACAATCATCTTCTTTACTTGCGCAAATGATGATAGCGGAAGCAGCAGTATGCATAAAGCTACCAGCAGTTTATTCGCGATAGTAGATGTATATATGTGTCTTTTCAGCATCGTAGCTTACGTTTCTATTGTTTATCTTTACCGAGTCGAGATAGTGGTTGGTGTATCTTACTCCAGTTATGGTGTGGAAGTAGTTTACTCCGCAGTCCACCGACTCAAAGTGTGGTTCGTTGGTCTTTTCCATCCATATGGTGTCGCGCTTTATTGCGTCGCCATTAGTTCTCACCAAGCATAGCTCATCAACCGTTTGACCATAGCTAACAGGCAAACTGAAGCTATCGGTATTCTGGAGCAAGTTTAGCAATATGGTATCGTTGCCATCAGCCCTTTTGGTAGTCACGGTGAGATAATCTTCAAGCTTAGTGACGTCGCCCTTTAGTTTATATTTGGCATACACCACATTGTTGAGTGGACAATCTATTGATGAGCATGCAGCCAGAGCCATGACCAAACAAACTGTATACAGTAGTTTCTTCATTCTCGTTGTTTACTTTACTATTTTCTCAATCTGATAGTCGTTGCGGTTTTGCGAAGAGCGACTTATCAAATCGCCAAGGAATCCCGAGAGAAATAGCTGGGTGCCGATGAGCATTGTTGTCAAGGCAATATAGAACCATGGCGAGTCGGTAATGAGACGCTGAGGTATGCCATTGATAAGGGCATACATCTTGTCGGCACCAATGAATATCACCGAGAGGAAACCGATGAAGAACATTATAGAGCCAAGGAAACCAAACACGTGCATAGGTTTCTTGCCAAATGTGCTCAAGAACCAAAGGGTGAGCAAATCGAGGTAACCATTGACAAAGCGGTTTAAGCCCATAAACTTAGACTGACCATATTTGCGAGCCTGATGCTGTACCACCTTTTCTCCAATCTTCTCGAAACCTGCATTCTTTGCAAGATAAGGAATGTAGCGGTGCATCTCGCCATAAACCTCGATGTTCTTAACAACCTCGCTGCGATAAGCTTTTAGTCCGCAGTTGAAGTCGTGAAGATTCTTAATGCCACTAATCTTTCTTGCTGTAGCATTGAAGAGCTTTGTTGGTATGGTCTTAGAAATAGGGTCGTAGCGCTTCTGCTTGTAGCCAGACACGAGGTCGTAGCCATCTTCCTTTATCATGCGATATAGCTCTGGTATCTCGTCAGGAGAGTCCTGAAGGTCGGCGTCCATTGTTATCACCACGTCGCCTTGAGCCTCTTTGAAGCCACAGTATAGAGCAGGACTCTTACCATAGTTGCGACGGAACTTGATGCCCTTAACATGTTCCGACTTGTTGTGCAAGTCTTCAATAATCTGCCATGACGAGTCGGTAGAACCGTCGTTGACAAATATTACTTCGAATGTATAGTCGTGAGCCTTCATGACTCTTTCTATCCAGGCATACAATTCTGGTATTGATTCTTCCTCGTTGTATAGAGGAACTATAACGGAGATATCCATTTTCTTATATGTTTCTTTATTGTTTGTTTCTAATTATGTTATTTTATAGGGGCTGCGCTTCTTTTGAAGATTAGAGCCAAAGGAAGACTGAGCAACAATCCGATAAAGAGATTTTGCATCATGAAGATTATCGATAGGTCGATAGGTCTTAGCGATGCCATCATGCTTGCAGCCGAATTTATCTCGTTTAGCGATAAGCCTTGCTCCTGATATACAGGTGTTAGAACCTTTACTGTTTCTGCCAACATATTCTTTATGCTATCGCCGTCGATGAATTTTATATATGCATACTGGCAGAGGGCAAATACCAACGAGGCGTAGAAGAAGGTATAACACGAATAGGCAAAACCGCGACGAAACGAGATTTTACCATCAAGGGCGTAGTTGCGAAAAGCGCAAAGACGCCAGCCAACTATAAAAGGCGTGGATAGTGCCAACAAGTTTCCGTACGAATACTGTGGGGTATAGATCATAAGGATAAAACTTGCTATCCATGTCAGAGCCAATATGACGCCATCTTGGCGTGCAAAGGCTTTCAACTGAACTAAAGCTGTAACGTTAATCATATATGTGTGCAAAATTACGCATTTTCTATTTAATATAAGGTATAAGTATCTAAAAATTTGATTTTTTTGTTATATACTGACCATTGTTAATAGATAGTTGATGGTTTCATATTGTTGGTTTGTAATATGTAAAGTAGTGAAAAGATGTTAACGAAGAGAATTTTCTCTTCAAAATATTCGTCTGTTTGAAACGAAATGTATACCTTTGCACCCGCTTACAAGACATGGGTAAGTCTCATACGACCAGCTCCTTGAAAATCCCCCAGGATGGGAACATAGCAAGGGTATCAGGTCGTAGCGGTGCGAT
>HF993935.1:7751-9092 GCA_000436915.1 Prevotella sp. CAG:1092 | reverse complement strand
CGCCTCTTTAGCTCAGTTGGCCAGAGCACGTGATTTGTAATCTCGGGGTCGTTGGTTCGAATCCGACAAGAGGCTCAAACAGAAGGATGCATAATCGATATGCATCCTTTTTTTTGTGCATATATTTCTGTTAAGTAAAGATTTACAGAAAAGGCATAGTTCAATATCTCTTTGCAATATTGAACTATGCCTTTTAAGTTGATATATATGTTTTTTACAAGTCAACAACAGTTATTCCGGCGCCGCCAAACTGCACATGCTCATCAGCATAGTGGATAACGTTTGGTACAGAGCCTAAATACTGGCGAATTAGCTGGCGCAATATGCCATTGCCTTTGCCATGCAAGATGCGCACACGTTGCATACCAACGAGGATAGCATCATCTATGAAATACTGTACGGCAGTGAGTGCTTCGTCGCCACGCATACCACGAACATCCAAGTCTTGCTTGAACGAAGATTTATGGCTATCGATAGTTGCTCTCGTGGTTTTGCTCACAGAGTAAGCCTGAAGCTTGGTAGCCAAATCTTCCTCTTTAGCTTTTGCCTCAGTATACTCAAGTCTGTCTGCTTTCACCTTTGTGCGCATGTCACCGAATATCACGGTTATCATATTTCCGTCTACGGCTTCTATTTTTCCGATAGTCTTCATGCCTTTCATTCTAACGGTATCGCCAACTGCAAGCTTAGCCTTGCCTGCTTTCTTCTCTTCCTTTAGAGCTGCCTGCATCAGACTTTCTGCAGCTTTCTTCTGCTTCTCCTCCTTTTCGCTCTTAAACTTGGCATGACGTTCTTTGCGCTGCTTTATCTGTTCCATCTTGCGGGCTATCTTTTCGTCCATAGCCTTGGTGTCGATATCTGCAACCACACTCTTGAATTCGTTGAGCTCTTCGCGTATGCGCTTTGTCTCCTCCTTCTCAGCCTGTTGCTCTTTTATCTCCTTGATGGCATTTTCTATACGCTTGTTGCTCTCTTTCAGCAATTCCTGAGCCTCACCTTTGGCTTTAGTGAGAATCTCCTTACGCTTCTTCTCCAGCTCAGCAACATCGCTTTCGTATTTTGCAATCTGTCGCTCCAAGTCTTTCTCCCTTTGGTGAACAGTCTGTCGCTTAGCTTCCCAATAGCGTTTGTCGCGCACGATATCTTGCAGATATTTGTCGCTCTGTATGTAGTCGCTACCCACAATCTCGGAAGCCTTTTGTATCACCTCCTCAGGAAGTCCTGTCTTTCGAGCTATTTCTATAGCAAACGAGCTACCTGGTCTGCCTATGGCAAGCTGGAATAAAGCCCGCATCTCATGACGGTCGTAGAGCATAGCACCATTGGCAACACCCTCGTGGG
>HF993935.1:0-7738 GCA_000436915.1 Prevotella sp. CAG:1092 | reverse complement strand
CTCGTGGGAGTCTGCGAAATGCTTTAGATTTTGGTAGTGGGTGGTGATGACTCCCCATGCTCCTTTGTTGCAGAATTGTTCCAATACCGCCTCGGCAATAGCACCGCCAATTTGTGGCTCGGTACCAGTACCAAACTCATCTATCAAGATGATAGTCTTGTTGTTAGCCTGACGCATCATGTTCTTCATATTCAGCAGATGGCTCGAATATGTGGAAAGGTCGTTCTCCAAGCTTTGTTCGTCGCCGATATCTATCATCACATTATCGAAGATGCCAACGGTAGACCTGTCGCCAACAGGTATGCTTAGTCCACATTGCACCATATATTGCAACAAACCTACAGTCTTGAGACACACTGACTTACCTCCAGCATTAGGCCCAGAGATTATCAGAATATGTTTATCCTTGTTGAGGATGATGTCGAGAGGCACCACCTTCTTTCCTTGTTTCTCAAGCGATAGTTGTAACAAAGGGTGTCGCGATTGTATCCAGTCAACATGTGGCTTGTCTGTGATTTCTGGCTCAATAGCTTTCGTTAGTTTTGCCAACTCTGCCTTAGCACGGATAAAATCTATTGTTGCAAGGAAGGAGTATGACTCCAAAATGTCGCGAGAGTGGGGACGCACCTTATTAGTAAAGGTGGTGAGGATGCGTATTATCTCATGACGCTCTTCGCTCTCAAGTTCGCGGATTCTGTTGTTTGCCTCTACAACCTCAGAAGGCTCTATGAAGACAGTTTTACCAGTAGCACTCTCATCATGAACGATACCGCTAATCTTGCGTTTCATGCCAGGCATCACAGGTATCACCAATCTGCCATCACGCAATGTCGGTGTCACATCCTTGTCAACCAAACCTTCGCTTTGAGCTGAGCGCAATATGCTATATAGAGTTTTAGATACCGAACTCTCGGCACGTGCAAGTTCCCTGCGGATGTTTAGAAGTTCTGGTGATGCATTGTCGCGTATATGACCAAACTTGTCCAATATCTGGTCGATGCCCTGAACAAGTTGCGGATAAGTAGCAACATCCTGTGTTAGTCGGTATAATGCAGGATATAGCGGGGCTGGATCAACATCTTCGCCTTTGTCTTCAGCTCTATTTAGATAGCGTACTATATCGTTGATGGTTTGGAGCGAACGACGAAGGTCGAACAACTCGCTTTCTTCCAAGTGAGTGTTTTCAAGTCTTATTCTCTTTATCGCCTCTCTGACATCGAAGAAATATTGCAATGGAAAGTCGTCGGCACCATCTTGAATGTGCCTAAACTCTCGAGTTTGCTCAATCCATTCCTTTATCTCGTCGGCATCGGACGAAAAAGCCATATCATCGACTTTTCCTTTGCCAAGGGTAGACAAGCAACGCTGCTTGAGCAAATCTCTTATCTCGTCAAATCCTATCTTTGTCTCAAAATTCTGTGGGTATATCATTGTTGTATGCTATTTGGGTTGCAAAATTACACAAAAAAACTCTAATGGCATAAATGGATACAATAAAAAGGTGGCGATAGCGTTTATCTAAGTATGCAAATAGGATATATTCATAGTATTGAGACCTTTGGGTCGGTAGATGGACCTGGTGTAAGGTTCATAGTGTTCATGCAGGGATGTCCGATGAGATGTCAGTATTGTCATAACCCAGACTCGTGGAAGACGAGAGTGGGCGAACAAATGACAACCGACGAACTGCTTGAAAAGGCTTTGCGCTATCGCACTTATTGGGGCGATAAAGGTGGTATCACCGTGAGCGGTGGTGAGGCTTTGATGCAGATGGAGTTTGTTACAGAACTTTTCGAGAAGGCACATGCTATGGGCATAAATACCTGTCTCGATACCTCGGCTCAACCTTTCACTCGTAAGTCGCCATGGTTTGATAATTTCCAAAAGCTGATGGCTGTCACTGATACCATTCTCCTTGATATCAAGCATATTGACAATGAGGAGCATCGCAAGCTTACACGCTTTAGCAACGAGAATATCCTCGACTGCGCACGCTATCTTTCCGAGACAGCAAAGCCTGTGTGGATACGCCATGTGCTGGTGCCAGGTATTACAGATAATGATGCATATCTGCATCGTCTGCACGACTTCCTGTCTACATTAAAAAATATCGAGCGTATAGATGTTTTACCATACCATACGCTCGGAACATTTAAATACGAAAAACTTGGCATTGAATATCCGCTTGCCAATGTGCCTACGCCAACAAAGGAGCGTGTGGACAATGCAAGGAAGATATTAAATGCTAAATAGATGATGAAATGGGAGTGATTAGTCAATCACTTCCATTTTCATTTCTATATCTTCTATAGGACGGTCGCCTCTGCCTGTAGCAGCCTGCTGAATCTGGTCAACAATGTCAAGACCTTCTTCCACTTCGCCAAACACAGTGTACTGACCATCGAGATGTGGCGTGCCACCAATGGTGGTGTATATCTCCTGCTGTTCTGCAGTCATACCAGCACCATTTGCCTTCACCTGTTGTTGAGCCTCATTGGCAAGTTTGTCTTGTAATTCTTGCAATCCTGCACGGTTGCGGTCGCGACGTAGCTGCATAATCTCTTCGTGATGCTGCATGGCAAGAGCGTTGAAGGCTTGTTGCATCTGCTGCATCTCCATTTGCTTAGCAAACTGCTTTATCTGACCTTGGTTGTATACCTGACCCCAAACGATATAGAATTGTGAACCGCTACTGCGACGTTCCGGGTTAACCTCGTCGCCTTGGCGTGCTGCTGCCAAAGCTCCACGCTTGTGGAACAAAGTAGGCTTTATTTCTGCCTCGATGGTATAGTCAGGACCACCAATGCCAAGTTGTTTGCCTGCAGGTGCTCCCTTAGAATCAGGGTCGCCACCTTGTATCATGAAGTCTTTGATAACACGATGGAAGAGTGTGCCATCATAGTAGCCTTCGCGAGCAAGCTTAACGAAGTTGTCGCGATGTAGAGGCGTCTCGTCGTAGAGGCGAACGGTAATGTCGCCTAATGATGTCTTGATTATTACTTTCATCTTTTCATTTTATTATTGTTTTCTTTTTTTCTTTTACTATTTCCACCACTTTCAATACATTGTCTGCCACCTTGAAGTGTATGTCGTAATTGCTAAATGGCATACCATACACCTTGTCTGGTGAAGAATGATAGTGTGGACGAGGGTCTAAGGCAAGGGTCTTTCGCAATGCTTCTATCTCACTAATTGAAAACATCTTGGCATAGTTATCAGGTATTTCAACCTCTAAACGCTTGATAGGATTGCTATCAACAAAACCTGATCGTGCACCAACGTGGCAATCGGCATAGGTGACATATGGCTTGATGTCGAATATTGGTGTGCCATCCATTAAGTCGCCACCTCTTACGTGGATAACAGGACCTTGCGGAGTGTCGTATTCCACACTGTCTATCTTTACCGACGACAATCCTATATTGTTTGGACGAAAAGGTGAACGTGTGGCAAACACTCCCATCCTTGTGTTGCCACCGAGCAATGGTGGGCGAACCATAAGGCTGTTTGCCTTGTGCTTGTTGGCAGAAAATTCCCAGATAAGCCACAGATAGTCGAATTCCTCCATGCCACGCAGAGCGTCAGGATTACGATATTCTGGCGTAAAAACAATCTTTCCGCACAGTTCTTCCACAAGTCCGCTCTGCTTTGGTATACCAAACTTCGAGGTGAAGGGAGAGTGGAAATGTGCTATTGGATGTATTTCCATATATATAATATGTGATGGCTCTTGTTTATAGTTCTGAGATATAGTCGTATAGTTTCTGCAGATATGCTTTGCCTTTCTCAAGGTTTGCATCCTTCATCTTGCCAGTGTTTACCACTGTTTTCTGCAATTTGTTGTCATGAACGATGGCATTGTCGTCGCTTACCACGCCAAACAAATCGTTATTGGTGAAGAAGGCAAAGTGTGGGGTAGTAGGGCAGAGAATATCCTTGCTGAATATAAATTCAGAGTGGTCAATACCCAACTGACCTAAAAGCGTGGCTGCAATATCCTGCTGCGAACCTATTGTTGCTATTTTTTCAGGAGCTGCTATTGCTCCGCCAGTCCATATCAATGGAATATGATAGCGGTTGGTATGGTCGTTGTTTATATTCTTTGGCCAACAGCCCAAGTGGTCAGGAACTATTATCACCAAACTATTTTCCCATCTGTCTGATGCTTTTAGCTTCTTTATGAAGTCGCCTACGCAACTGTCGGTATAAGCAAAAGCATTCAAGCTCTCGTCTGCCAGTTTATGGTATGGCACGTCGAATGGCTCATGCGAACTTGATGTCTGCAACACCATAAACATTGGCTTTTTGTTCTGTCCCTGGTTTAAGTCTGTAAGCAATCTCGCAAACACCTTATCGTCAGGTACTCCCCATTTGCTCATTCTCTCTTTTACAGGGAAGTCTACATCCGAAACAATATCTTCGAAACCTTGCCCTACCAAATATGAGCGCATATTAGTGAAGTCTGCATCTCCACCATAATAATATTTTAGGTCATATCCATTCTTCTTAAGCTGTGCTGCTATAGATGGTAGCTTAGCCGTCTTCTTAGGATATTTCATGATACTCATCGTTGGTTGCGCAGGAAAACCTCCAAGCACAGCCACCAGACCGCGGTCTGTTCTGAACGAGTTAGCATAGAAATTCTCGAAGAATAATCCTTCTGCAGCAATCTCTTTTAGATTAGGTACAGCCTGCGTCTTCCATAGTTCCATCGAGAAACTCTCTAATACAAATAGATAAATATCAGGGCGTTTGCTCTTTAGCTTTATGATATTTCCTTCTGATGAAGTATTGCTCATCTTTGCAAATATCTCGTTAGCCTTTTTGTCGTCCATAAAGCGATATTGACTTGCAAAATCCTCTTGGTGCGACATAGATTCTATAAAGCTAAACAGCGGGTTTACAGCTGCATGGTTCAATATAGCTTTCTCTGAGAAATATGCTTTGCCGGTGTTAGTGGTAGAAACCGTAAAACCTCCACGAATAGGGATAAACAGCAAGCCTGATAGTACGAGTAATACAACGGAAGTAACAATGCGGTTGCCTCCTGGATGATTATCGCTAAATCCGCTAAATGGTGCCTTTACTATTACTTTTATTAATATCCAAGATATCAAAGCCGTTATCGCCCCTATTCCAACAATACCGCCAATAGCCATAGGTATAGTCATACTTGCCATAGCATCCTTAGGCGATGAAAGGAAATAAAAAACAGGTGTTGCATCCAATGGGAATCCCCAATATTCGTATAATCCTATGTTTATGCAGAAGCTTACTGCCACTATCAGTGCAGCTATAACGATATATACATTCATTATAGCCTTAACAATATTTTCCCTTATCCACACGCTTGCTATCAGTAGCAGAGCAGGCAAACAAGTGAGATAGCCTGCCAACGATATATCCAGCGGCAGTCCATGGTATATAACTTCTATATATTGTATAATGCCACAATCAGAAGGCAACTTACCATTATAAGCAAGCATAAACAATGGCTTCTGCAATATAAAAACTGCTATCCATACAACAAATGTTATTATAAATGTCGATATTCTTTTACCCATTTTGTGTGTTGGTGATTCCTTTTTTGTATGCAAATATATACTTTTTCTCTGATATTCTCTAAGAATTTAGGGTTAAATAAAGAAAACTGCCAAATTTTGGTAAAAGTATGCTCATTAGTGTCACATTTACGTGGCACTAATGAGCCTTTATAATAAAGATAGTCAAAATTGAAAACAAAACTCAAGTTCTTTAGCTAAAATCCTATTCGTCGTGTATTGTTCTTCGACATTTTTTCCTCGTTACATATAGTAATAAGACCATTGATAGATGGTTTAATATCATTTATAATCTCTTGCATTAGAACTTTTCTTGTGATGTTTTCAATCTCTCCTCCACTGAAGTCGTAGTTAGAGGCTAGAGTATGAGCATCATCTTTAGAAAGCGACGGCAACTTAGTCATCCATATATTCGTCTTGGCCTCAATAGTAGGTTTGTCAAAACGTATCTTGAACAGAAAACGACGTTCGAACGCGTGGTCGAGGTTATCTGCAAGGTTTGTGGTGGCTATGAGAATGCCGTCAAGTTGTTCCATCTCCTCAAGTATTATGTTCTGTATGGCATTCTCTGTTTGTGCCACGCTACCGCTGCCAACGTCTTTACGCTTTGAGAATACAGCATCAGCCTCATTGAAAAGTAGTATCGGTTTTATCTTGCTTTTTTCACAAAGTCGGCGGTAGTCGGTGAATACCTTCTTTATGAGTTTCTCACTCTCACCAAACCAGCAAGTTTTTGTAGCACTGATGTCTACTTGCATTATAGCGCGCCCTGTAACTCTAGCTATCTGCATCACGCTTTCAGTCTTTCCCGTACCAGGTTCACCATAAAGCAATACCGCGATGCCTTTAGGTAGATGATTTTCTTCCAATCTTTCACAGAGATTTTTGTAATGTTCCTCATTTAGGCTGTTGCTGAGGAGCGATAGTTGCTCCTTCAGTTCGCCAGAGAAAAACAACTTTTTTTCTATTATATTATCGCAAGCAAGTAACTGCTTGTCTGACACATTATCTATATATAGTGGTGCATCTTCACCAAGTAGTACTTCCTTGCCTTTGTCGGTAAGCACAATGATGGTGCTTTCGCCGAATAGTGATGATGTTTTCTCAATCTCTACCAAGTCTGTTTTCTGAAGAGAATGTTTGTTGTTCATAAAATCATTCAGTACCTGTTTCCGTTTTCTGACAGGGTATAGTTTTTGAATTTCGAAAGAAAGTGATATGGGATCGTTTTCTATCATAGATTGCCCTACTGTATAAAACAAAACTCTTTCACACTCATTTGGAATGAGATTATTTATCCTTTTAACTTCAGGAATATGTTTGTTGGCGTTTTCAAGTTTACTAATTGTCTTTATTAGTTTGTTCATACAGTCACCATTGCTCGAGTTATAATTGTCGGAATGAAAATAGACATATACTTTCTCTATAAAGGCATATATGTCATCACATTTCATCGGTTTACAGAAAGCCAGTATATCCTCGGCATAGAAGTACTCCTTGCCTTCGTCGGTAAGCGTTATCTCGTCATCATCGACAATCTCCACCAATCCAAGTTTTATGAGAATGTGTTCTTTTTCCATAATTGCCTTTTTAGTCATTATGCGCTGACCGATGTTGGAGAATATGTCCTTCATCGTCGTAGCTATGTCTGAGTTACGCTCACTATCATTTTCGAAGTTGTCGCGACACATGTCATAGAACAATATACGATCAAGAATACTGGGTACATCCTTTCTTATCTTCTTAACAAATGGTAGTTGAGCGCAACTTTGTTCTTGTTTTTCTGTGAACAGCACCAAGTCGTCGGTCACCACTTCATAGTCATCAGCCTTTTCCGCAATATTCTTGCAGAACTCATACTTGTCCGTCTGTACATTGCTAACGTCCACCTTACCTATAGTTACAGGTCTATTCTCTATGATGTCTGCCATCACGGCATCGCTCACCACAAAGTCTTGCTTAAAGATGTTGTTCTCTCTCTTGCTGCGGCGCACCAGCAGTCCCTTACGCTCCAATGATTTGAGTGCAGGGATATACTCGAGCATATCCAGTGACGAGCATTCAAAGTATGATGACAAGTCATCCATGTTTGATGTTCTGTCACGGCAGGTAAGGTCAAACTGTGCCACAAACAGATATACCTCCTCCATAGATTCAAGCCCGATAGTCTGCATGAC
>HF993934.1 GCA_000436915.1 Prevotella sp. CAG:1092 | reverse complement strand
AGTAAACTCACATTGCGCTCGTTGGCACTATCTTTGTAAAAGATAAATAAATGTATATGAAAGATTTACTTAAGCAGATAATACTTGAGCAACAAGAGATACTGCATGCTCAGAATAAGCGTTATGTACAGCGATATATAGCTGACGAATGGCTTCAGACATCCGAAATTCTTATTATTTCGGGTATACGTCGTTGTGGCAAATCTGTATTGATGCAACAAATTAGGGACAGGCTTGTAGAAAAAGACTTTTTCTTCAATTTTGATGATGAACGTTTGGCTAATTTTAAACTTGATGATTTTCAGAAACTACAGGAGTGTTTTGTAGAGCTTTTTGGCGAGCAACATACGTATTATTTTGATGAGATACAAAATATAGAAGGGTGGGAGCGTTTTGTTCGTCGACTTTATAATGCGGGTAATAAGATTGTAATAACAGGATCTAATGCTCGTATGTTGAGTCGTGAACTTGGTACACATCTGACAGGTCGCTATATTCAAGTTGAGATTTATCCATTCTCTTTTCAGGAATATTTAGCTATGAATGAAATTCCTGTTAATGCAAAGACATTGTATACTACAACTGGTCGTGCAACGATGGTTAAGAGTTTTGTTAAATACATGGAGTGTGGTGGTTTTCCAAAGTTTCTTCAGGATGGCTCCGTATCTTACCTTACGTCGTTGTATGAGAGTATTATTTATCGCGATATTCTTACTCGAAATGGGTTGACAAATGAAAAAGAAATGCTGGAGTTGATGTTCTATCTTGCGAGCAATGCGACAAAGCGAGTAACTTATTCTTCGCTTGGCAAGGTGGTTGGAATTCAACATCCTGACACTATAAAAAATTATCTTGAGTATATACAGCAAACGTATCTTATATTTCAATTGTTTAGATATGACCCTTCTGTAAAAAAACAGATGATGAGTCCAAAGAAGATATATTTTGTGGATAATGCCATTATTAAGCGTATAGGTTTTAATGCTACAGAAAACAATGGTGTGTTTCTTGAGAATCTTGTGTTTATAGAATTGAAACGTCGTGGTTGGGATGTCTACTATTATGCAGATAAAAAAGAGTGTGATTTTATAGTTAGAAAAGGTTTACATATCTCTGATGCTTATCAGGTGACATTAAAAATGGATTCTCCACAAACTCGCGAACGGGAAATTGCTGGAGTGAGAGAAGCTATGCAAGCATATTCGCTATCTAAAGGATATATTCTCACTTTTGAGGGAAAGGAGACTATCAATTTTGATGATGGTACTATTGTTGAGGTGGTTCCTGTGTGGGAATGGATATTGCAATATAAGCCTCTATCATAATATGGCTATGATAACATCGACAAAACATAAAATAAGAGAGCATCCGTGGTGGGTGCTCTCTTTTGGTTTTATATTGCCATAGATATGGGGCGATGCGATTAGTTGCCACCTACGCAGGCATCCTGGAGAATCTCGGAGAGAGTGGGGTGGATG
>HF993933.1 GCA_000436915.1 Prevotella sp. CAG:1092 | reverse complement strand
TTTTGTGTTTTACCGGACAGCAATATTTTATAATGTAATGACCAAAGAAAAACGACTTTTTTTCCTTTTATCAGATAAAATGATAAATACAAGTCAAGCAAAAAAACGGCAAGGCTATTTGAAACAAAAGCCTTGCCGTAAAGCCGATGACTAAAGTAAAGTCGTCGGAATTTTTTATTGATTCTACTGATACTTACTTGCGTGAGTATGAATAGAGATAAGATGTGTGACCATTAGAAACGCCCTCGGTAACAACTGTATTGAAGAGAGTGAAGTCAGCAGGCACAACCTTACAATCAAGTGCACGCACGTGGTAGGTTACTTCCTGGTCGTCTTCCATAATCTTAACTTCTTTTTCGCCAGCAGTTGCATTACCTTTAAGCAAGCCATAAGCATTGGCATAAACAGCAGGTGTGTGTGTGAACGAAATTGTAGTACCATTGTCAAGCATACTCTTCAACTCGTCCTTAGAAATTGCTTTAGTACTTCCGTTAGCTACAGCTTTCTCGGTATTGAAGTAGTTGCAGATTTCGAATGTCAAACCATCATGGTATTTATTCTGCAAATAGTTCTGAACATTTTCGTTCATACCGCTTGTTTTGATAGTAATACCATTTTCAGCAAAAGCAATATCAAGTCCGACCTTGTTGCCATCGATAACCATTTCAGCATGTTCATTAGAACCATAAGCCTCGACATTTTGTGAGTGAGACTGCACGATATGCATATCATCAACTGGGCAATAGTACTCTGCAGGAGTTGGAATAAACACAGTAACATCGCTCCCTGAACGTACGTGGATAGATAGCTTAGTATCATTTGACTTATACTGACGCTCATTGATAGAGAAATTCACCTCTACAGCATCAGGATTTCCATTTTCTTCAGCACGTGTAACATAGAAAGGGGCTGTCTTTGCGTTTGTGTTTGTTCCTACAACATTACCATTGGCATCGAGTTCATTGCCATTAGAATAGAATGTTACTTTTGACGCTTTTGATGGTGCAAGCTTCACTTTTATTGGTCCCTGCATTGTTTCGTCGTCGCTTGAGCATGATACAAGACCCATAGTAAGAATCATTGCAGCAAAAAACATAAATTTTTTCATAACCTTATATTAGTTTTTTTGTTAATATCGGTATGGCTTCAAACCCGACAATACATTTATAAATATAAAAAATTAAGATTTTACACTAAAAAGAACGTGGAGCCATCCAAAGCAGCTCGATTCCACCATAGAAAGGCCTTCGCATTGCCCTGTTCGTCGGAAGCGAGCAACGAGGATAGCCCCAAGTTATAAAGTAGAATAAGCCCTCAACTTTGTCATAAGCATAAATACTTATAACCCATTGAGGGCTGTATACAATACAGCCCGTGGGACATTGCCTTATTGCCTTGTTTTCTTGACGAACAGATGAGTTTGCGAAGTTCTTCTACAGTCAAAAACCAAAGCGCCAGTAACGCCTTTTTATAAGATTGTGCAAAAATAATATTTTATTTTTTATTTTCACACTTATTTTTGATTTTTTTACTGCAAATCCTTTTATTTGTATCATTTTTTATTGCATATGCTTTTATTTTGCATCAATATGTATTATATTATCATCTCATTTTTTCAATCATAGAGAAAAAAAGTTTGGTTTTTATTTGGAAGATTCAAAAGTTTGATGTACCTTTGCACCCGCAAACAACGATGGCGGGATAGCTCAGCTGGTTAGAGCGTCGGATTCATAATCCGGAGGTCGTGGGTTCGGGTCCCACCCCCGCTACAAAAAGGTCTTGTAAGTATCATACTTGCAAGACTTTTTTTGTTTATTATAACTTCTACACGCCCTACAAATATGTTATAACGGTTAACCCGATAAACATTGGAGAATATTGATTACAACCAGTTAGGGAAGACTTTGCCTTTGTCTTTTATTATGTCGCACACGGATAGCACAGAGAGCACGGATTTTTGAGCCATGTGGGCTTTGCTTCTGCTTGCGCTCCTTGCTTGAAATTTAATTAACATTCGGTAGATTCGCTATATTCGTGTTCTTTTAAACACAAACTGCTGATTTTTTTTAGAACACGAATCATCCAAATCGCACGAATGAG
>HF993932.1:13276-17545 GCA_000436915.1 Prevotella sp. CAG:1092 | reverse complement strand
GCAAAAGCCTTATGTTTTGCCTGGAGTTTTTAAATCTTCTGCCCTTGCAGGGCGTGTGGAGCTTACATGCGAAACTTAAGTAAATCATTTATCCACTAAAAACTTTAAAAACAATAAACTATTATGAAGAAATACATTAAGCCTCAGATTGAGGTATCAAACATAGAATTGGGCTCATTGCTAAATGCTTCAGATCCTAATGTTTCAGAAGCTCTTAACAGAACAGAAGGCATCAGCAATCCAAACGCCATTCTCTCAAAGGAATACGCTTTCGAGGATGATTGGGGTTACGAAGAATAATTCTCCATACTAAGAAGCATGGAGTTGATACACACTAATAGGCTCCATGTTAATATACAAACAAACTTTAAGGATGCATCAAAGAAATATCTTTGGTGCATCCTTTTTTTGTAGCTATATCCAACACGAATATCGCAGAGATTACGGAACTATTAGCAAGGTATTGTCTATAATTGTCTATAATTGTCGTTATTATGTGGCGAAAAAGAATTATCTTTGCAACCATATTTAAACAGTAAACGAAGGTATAAACCTAATAAAAGGGAAGATATGGATGCTAATAAAATATCTGTTGTTATCAACACCTATAATGCAGAGAAGTTTTTGAAGAGAGTGTTAGACTCTGTAAAAGACTTCGACGAAATCGTGGTCTGCGACATGGAGAGCACCGACAATACCGTGGCTATAGCTAAAGAATATGGCTGCAAGGTGGTGGTATTTCCTAAGGGCGATTGTGTGAGCGCAGAGCCTGCACGAACCTTCGCTATTCAGAGCGCAACTATGAAATGGGTTTTGGTATTAGATGCTGACGAATTGGTGACTCTTGAGCTAAAAGAATATCTCTACGAGCATATTTCTCATAAGGATGCTGCGGAAGGATTGTGGATACCACGCAAGAACTATTTCATGGGACGATTCATGCATAGCACATATCCTGACTATCTTCTGCGATTCTTTATCAAAGAAGACACTACTTGGCCCCCATACGTACATACCTTCCCTATCGTGAAGGGTAGACAAGAAAAGATTCCTGCCAAGCGCAAGGAATTGGCTTTCATACACCTTGCCAACGAGAATGTACGCACCATGGTAGGTAAAACAAACCAATATACAGAAAGCGAAGTAGAGAAAAAGAAAAACAAAAACTATGGTATAGCAGCATTAATATACCGCCCTATGTTCCGCTTCTTTAAGTCGTATATATTAAAAGGTGGCATCAGAGATGGCAAAGCTGGCTTTATCTGTGCTTGCTACGATGGCTTCTACCAGTTTATAGCTGTATGCAAGATATTAGAAAAGAAATATAGAAAGGAAATATAGAAAGGATATTCCGAATAGCAACAGGCTATTTGATAGCGTTTTTATATATTCGCAGTATCTCGGCATAGAATTTACCATACGACAAATAGTTATCGAAATATTCTTTTGCCTTTTTGCCTATAGTCTCTTTTGTGGTAATGGCACTGCGAATGGCAGCTGTTAGCCCTGCTGCATCGCCAGGAGTAATGAGTAAGCCTGTAACGCCATTTTCTACATATTCTGCTTGTCCACCATTATTGGTTGTAATTAGGCATTTGCCAAGCATCATATATTCCATACACGACAATCCGCAAGCCTCTTGAGCTATGGTTGGAATAATACCGATATCTGTCTGGCTGATATATGGTCGCACATCATCCTTGAAACCAAGAAAAGATACGTGGGCAGAGATATTGCGGTTGGCTATCTGCAGCTTAAGCTCGTTGGTATATTCTGCGTCGCCAGCACCAACGAGAAACAGATGGTAAGGAATATCCTTCAGCCTTGCCACAGCATCTATGAGCACATTAAGCCCCTTTTCTTTGGCTATTCTGCCATGATACATCAATATAGTAGTGTCATTAGGCAAAGATGCTTTAATATCGTCTACGGCAAAACTATTGGCATTATCATTAGTCTTGATGCTATTGCGCACCACACACAACTTAGCCTCATCAACCTTAGGCTGCGAAGATAGAAACTCTTTGCGGGCAAGGTCGGAAACAAAGATTATCTTCTCTACATTAGCATACACCCAAGTGTATAAACGCGAAGTCTTGGCAGGGCGCACAAGATGGCGTGTGACGACGATCTTGATGTTGCTATGCGTAAGCTTCTTGGCTACAGCAAGTTTTAGTGCATCCTTGAAGTTGTGTACATGCACTATGCCATCTCTTAGCTTCAGAATGTTCTTTAGCGAATAGTCGTGTATGGGCACACCAAGTGTGGCAACCTTGCCGACGATGGCAGGAATAGGGCGAGTGAATATCTCCACATCGTGGCCATCAGAGATAAGGGTGCTGCATAGGTCGTAGACGTATTGCTCGCCTCCGCCCCACACCTTATTAGATATAATATGAGCTATCTTCATCTTGAGAGCCGTATTATATAATGTTTCTGAATAGCTCAGCAAACTTGCCGAAACTTGCCAACGATAGGCTTACATTCTTTTCTTTCATCCAGCATAGCGGAATATCGTGGAACATAGCAGCCACAAGCGAGAAAGTGCTTGGTGCACCTATCAGATAGTCGCATTCTGAGAGCAAGCAGAGGTCATCTTCTTGTCCACCTTGTGGAAATACTATTTTTATATCCTTTAGAGCCTCATGATATGAAGCTTTGTTGAGTGCAGGGTCGTTGCTGCACACGTAGACCGTTAGCTTCTTATCTGGAAAGAGATTGCGAAACTGCTGTATGTAGTCTTGATACACCTCATCATCGTAGAAGTAGCGACCATTATGCCATGTTTTATAGTCGCCACGACGAATATGCACACCAAGGCGCACCTCGTCGTCAGCTTTCTTACCCATAAAGGCGTGAGTCTTGTTCAATATCGCCTTGTCGAAAGCAAAGAGCGAGAGTATTTCTTGTCGGTATTTCAAGAATAGGTCGTAGAATCTCACATACCATCCTTTCACCACGAAGGTGGAATGAGAGAGCATAAATTCCTCGTTCTTCTTGGCAGTCTGCTCCGAGTCGTCATTATAAACCACAGAAGGTATCAATCCCCATTTAGCGCCATATTTGGCAACCACATAAGAGAAGAAATTGTGGCCACGAGTGTGGCAGATATTGAAATACTGGTATTTGTAGCTGAAACGCATGGATATACTCTTTCTGCCATGCTCACGCGCCCAGGCATAAACATGACCATACTGCAAGATGTTGTTGCACATGCGTCCTTTATCAGATGCGAATATCATAGGGTATTCTTATTTATAACATTATTATTTTTCCTTTCTCAACCAATCCAACACGTACTGCTGCTTGATACCATCATGGAATATCTGTGGATCGTTGTCAAGCGTCAGTAGATATTTGGGATAATTATCCGGTATAGCTTGCAATGGTGCCAATTCTCGCTTCATTGTATCCTCATCCCTCACACTAAGTGAAACTTGATAATACGATTTTCGCTCACCTTGAACAACAACGAAATCTATCTCGGCATCACCTATTTTCCCGACATAGATTTCTCCACCCCGACGCGCCAATTCCAAATAGACAACATTCTCCAACACATGCCCCAAGTCGCCCCCCTTGGTACCATTGATGACACTACGCAAACCAATATCCACAAGATAATACTTCTGTCCAGTCTTCAACAATTGCTTCCCTTTGGCATCATATCTCGGAACAGAATAAAAGATATAACTATTCGTTAATGCCGAGATATAGTTTTCTACAGTATGCGAAGCGATTTTTCTTCCCAAAGAAGTCATCGTGTCACTGATACGCTTGATGACTGATATGTTGCCAATATTATCAGCCAGAAAACGAACAACGCTCTCCAACATCATGATATCCGTTATCTTCCTGCGACTCACCACATCTTTCAGCACTATCGTGTTGTACAAACCCGCAAGGTATTCACGCACCATCTCACGGTCGCCTTTGATTTGCAAGACATAAGGGAATGAACTGTTCTCAATATATTCACGATAAGCTGCCTCAATATTCGTATCAGAAGGCTTCGATTGAAGATATTCATTGAAAGAGAATGGAAACAACTTGATTTCCACATATCTACCAGTAAGCAAGGTTGCTATCTCACCAGACAAGAGATAAGCGTTGGAGCCAGTCACATAGAGGTCAACATTATCTAATAAAAACAAACTGTCTATCGCCTTTTGGAATCCATCCACCATCTGAATCTCATCAAAAAAGAGATAATTCATCTTTCCTGGACAGAGATTCTTTTTGACATGCGAATACAAAGCCTTATAGTTG
>HF993932.1:0-13263 GCA_000436915.1 Prevotella sp. CAG:1092 | reverse complement strand
TACAAAGCCTTATAGTTGAGAAATGGCTCATTGTCCAAGTCTTCGAAGTTGAGTTCTTGCACCTGTTTTTCAGACACGCCTTCAATTAGAAGCCTCTCACGAAACATTCTCAAGAGAGATGACTTGCCACAACGACGGATACCAGTCACCACTTTTATTATTTTCTTATCTCTCCATTTTTCCAGAAGAGACATATACTCTGTACGTTCTATCATAAGCAGAAAGAAAATGAATTACACTGCAAATATACAAAACTTTCTTGAGAAAAATGAAGCGCACTGCATTTTTCTTTCAAACATCCATCAAATTTGCAACACAATGCAATTTAAATTCTTTCAGTTGAGATAAGATGCAAGGAGGATAATGGCAGAAGATGTTGTTGCACATGCGTCCTTTATCAGATGCGAATATCATAGTTTTTTATAATTATAATTTGTCAAAACAAAAGAAAGATCACTATAACTAAAAGGGATAAATACGTTTCCATATCTATTATGCTAATTATCAATCGATTACTAATGAGCTTTGTGCTTCAATTTTAAACATCTTCCACATTTCTGAGGAATTCAAACTATGTTTTTTACACATTTCTAAGAAATTGTCATGGGTAATTTTACACATTTCTAAGAAATTCGACACATTTTATAGACAAAAGTAAAAATCCCCAAAAGCTATTTCACCACCAGCTCGTTTTGCGTCATACGCTCCATATACGACTGGATGATGGCTTTCACCTGGCGCTCCATAGCCTCGCGCACCTTAGGCTCTTTGTTGGCTACGTTGTCTTTGAGCAGAAGGTCGGTACGGAAACGATACAAGGCTTTGGTCTTGCTGCCATCCCATTGCAGGAGATAGTCGCCCTTGACATACTGATAGAAGCCATTATTATAGTTTACCGCCCATGTATCTTCGGCAGGAGTGGTGAGAAGGTCGATACCGAAGCCCACATACTTCTTGTCGTAGCCAAGATAGCTCAATACGGTAGGCATTATGTCTATCTGCTGAGCTATGGCATTGCGCATACCTGGTTTAAATTCGCCACTTGGGTCAAAGAAGATGATAGGCGAACAGAAGCCACCAAGGTCGGTCTGATAATAATCGTGATCGCTAAGGTTGGTATGGTCGGAAGTTATCACAAAGAGAGTATTCTTATACCAAGGCATAGTCTTAGCTTTCTCAAAGAATTTGCGAAGAGCATTATCGGTATAGCGTATGCACTTATGGATTTTTATACCCTCTTCAGGATAAACCTTTTTATATTCCTCAGGCACAACATAAGGATGATGCGACGAAGCTGTGAATAGAGCTGTCATAAAAGGCTCTTTCATCTCACCCATTTTGGTAGCATAGAACTGCATAAAAGGCTCGTCCCATATAGCCCATGTGCCATCGAAATCCTTGTCGCCATTAAATCGCTTGTCGGCATTATACTCCGTGCGTCCGAAATAGTCGGTAAAGCCTGTGGCACGAGCAAAAGCCTGGAAGCCCATAGAGCCATTCTCTGCTCCATGGAAGAAGGCTGAATAATATCCCTTGTTCTTCAGTTCGCCAGCCAGTCCGCTAACATTATTCATAGATGCTGGAGTAAGGAAGAAAGGCTCTACAAACATCGGAATGCTCGAGAGGATACTTGGCATACCGTCGATACTCTTTCTGCCATTGCAGTAAGAATATAGATATGTGGCGCTATGCTGCATCAAAGAGTCGGTGAAAGGAGTATATCCTTTGTATTTACCACCTTCGAGCCATTTATTAAATCCACCTATATATTCACGACCGAAGCTTTCGATGATGATAACCACGACATTCTTCTTGCGAGCTACGAGCGAATCGCCAGGAGTGTGGATAGGAGAATATATCTCATCGAGCTCTTGCTGCGAATAGTAGTTAGGCACAACGAATACCGATTTGCCTATGGTGCGGATGATAGAGAACGGAGTGTTCAATACTATAGCAGCCTCTTGCGGACGGTCTACATACTGATTGGCATTGCTAATGGTGATAGGGCGCACAGCGGTAGTGAAGCCACCACGTATGCCAGCCACACACAAAGGAACAAAGATGGCAAGGCATAATGCTTGCAACACATAGTATTCTGCCATACCCTTAGCCTTGTATGGTTTCGAAATCTGAACAGGAATCTGTCCCTTTGGCATACGATAAAGATACCACATGCCTACTATCAGCAATATGCCAATAACCACAAGATACCAATGGTTTATCACCTCGGCACCAAAGATGCTACCAAGATTATTCTCGTTTTGAAATTCAGAGAATACGGTTATAGTAGTACGTCGAATGGTATACTTGAAGTATACGCAGTCAGCAAGGTTGGCAACAACGCAGATGGAGTTGCACACCAAGAATACCCACTTAGCAATCTTCTGATATATAGCTGTTTCCTTATAGTGAATAGGGAAAAGCATCAGCAGAGCATACAGAGCGTTGGTATATAGAATGGCAGAGGTGTCGAACATCAAGCCGCCACGCGTTATTTCCCAAAACGAGCTCCAAGTTATTGCCTCAGAAAACATACTCCAGTTGGTTGCCAAGAATACCAATCGGCATAACTCATAGACAACATAAACCATCACCATGTTTACCACAAAGCATAAAGGTGATGAAAACAGATTTCTTTTCAACTTCATTTTATCCTTCATCTTTTTCCTAAATCTATTAATAAATAATCTTCTCTACTATCGGCGCCATGTCGTAGTATTTATATTCTGCCAGTCTGCCACCAAATATCACATCGCGTTCGGCATCTGCCATAGCTCGATATTTCTGATATAGAGCGTTGTTATTGTCGTTGTTTACAGGATAGTATGGTTCCTGTCCTTCGGCAGTCTCCATAGGATATTCGCGCGATACAACAGTCTTTGGATTGTCGTACACCTGCTGTCCGAAGGCTTCGAAATGCTTGTGCTCTATCACTCTGGTGTAAGGCACTTCAGCTTCTGTATAATTGATTACGGCATTACCTTGATAGTTGGCAGTATCAAGAAGTTCGTGTTCAAACCTTACTGAGCGATATTGCAAAGCGCCATGGCAATAACCGAAGTATTCGTCTATCTTGCCTGTATACAATATCTTTGCGCAACGGCATTCAAAGTCGGCATGCTTAATGATAAAACCTCCTTCTGGCTGTCGCTCAACCTTACAATCAAAGAAGTCTACACAAACGAGAGTGTCTATGCCACCCAAGAGTCCCTGAATAAGCTTGTTGTATCCTCCCTTAGGCACACCCTGGTAGGTGTCGTTGAAATAGTTGTTGTCGTAGACAAACCTCACGGGCAGTCGCTTGATGATAAAAGCAGGCAAGTCAACAAGTTCCCTACCCCATTGCTTCTGGGTGTAGCCTTTTATCAGTCGCTCATAGATATCGCGTCCCACGAGCATCAACGCCTGCTCTTCAAGGTTGCGAGGTTCGCTCACTCCCTCAGCCTTCAGTTTCTGTACTATCTCCTGTCGTTGTTCCTCAATCTTTGCCTTTGCCTGCTCAGGAGTTGTTACGCCCCACATCTGGTAAAAGGTGTTCATATTGAAAGGCAGATTATAGAGTTTGCCCTTATAGCATGCCAAAGGTGAATTAGTATAGCGATTAAACTCCACGAAGCTATTCACGAAGTCCCACACCTTCTTATTTGATGTATGGAATATATGTGCACCATACTCATGAACATTTATTCCAGCCTCCTCACGGCAGAATATGTTGCCACCAAGGTTGTTGCGCTTGTCGATGACGAGACAGCGCTTGCCTTGCAGTTTTTGTTTGTAAGCATAGGTGGCTCCATATAGTCCTGAGCCCACTATCAGATAGTCATATTGTTGCATATTTCTATTTCTATTTCTCTTTGCTTAGAGTTTTTGTCTCCTCCTTATTGTTTTCAGTCTGCGAATATACGAAAACATTTTGATATATGAGATAAGAAGGTAAAAAAAAGAGTGGTTTTGTTTTGCAATTCCGTCTGCTTACACTAATTTTGCCACAAATATAGCTATCATCATGACAAATTTTATCATAGGCTTCGATGCCAAACGAACAGTACGCAACGCCACAGGACTTGGCAACTATTGTCGCACCATGCTCAACGACCTCGGTTCTATTGACCATACAGACTCCCTACGTCTGTATGTACCCGACCTTGGGCGCGACGACCTACGCTCGCAACTCAACATGCAACAGAATATGCAGTTTGTGTTGCCTACCAACACTCCAAAGCTACTGAAAGGTCTATGGAGAATACGCAATATCGTCAACGACCTGAAACGCGACCATGTAGATATCTATCATGGTCTTACTGGCGAATTGCCTATGGGCATACATAAGGCTGGAATAAAGAGCGTGGTTACCATTCACGACTTGATATTCCTGCGCCATCCTGAATACTACAAGCCTATCGACGTGATGATATATCGTTGGAAGTTTCGCTATACTTGTCGTGAAGCCGACAAGATTGTGGCTATCAGCGAATGTACCAAGCGCGACATAATGGAGTTTGGAAATGTGGCAGAAGACAAGATAGAACTGATTTATCAAAGCTGTGGCACACGCTTCAAGACTAAAGCAAGCGAAGAGCAGAAGGAGCATGCCCGCAAACATTATGCTCTGCCAAATCGCTATATTCTCTTCGTGGGCACTATCGAGGAGCGCAAGAATGCTTTGCTTGCAGCACAAGCCCTACCCTATCTCGACCAGAACATCCATCTTGTGCTCGTTGGCAGACGCACTAAATATGCTGACAAGATAGAAGACTTCGTAAAAAAGAATAATCTTACAGAGCGTGTACACTTTCTTAGTGGAGTGCCCACGAGCGACCTCTATGCCATATACCAAATGGCAGAATGCTTCGTTTATCCTTCGCGCTACGAGGGTTTCGGCATTCCTATCATCGAAGCCATACAGAGCGGACTACCTGTGGTGGCTTGCACAGGTAGCTGCCTGGAAGAGGCTGGCGGTCCTGACAACCTATATGTAGACCCCGACAAACCTCAGGAAATGGCAGAGGCTATAAAAACTCTCATCGCTAACAATGAGACTAAAAAGCAGATTGTTGCTAAGAGTCAACAATATGTTACTCGCTTCGAGAATAATGATATTGCTGCCTCTATGCTAAAGCTATATCAATCTTTGTAGAAAACAGTTTTCAAGACTTTAATATTTAAGAATATCTATAATGGGCAAAGATACTACCCTTCAAATAAAAGGAATACTCATCTTGATGATGCTTTGGCTTCATCTATATAGCAACGAAGACCTTTTCGATGGCACATGCTATGAATTTCTATATTGGTTTAATGGCAATCCTTTCTCTTACCATTTCGCCAAGAAATTCTGTTCTATGTGTGTGCCTGCTTACATATTTCTGAGTGGCTATGGTTTAGGAAAGGTGTATTGCAAGAAGGCTTTATCAGGTCAGAGCATGGGCAACGGCAAACGATGCTTTAACCTATATGTTCGCCTATGGGTGATAATAGCTATATTCGTGCCTATAGGTTGCTATTTCAATCCTGAACATTATCCTTATTCTATGCTTGAATTGGTAGAGAATATGACGGGTATAAGCACTTATTATAATGGTGCATGGTGGTTTCTGTTGCCTTATATAATATTAGCTATGTCGTCAAGATATTTTATACGATACATTATGCGATTTGGCAAAAAGGGCGACATCGTAAATACCTTTATGCTATTAGCAATAAGCGTATTTGGATATGTGGCAATAGCTAAAGTCAACGATAGCACAGATATACTTATGCGACTGCTTACTGGGCTCATGGCTACGCTCTATCTATCATTTATGTTCTTCGTTGAATAATGTTTGTAAAACATAATGTGATAGAAAAAGCTATCAACCGTATGGCTACATTCAGCAAGGCTACAAGATATAGCCTTGCAGCCGTGGTGGTATTAATAATAGGAAGATTGTGTATGGGCAACTCGGCACTTATCCACATACCATTTACACCATTGATAATATTATCATTGGCAATATTGCTAAATGGTAAATCAAATAAGTTTCTACAATTATTTGGCCATCATTCTACCAATATGTGGTTGGTGCATTTCTTCTTTATCACCTACATTTTTGATGGACAGATCTACATACTACGATACCCCATCGTGATTTTCGTTGCGTTGGTAGCAATATCGTTGGCAACATCGAAAATCATCGACAGGATATTGATGTATGTACAGCCATTATTGAATAAACGGCTATAGAAGTTCTATTAGCTTCTTCATTCCCTCGCTTGCACCAGCCTTGATGTGAGTGATATTCTTGTATGCTCCCGACATCACCTCGTTAGGGTCGATGAGGTAAATAGGTATGCCAGGCTTGGTATATTGCACCAAGCCTGCAGCAGGATATACATTCAAGCTTGTGCCTATGATAACAAAGATGTCGGCATTCTGAGCTTCTATGGCAGCAGGCTCTATCATTGGCACATTTTCGCCAAAGAAAACTATAAATGGGCGCAATAGCGAACCGTCGCCAGCCTTGGTGCCTGGTTCTACGGTACAGTTGTCGGCAGGCAAGTCTATTATATAGCGCTCATCATAAGGTTCACGACTTGAGCACACTTTGCTTAGTTCGCCATGCAGATGGATAACATTCTTTGAGCCTGCACGCTCATGCAAGTCGTCAACATTCTGAGTTATCACACACACATCGTAATCATTCTCAAGACTCTTTATAAGCTTATGCCCCTCGTTAGGTTGTGCAGCATATAGCTTCTTGCGAAGCATGTTGTAGAAGTTGGTCACTAAGGTAGGATCTTTCTCCCACCCCTCATGTGTTGCAACCTGCTCTACAGGATAGTTCTCCCATAGACCATCATTGCCGCGAAATGTCTTGAAGCCACTCTCCACCGACATTCCTGCACCTGTAAGGAATACTAATTTCTTTTTCATAAAGCAATTCATTATTCAAGCATGGCAAGCCATACCTATTAATATAAAAGCTAAACATTTACAAAAATACTATTTTTTTGAAAATAAATGTATGTATGACCAATAAAAATGTTATCTTTGCACGAATTTTGATATTAACACATTATAAAACAAGACTAAAAGCATTTATGGACAAAGTTAGTTACGCTTTGGGTATCGGCATAGGCCGCCAATTGGCAGACATGGGAGCCAACGACATAGTTACTGAGGATTTCGCAGCAGCGATGAAGGATGTGCTCACAGGTGCAGAGCTTAAAATCGATGAAGCCGAAGCGCAAGCATTGGTTCAGGAATATCTCCAGAAGAAGGGAGAAGAGAAGGTGAAGGCTGTAAAGGCTGAGGGCGAGAACTTCCTTGCAGAGAATGCAAAGAAGGAAGGTGTAGTAACATTGCCAAGCGGATTGCAATATCAGGTGCTCAAGGAAGGCAACGGCAAGAGCCCTAAGGCTACCGATCAGGTGAAGTGCCACTATGAGGGAACTCTCATCAACGGTAAGATCTTTGATAGCTCATATCGTCGCAACGAGCCTGCTACATTCCCTCTCAATGGCGTTATCGCTGGATGGACAGAAGGTTTGCAGCTTATGAAGGAAGGTGCTAAATATCGTTTCTTCATTCCTTTCAACCTTGCTTACGGCACACGTGGCGCTGGTCAGGACATTCCTCCATATGCAGCTCTTATCTTCGATGTAGAGCTCATCGAGGTTATCTAACCGTGTACCCCTACCCTGTTGTGGCGGCTTTTATAGTCGCCACATTATAATTAAAACAAAATACAAAAACATAATAAACAAAATGAAAAAACTTAGTTTTGTAGCCGCTTTGGCTATTGCTGCCGCAACATTTGCTTCTTGTGGCAATTCAACTCCTAAGGCTGACATGAAGAACGATGTAGACTCAATGAGCTACTGCATTGGTTTGGTTCAGTCACAGTACATCCGTCAGGCTATTGAGCAGGGTCAGGTTATCGATACTGCTTATATCGACGAGTTTATCAAAGGTATTAACGAGGGTGCAAATGCTGGCGACGACAAGAAGAAGACCGCTTACTATACAGGTTTGCAGATTGGTCAGCAGCTTTCTACACAGCTCGTAAAGGGTGTTAACTACAATGCTTTCGGTAGCGACTCTACAAAGACTATCTCTTTGAAGAACCTCCTCGCAGGTTTCCTCACAGGTGTTAAGGGCAAGAAGGGCATTATGACTATTGATCAGGCACAGATGATAGCACAGGAAAAGATGAAGGCCATCAAGACTGCTTCTATGAAGAAGGAGTTTGGTGCTAACAAGGCTGCTGGCGAAAAGTTCCTTGCTGAGAACAAGAAGAAGCCAGGCGTTGTAACTTTGCCAAGCGGTTTGCAGTATAAGGTTATCAAGGAAGGTAGCGGCGCTATCCCTTCAGATACAACAAAGGTTAAGGTTCACTACGAGGGACGCACCATCGACGGTAAGGTCTTCGAAAGCTCTTACAAGAATGGTCAGCCTGTAGAAATCCAGCCTAAGCAGTTTATCAAGGGTTGGACAGAGGCTCTTACCCACATGCCTGCTGGTAGCATTTGGGAAGTTTACATTCCTCAGAACTTGGGTTATGGTGAGCGTCAGGCTGGCGATATCAAGCCATTCTCAACCCTTATCTTCAAGATTGAATTGATTTCTGTAGGTAAGTAATAACATTATTATATTATGAAAAAAACTATCATTCTATCTCTTCTTTTGCTTGCAGGAAGCGCAAACATGGCTTTCGCAGGCAAGAAGGATAAGAACAAAAACAAGAAAGTAGCTGCTACTGAGCAGGTGAAGCTCGCTACAGCAAGCGACTCTCTTAGCTACATGGCAGGTAAGACTGCCACAAAGGGTTTGCTACCCTACCTCATTAATCGTATGAATGTAGATACTGTCTTCATGGCTGATTTCGTAAAAGGTTATGAGGATGCTGTCAGCAAGGCCAACGACCCACAGTTTGTTGCATACTCTGCTGGCGCTACTATCGCTGGTCAGGTAATGGAAGGCATATTCCCTCGAATGAAGTCTGAGATGGAAGGTGCCAACGACTCTATAGCAACTACTTTCTTCCACAAGGGCTTCGTAGCTGCCCTCAACAAGGACAACAGCATCTGCACAGACTCTGCTGCCGAGAAGACTTTCCAGGAGCGTATACAGGCTTATCAGACTCAGAAGACTGAGGCTTATAAGAAGGAGAATGCTGACTGGCTTGTAGAAAACGGCAAGAAGGCAGGCGTAAACACCACAGCAAGCGGCTTGCAATATAAGGTGCTCGTAGCTGGTCAGGGCGAAACTCCTAAGGCTACCGACCGTGTAGAGGTTGTTTACGAAGGTAAGATGATCGACGGTACTGTTTTTGATGCTACTTCACGCCATCATGGTCAGAAGTCGGATAAATTCAGATGCAACGAAGTTATCAAGGGATGGACAGAGGCTCTCACCAGCATGCCTGTAGGTAGCAAGTGGGAAATCTATATTCCTCAGGAGCTTGGTTACGGTCAGCGTCAGGCTGGTCAGATTAAGCCATACTCTACCCTTATCTTCACCGTTGAGCTCAAGAGCATTGAAAAGCCTGTAGAAACAAAGCCTGCTACAGAAGCTGACTCTAACAAGAACGCAGAAACTGCAAAGAAGGCAAAGGCTGCTATTGCAAAGAGAAAAATCATGAAGAAGAAATAATAGCTAAAACTATTAATAACTATAAGACAGGCAACATGCAAAATATGGCATGTTGCCTGTCTTTTTTATTCTATGTGTAAGCAAATAAAGACATTATGGCATATTTTTTTGCGCAAAAGGTTTGTCAATTCAAGAAAATTACCTATATTTGCTCGGTAATAAGAACATATTGATATATATATATATAACTAAAAATGGAAAAAATTGACAAACTCGACCGTAAGATACTAAGCATCCTTTCAAAGAATGCTCGTATTCCTTTCAAGGATGTTGCAGCAGAGTGTGGAGTATCACGCGCAGCAATCCATCAAAGAGTTCAGCACCTCATCGAAGGTGGTATCATAACAGGTAGCGGATTTGACATAAATCCAAAATGTCTCGGCTATAGCACTTGTACATACGTAGGCTTGAACCTTGAGCGTGGCTCTATGTATAAAGAGGTAGTAAAGGAATTGCTTGAGATTCCTGAAATCATAGAGTGCCACTTCACAACAGGTCCTTACACCATGTTGGTAAAACTCTATGCACGCGACAACGAACAACTTATGGACTTGCTCAACAACCGTATGCAGGGTATCAAGGGCGTAGTTTCAACCGAAACTCTTATATCTCTTGAGCAGAGCATCAAGCGCGAGATTCCTGTTCACCTCGAAGAACAACAGTAATGCAAAATTTCAACCTATCGTCGCATCTCGATAATATCTATGCGACTTTCCCTGAGGCCGATCATCGCCCGATGATTGGCCTTACTGGTAATTGTGCAGATATAGATGTCACCATACGCAACTACTATCACAAACAGATAGTGGCTGCGGGTGGTGTTCCTGTCATTATCCCTCCCGTAGCCGATAAGGATGTTATCATCAACACCCTTGAGCATCTTGACGCCATAATCCTTACTGGAGGTGCAGACTATAATCCGTTGTGGGCAGGTGAAGAACCATCGGCAAAGCTTCATCATATCAACGCTCAGCGCGACCTTCCCGAACTTCTTATCACTCGATTGGCTTACAACCGCAATATTCCTATGCTCGGCATCTGTCGTGGCATACAGACTTTGGCTATGGCTCTCGATGGCAAGGTTATTCAGGATATATCTGAAACCATACCTAACACCATCAAGCATTCGCAGGATGCTGATACTTGTGAGCCTACTCATTCGGTATCTGTAGCCGAAGGGTCTATGCTGCATGCTGTATATGGCAAAGAAAAACTCTACGTAAACTCTTTCCATCATCAGGCTGTGGGCGACTGTGGACCAAAGTTTATTGTCACTGCAAAGGCTAACGATGGGGTAGTGGAGGCTATAGAAAGTAGCGAATATAGAAAGATAATGGGTGTACAATGGCATCCTGAATGTATGGGCGACGACGGACAGCCACTATTCAAATGGCTCGTTGATGCTGCCGCAGAACATAACAAGGCTAAAGCCATCCACAATCGCATACTCACCCTGGACTCTCATTGCGACACTCCGATGTTCTTTCCACAGGGTGTGAAGTTCGACCATCGCGACTCTCGCATCCTTGTCGACTTGCACAAGATGACGGAAGGTCATCAGGACGCTGTCACCATGGTGGCTTATCTGCCACAGCCAAAGGTGGGCGAAGACTTCCGAGAGAAGGTGGAATTTCCTGTAGAAGGACCAAAAGAGTATGCTGAGCTTATATTCAGCAAGATAGAAGATATCGTTGCTGCCAACAAAGAATATCTTAGCATAGCTCGCACTCCTGTCGACCTATACGTAAACAAGCTGGCTGGCAGAAAGTCGATAATGCTTGGAATAGAGAATGGTTTAGCCCTGGAGAGCGACATCAATAACGTGAAGCATTTCGCCAACCGCGGTATCGTATATATCACAATTTGCCATAATGGCGACAACGATATCTGTGACTCTGCTCGTGGCTCAAATACTCACAACGGAGTGTCTGCGTGGGGCGAAAAGGTTATTAAGGAGATGAATGCGCAAGGTGTGATGGTAGACCTAAGCCATGCTGCCGAAAAGAGCTTCTACGATGCCTTAGACATCAGCGCTACGCCTATCGTCTGCAGTCATTCTAATTGTAAGTCGCTCTGCGATCATCCTCGCAACCTCACCGACGACCAGCTACGCAAACTGGCGCAGAAGGGTGGAGTAGCACAGATAACTCTCTATCACGGCTTTGTATGCAAAGATGGCGAGGCTACAATCCTTGATGCTATGAAGCATCTTGAGCATGCTATAAGCATCATGGGAATAGACCATGTGGGCTTGGGTACCGACTTCGATGGCGACGGAGGCATACGTGGTTTGGCTAACTCGTCAGAGCTTATGAACTTTACCATAGAGCTTATGCACCGCAGATACAGTATCGAGGATATGGAAAAGATATGGGGCGGCAACTGGCTAAGAGTGATGAAACAGGTACAGGATTCAAAGCTGTAGGCTAACATATAAGCAACAAGCATCAATACCGTAAGTAATTACAGGCATTAAAACAAAAACTAAGAAATGAAAAAAAGTAAGATAATGATAGCATTACTGATAGTGGCGCTCATAGCTGGTGCTGCCTTCAATTTTCTTCCTTCAAACAAGGCTGAAGTAAGCGAAACGGAAGAGATAGAGAAGGTGCAGCCAGTAGGTCCTGACTTCAACGCAGACTCTGCCTATATTTATCTTCAAGAACAATGCAACTTCGGACCTCGCACCATGAACTCTACAGCTCACGACAAATGTGAGAAATGGATTATCCAGAAGTTTGAGCAATATGGTTGCAAGGTGACAACACAAAAGGCTACTCTCAATGGCTACGATGGCACTCCGCTTCGTAGCACCAATATCATAGCTTCGTATAATCCTGAGGCTACAACAAGAATTATGTTTTGTGCTCATTGGGATTGCCGTCCTTGGGCAGACAACGACCCTGATAGCACCAACTGGCATAAGCCTATAGTTGCAGCCAACGATGCTGCAAGTGGAGTGGGAGTTATGATAGAATTGGCTCGCATACTCAAAGGTAGCGGCCTTGAACTTGGTGTAGACTTCATCTGCTTCGATGCCGAAGACTATGGTACACCACAATGGTTTGAAGGCGAAGACCCTGGCGACACATGGGCTCTCGGAGCACAATATTTTGCTAACAACCTGCCAGAAGGCTATGCTCCACGATATGGCATATTGCTCGATATGGTAGGTGGAGTAGGGGCTAAGTTCTATCGCGAAGGCATGTCTATGCAATATGCACCAGCAATAGTAAAGAAGGTATGGAACGCAGCACGCCAAGTGGGCTATGGCAGCTATTTCCCTAAAGATGATGGCGGCATGATTACCGACGACCATATTCCTGTAAACCAAACAGCCAACATCCCTTGTATCGACGTTATTCCATATTATCCAGACTGCGCTCAGAGCAGCTTCGGTCCAACATGGCATACAATAGCCGACAATATGGACAACATCGACAAAAACACTCTTAAAGCCGTTGGCCAAACAATGGTGCAAGTGCTGTTTACAGAGAAATAAATATCCGTTATAATCTATTCATCTAACAGCTGTTAGATAATAAAGTATCCTATATTACTCTTTGCGGAGTAATATAGGATATTGTTTGCTCTATTCATACATTGCTAAGACTAAATATGGCTCACCA
>HF993931.1 GCA_000436915.1 Prevotella sp. CAG:1092 | reverse complement strand
ACCTTATCGCACTCAACGATATTGACAAGACGGCATTGGTGGCAGAAGTGAAGCGTAATGCCGACCGATATAATCCTAAACTCTTGCAGGAGAAATTTGAATCGATTCGTAGTAATTTCGGAAAGTATAACGAAGTGCAGCTGATAGGCTTGTCTATGCAGGATATGTAAGGCTAATACATAGAAAGATAAAGAGCGGAAGAACAAAATGGGGTTAACAGAATTAACAGTTAACAGCTGTTTTTTCGCTCTTTCTTCTCTAAACTTCTCTCTTAAATATCAAAAGTCTACTTATTCCTTGTGTGCCTTCACATTCATCTTTTTTGCCTTTGTATCAAAAAAGATTCTGAAAAAGGTGTTACATTTAAAATATTTTATTTACCTTCGCAACCAGATACCCATTCTGCTCACGCCGAGTTGAAGCTTCCTTTATTGCTTATAAATCAATTGTTTCACATTAAAAATACTATTTATGTACCTAAGGGAACTTATGGTGATTATAGATTCTCTGACTTTGGCTACTTTGAGAACATAGTAGAATTCGATGCAACAGGCATCGACAAGACCACAACCTCTATCGATGTCGAGGAGGTATCTCGCTATTCTGTAAATGGTCAGCGATTGGTAGGTCCAACCAAGGGATTGAATATCGTGAAGTATAGCGATGGTAGCGTGAAGAAAGTTGCTGTAGAATAAGACGAAAGCATCCTGGAGATATTTAAGGGGCACGAGCAATCGTGCCTTTTTTATGTTTTCTGAAGAGTTAAATCGATGGGAAAGAAACACACGAAAAAAATAGGGGAAAAAAGTATCCTATGATACTTTGCAAAGTATCACGTGATACTTTGCAAAGTATCATAGGATACTTTTTTCCCCTATTTTTTTCGTGTGTTTCTTTCCCATCGATTTAACTCTTCAGAAAACATAAAAAAGGCACGATTGCTCATTTGACTGCTGGAGATTTTAAAAACACGAACTGCTATTTTTTTTAGAACACGAATAAAGCGAATCGAATGAGCCCGGTGGGCTCTGCAGCTTGCGTTTCTTGCTTGCGTTTAATCTACATTCGGTTGATTCGAGTCATTCGTGTTCCTTTAAAATACAAGTGGTATGTAGCTTAATAAATATTAGCAATCGACAATTTTAGCCTTCAGCTCTTCCAGATTGTTAGCCACTTCGATATAGTCGTGCCAATCGCCACGAATCATGTCTTTCTGCTGCAGGTCGTCGAGCATGGCGATGAGGGAATTCCAAAAGCCTTTCATGTTGTAGAGTATCACCATCTTGTGGTGGTAGCCTATGGTATGGGATGCGGCAACGGTGAAAATCTCATCGAGCGAGCCTATGCCGCCAGGCAAAGTAACGACAACATCGCTCTGCAACAGCATTATATCCTTGCGGTCGCTGAGGTTGTCGCATGGAATCTCTACGTCAAGGTTCTTGAAGGTTTTGCCACCCTTCTCTACCAGCGAAGGCACAACGCCTATAGTTCGTCCGCCATTAGCCTTAACGGCATTACCTATGCAATTCATCAAACCGATATTGCAACCTCCAAACACGAGGCTATGTCCATTCTCAGCCATCCATTTGCCCATTTCTTCGGTCATAGCAAAGAAATCGGGGTCTATATTGTTGTTGGCAGAGCAGAATACAGCTATTTTCATATAAGTTCCTATTTTTATAGATTATCAGTTACTAATTCTCGATTAGTCATTACCGATGCAAATGTACACTTTTTCTGCTGAATAATCCACAATTATCGAGTTTTTAGTTGTTGGCTATAGGATAAAAAAACACGCGAGTAGTCGCACGAGGCATTTTGAATAGGCGAAGGAGGCTATGCGAATAGTCGCACAAGGGCATGCGAGTAGTCGTATAAAAGACAACGTGGTTATTTTTTTAAGACAACGAATACAACATGTACAACAAATACAACCTTGGCTCAAAAACTTCGTGTTTTGTTTTGTCATTTCACTCACTTGCAGTACCTTTAAATAAGGCTTGCTGCATTCGGAAATACAAAGAAAACATGGGTTTTCTTTGATATTTCACTCATTTGCAGTACCTTTGCAGACGAATTAGGCACTTATACAATAAGTATGTAGCTTATTATTAACTGAACTTTCGCATGTGATTCAAGTACGGGCT
>HF993930.1 GCA_000436915.1 Prevotella sp. CAG:1092 | reverse complement strand
GCTGAACGCAATAAGAGCATCACGCCCTTATTGTGTCTTGGCGTGATTGATAGTTGTATGCAAATGTTGTATCCGAAAACTATCAATCATATTTATGGCAAACAAAAATCTCAATGCAGCTAAGGTTGCAAAGAAGGATGAATTCTATACACAACTTTCAGATATAGAGCGAGAATTGCAACACTATTGGCAACATTTTCGTGATAAAGTTGTGCTTTGTAATTGTGATGATCCTTACGAAAGCAACTTCTTTAAATACTTCGCTCTTCGATTCAATCAGTTAGGATTGAAGAAACTCATTTGTACGTGTTATAATGGTTCTCCTGTTCAAGGACAAGAACTGTTATTACATTTCGATGGTTTTGATGATGAACCAACAAAGATTGCCTATAAGGTAGAGATAACTGAGGTTAAAGATATGAATGGAGATGGCGCTGTTGATTTGTCGGACGTACGCTACCTCTTACAAAATGATAAGAACGTTATGTCAACATTAAAAACTGGTGACTTTCGCTCTAAGGAGTGTATTGAGTTATTGAAAGAAGCAGATATTGTAGTAACAAATCCTCCTTTCTCTTTGTTTCGTGAGTATATTGGGCAGCTGATGGAGTATCAGAAAAAGTTCTTGATAATAGGACGACAATATGCTATTACGTATAAAGAAGTTTTTCCTTTGTTTATGGAAAACAAGGTCTGGCTTGGTTATGGATTTAAGGGGGCTGTCGGTCATTTCACTTCTCCTTATGAAGATGTGGCAAAAGCTGGTGATCATCGTGAAAACATGATAAGGGTTTCTGGTGTATATTGGTATACAAATCTCGATATACCGAAACGTGAAGAAAAAATTGATTTAATATGCAGATATTCTCCGGAAGAATATCCTAAATATGTAAATTATGATGCCATAGAAGTTGGAAAGAGCACAGATATTCCATATGATTACGATGGTCTAATGGGAGTGCCAATAACTTTCATGGATAAGTTCAATCCTGAACAGTTTGAACTTGTTGGACAAAGTTTGGACTTAGCGGATATGGGTATAATAAAAAATGAATTAGGAAAACAGACTGGTGGACCTCGTTTCTATGTTCGTGAGTATGGAAAACTCTGTCGAAAATTTGAAAGAATAGTAATTCGTAACAAACATCCGCAAGCATCATGTTAAAGATAGAAGAAATGAAAATAACCGTTGGCGAAATCACCAAGGGTTACATTAATAA
>HF993929.1 GCA_000436915.1 Prevotella sp. CAG:1092 | reverse complement strand
GTCATTGAGATTGCTTGCGGATTTTAGGATTAATAATTATCGTTAATCGTGCTGCAAAAGTACGGAATTATTCTTGTAAGTCCAAAGTCTTTGCCAACAATTGTTGACATATTACTATTAAAAATGGCTCGTATTGTGATAAAAATGTAATAAATATGTGCAGTAATGGAAAAAATAGTCTAATTTTGCAAGCGCTTAGCAGACATAACGATAGTCGGGGAGCATATATTTAAAGGAAATATTATAGTTAAGATACAATATGGTATTAAATTATATTTGGATAGCTTTTTTCGTGATAGCATTCGTCTTTGCTATCATAGGACTTGCCATGGGAGATACCACCATCTTCCAAAAGATAGTAGACTCTACCTTCGATTCTTCAAAGAATGCCTTTGAGATATCGCTCGGACTCACCGGAGTGCTTGCCCTTTGGCTTGGTATTATGAAGATAGGCGAGAAGGCTGGGGTAGTGAATGTGTTGGCTCGGGCGCTAAGTCCTGTATTCACCAAGCTGTTTCCAGATATTCCTAAGAATCATCCCGTGATGGGAAGCATATTTATGAATATTGCATCAAATATGCTTGGCTTAGATAATGCTGCAACTCCTACAGGATTGAAGGCTATGGCACAGATGCAGGAGCTGAATCAAAAGAAGGATACGGCAACAAATCCGATGATAATGTTCTTGGTGCTCAACACCTCAGGACTAACCATCATCCCTACCACCATCCTTGCTTTCCGTGCGTCGTATGGTGCAGCACAGCCTACCGACGTATTCATCCCAATATTGTTGGCTACACTTGTGGCAACCCTTGCCGGCATCATCGTTACCTCGCTTTGGCAGCGTATAAACATTCTGCAGCCTGTGTTGCTCTTCACCATCTTTGGCATGTGTGCCTTTGTGGGCATCATAATCTGGGGCTTTGGTCAGATGGATAAAGACACGATGAATACTGTGACTACGGTGGCATCGAATATGATACTCCTTGGCATCATTCTCTGCTTTATCTTGGCAGGCTTTTTCAAAAAGGTGAATGTATATGATGCTTTTATAGAAGGAGCAAAAGAAGGTTTCACTACTGCTGTAAAGATAATCCCTTATCTTGTTGCTATCCTTGTTGGCATCGGAGTGTTTCGTGCTTCGGGAGCTATGGATATGGTTATTCGTGGCATTTCATGGTCGGTAGAACAATGTGGTTTTAACTCCGACTTCGTAGGTGCTCTGCCTACTGCTATCATGAAGCCGCTATCGGGAAGTGGAGCACGAGGTATGATGCTCGAGGCAATGAAGAATTATGGTCCAGACTCCTTTGTTGGTCGCTTGAGTTGCATCTTCCAAGGTTCTACCGATACCACCTTCTATATCCTTGCAGTATACTTCGGTAGCGTTAGCATCAGAAACACTCGTCATGCTGTTGCTTGTGGTCTGCTCGCTGACCTTGCAGGAGTGTTTGCAGCAATAGCGGTTGCATACATGTTCTTTTAAAAGGTAAAAAGGTAAAAAAGTTAATAAAATATGGCAAGTCTGAAATCATTAGCAAAAGATACTGCTATTTATGGTATGAGCAGTATTATTGGCAGATTCTTGAACTATCTGCTGGTGCCACTATACACGGCAAAGATTAGTGCCGCAAGTGGTGGCTATGGTGTTATCACCAACATGTATGCCTATACGGCATTAATCCTCGTTATATTGACTTACGGTATGGAGACCACCTTTTTTCGCTTCGTCAATAAAGAAGAGGAAAACTCGGAGAAAGTATACCATACCGTGTTGTGTATGGTTGGAACAACATCATTGCTGTTCATCGCTTTGGTGTTCCTCTTTATTTCCCCTTTAAGCAATATGATGGGCTATGCCGATCATCCTGCTTATGTATGGACAATGTTTGTCACCGTGGCGATAGATGCGTTCCAATGTATACCGTTTGCATACCTTAGATTTAAGAAGCGTCCACTGAAGTTTGCTGCTTTCAAGTTGCTCTTCATCGGTATGAATATCTTGCTCAACATCGTTTACTATGTCTTTATGGATGGTCACGACGTGGGCTATGCCTTCTATATCAACCTTGTTTGTACAGCTTCTATCACATTCTGTTTCTATAAAGAGATTATCGAAGGCTTCCGTGGCGAAAAGGCTTCGTGGGCAGAAACAAAGGTGCTCATCAAGAAGATGCATGGCTATAGCTGGCCTATCCTTGTGCTTGGTATAGCTGGAATATTGAACCAGACTGCCGACAAGATTCTATTCCCATATATATATAAAGGTGCAAATGCCCACGAACAACTCGGTATCTATGGTGCAGCATCAAAGATTGCCATGATAATGGCGATGATAACTCAGGCTTTCCGCTTTGCCTACGAACCTTTCGTTTTTGGCAATGCTAAAGAGAAAGACAATAGAAAGATGTATGCTTCGGCAATGAAATACTTTGTTATCTTCACCCTCTTGGCTTTCCTTGTGGTGGTAGGATATATGGATTTGCTTCGCCATATCATCGGTCGCGACTATTGGGAAGGCTTGAATGTAGTGCCTATTGTGATGGCTGCCGAGATAATGATGGGAGTATATTTCAATCTTAGCTTTTGGTATAAGCTCATTGATAAAACCATCTGGGGAGCTTACTTCTCGGGCATCGGCTGCTTGGTGCTTATAGCCATCAACGTTATCTTTGTGCCTATCTATGGCTATATTGCTTGTGCTTGGGCTGGCTTTGCAGGCTATGGTACAGCTATGGTGTTGTCTTATATCGTGGGTCAGAAGAAATATCCTATCGACTATCCTGTTAAGGATATTATGATATATGTGGTTCTTGCCATAGTGCTCTTTGCAGGCATGACCCAGGTAAACAAATATCTGTCTCCAATAATGGCTCTCGCTGCTAATACCGTTCTTATCCTCATCTTCACAGCCTATCTCGTGAAGAAGGATTTCCCTTTGAGCAGTCTGCCTGTAGTTGGTAAGTATTTTAGAAAGTGAGAGAGCGACTATCCAGCAGACTTTGTCTGAACGATATTGCCGAGCTAAGCGCAGTAGTGGCAGGCAACGAGAATAATCATCGAAAGGAAGAGCTTTATCAGCTTTCTTTCGATGATAACAATCGTGTGGCAAACAACGCCTTTTGGATATTTACTCATTTCGATGATTTCAATAACCAATGGCTCTATCAGAAGCATGATGATTTGATAGATAGAGTTATTGTTGAGAATAATGAAACCAATCGCCGCCTGATGCTCTCCCTTCTTCTTCGTCAACCATTCGAAGAAGAATCTCTTCGCTCCGATTTCATCGACTTCTGTGAGTCAAAGATAACAGCTTGTTCGCAGCCTTATGCCATTAGAGCATATTGCATGAAACTTGCCTATGAGCAAATGAAGTATTATCCAGAATTGCTCGCTGAGCTAAAGGCTACATTGGATATGCTATCGCAAGAACCCTTGTCGCCCGCCTTGCAGTCAGCTAAGAATCAGGTGATGAAGAAAATAAAGAAAAGCCTTGGTGGTAAATAGTTTTAAGCCGTAAAAAGCCTTATATATTAGTCCTGAAAGTTATCGTAATTACACTTTTTAGTTCGACTTTTTGTAGTTTGCCACACTTTTAAGGACGACTTTTGGCAAAATCTTAAATAAAAAAGGTATCTTTGCAACATCGTATTAAGCAAACAACGTCTATGAGTAAAGAAAAAGCCAACAACGACTTTGCTGCCTTTGACGAGTATCTCCGACAAGGTGAGCCTTCGCAGAAGGAGAGTGCTGAGAACTGGAAGACGGCTATCGGATTGCAGGCTGTAGATGGGCTGCAACCATCAGCGTATCTCATAGATGTGGCTAA
>HF993928.1 GCA_000436915.1 Prevotella sp. CAG:1092 | reverse complement strand
GTCATTGAGATTGCTTGCGGATTTTAGGATATTAAAATTATACTGCAAAATTACTAATAATAAGCGACATATAGATGTTGTGTTATATATTGTTAACTCTTTCCTATATTGTCGTTTATAGTAAATCGCATACCTTTGCGTATGATTTTAGTTTTTTGATTATGGAGCAAAACAAATACGAGCAACTGCTACTTCTGCACGACATAAAACCCACGGCAAATCGCATCATCATTGTCCGAGCTTTAGAGAGTGCGGGCAAGCCTGTGTCTATGAAGGAGTTGGAATACAGCATATTGTCGTTGGATAAGTCGTCGATATTTCGCACCCTCGTAGTCTTCAAACAGCATCATTTGGTGCATGTGATAGAAGATGGAGAGGGTGGAGTGAAATACGAACTATGCCATAGCCACGACGAGGATATCGATGACGACGAGCACATGCATTTCTGTTGCGAGCATTGTCATTCTATGATTTGTCTTCACGATATGCCATTGCCATGTGTGGAGTTGCCTTCCGACTTCGAACTCCATAGCGTGAACTTCATTATTCGTGGCATCTGTCCTGAATGCAAAAAGAAGAGAGGCTGATATAGTATTGCCTTCAATGTTCTTATCGTATATTCTATCTAACTTTCAATGCTCTCATCGCATTCAGTACAGCCAATACCGTTACGCCAACATCGGCAAACACTGCCATCCACATGGTGCCAAGGCCTACTGTGGCAAGGAGTAAGATAGCTACCTTTACGCCTATAGCAAACCACACATTCTGATGAGCTATGCTGATAGTGCGGCGAGCTATGCTTATGGCTGTTGCCACCTTGCTTGGTTTATCATCCATCAACACCACGTCGGCAGCTTCTATTGCAGCATCGCTACCAAAAGCGCCCATAGCGATACCTACGTCCGCCCGCTTCAATACTGGTGCATCGTTGATACCGTCGCCAACAAAGGCGAGAGTGCTACCTGCGGGTTTCTCATTTATTAAACGCTCCATATGAGAAACCTTATCTGTTGGCAACAGCTCTGTATGATATTCGTCGATATGTAGCTGTTGGGCTACATGTTCTCCCACTTCCTTTCTGTCGCCCGTTAGCATCACTGTCTTGCCAACTCCAAGAGCCTTTAGTTGTGAGATAGCCTCTTTGCTATCTTCTTTTATCTTGTCGTTGATAATGATATGACCCGCATAGATGCCGTCGATAGCGATATGGATAATTGTTCCCACCTTGTGGCAGTTGTGCCATTTTGCTCCTATGCTATCCATCATCTTTGTGTTGCCCACGCAAACTGTGTGGTTGCCCACCTTTGCTCGTATGCCTTGACCTGCAATCTCTTCTACCTCTGTTATCTCGCAACCATCGGTAGCCTCGTTAGGGAAAGCATCTCTTAGTGCAGCACCGATAGGGTGGGTGGTGAAATGCTCCACGTGGGCAGCCATGTGTAGCAATTCTTGGGCATCATAGTTTTCTGGATGTATTGCTTCTACCTCGAATTGTCCATGAGTAAGGGTGCCTGTCTTATCGAAGACAACTGTAGAGAGGTTGGCAAGGGCATCCATGTAGTTGCTACCTTTTATTAATATACCATTGCGTGAAGCTCCGCCTATACCACCAAAGAATGTCAATGGTACGCTGATGACAAGGGCGCAAGGGCAAGACACTACGAGGAATATCAATGCGCGGTTAAGCCAAAGAGGGAAGCTCTCGGCATAGCTTGCTGCAGAGAATATAGGTGGTACTAAAGCCAATGCCACTGCCAAGAATACTACAATAGGTGTATATACATGGGCGAAGCGTGAGATAAAAGATTCACTTTTAGACTTGTTTTCATTAGCATTCTCTACGAGGTTTATAATCTTAGATACTGTGCTCTCACCGAAAGTCTTAGTGGTCTGCACTTTGATAACTCCCGATATGTTGATACATCCTGATATCACCTCGTTGCCCTCGGTAATCTGTCGTGGCATACTCTCGCCTGTTATCGCAATGGTGTTTAGTGCCGACTGACCTTCTATCACCTTGCCATCCAATGGTATCTTCTCGCCTGGTCTGACGACGATAGTTTCACCTATCGCTACCTCCTCTGGAGATACCTGCATAGTATTACCATTGCGCTCTACGTTGGCTATATCAGGTTTTATCTCCATCAAATGCGATATGCTGTCTCTGCTTCTTCCTTCAGCATAGCCTTCAAATAGTTCGCCTATTTGGAAGAACAACATCACGAAGACTGCCTCCATAAACTCATTGTCACTACCAGGCAGAAAGCCTATGGCAAGAGCACCGATAGTGGCTACCGACATCAAGAAGTCTTCGTTAAACATGTCGCCTTTCATTATTCCTTCTGCTGCCTCCTTCAGTGTGTCGTGGCCAATAAGAAGATATGGAACAAGGTAAATAAGCAACAACTGCCATGTGGCAAGATTCATGAAGTGCTCAATCAGTGCTGCGCCGACAAGCAATAATATTGTAGTGCCAATAAGCACTACCTTACTTTTTAATCCATCGTGCGCATGGCTATGACTGTGTCCATGATTGTGGTCATGCTTATGGTTGCATCCGCAGCCACTATGTGTATTACAACAATTTCCCATATCTTTGCTTTATTATTATTTTCTGTGTGCAAAGGTATGGGAAAAGTTATGCAACTCGGTTGCAAAGTCTATTTGCTATATAGAAACAATCATTTCATATAGCCTATCAGGCTTAGTATAGTTTGAACATTCTATCCATCAACTGCCATTTTTCGTCGGATGTAGCATCTTTGGCGCAGCCTTGGAATTCAGAAACAAAAGCCTCCCATTCAGCTTGACGTGGTAGGGTGGCAAGTTTTGCCATAGCTGTATTCCAGTCAAAATCGAGAGCTGTATCTACTATCATCACAAGGTGAGTACCTGCGATATATATTTCCATTTCGAGGATACCTACTTTGCGTATTCCCTCAATGACTTCTTTCCACACATGCTCTTCGTCGTGAACCTCACGATATTTGGCTATTAGCTCCTGATTGTCTCTAAGTTCAAGACATTGGCAGTAGCGTTTTGTTGGAATACCATATTCTTTGCTACGATATCCTGTATGCTTCGTTTCTTGTGTCATAATGATATATTTGTTTGTTAGTTGACTAAAACATCTCCCACTTACCACTGCTGATAGTCTACAATCTTGTTGTCATTCCATTTATTGCTATCGCCATTTTGAGTTTGAATGCCTGTTTCTTCTTCTGCTGCTTGCTTACTCCTATTATAATAAGTAGCAACGATGATGCCAGCCATGATTAGGCAGTAGATGGCAAGGATGATTGTTGCTATTATATAGCGTGACGAGCTGAAGGAATGGCTACGCAGTTCGTTGATGCTTTGTGGACGAAGGTTGGTATCGCGTGTGGTGCATAGTGCAGCCATCTTTTTTAGTTTGTTGCTATTGGTAACGTTAGCAATATCATTGATTACGCAGCCCAAAGAATAGATGTCGGCTCTTGCTTCCGACTTTGCTCCTGGCAATAGCTGTTCGGGAGCTATGTAGCCGGAAGTTCCTGCCGGAGTCTTGAGAACATAGAAAGAGTCGCTATCGGAGAGTCCAAAATCGATAATCTTCACATTCTGCCCATTGTGTGTCACCATGATGTTCGATGGTTTCAAGTCGCGGTGAATAATCTGCTTGTTGTGCATATATTCCAATGCATCCATAAGCTGACAAACGATTTTTTCTGCCAACGATGGTGTTATTTGCTGTCTGTCGATAAGTGTCTGCAGGTTGTCGCCATCTACATATTCCATTACGATAGTAGTACCAAGTCCGTCTACCTGTTCCAACTCTATAGTGTGACAGATGTTGGGATGCTCGAGCTGTAGTCCTATTTCAAACTCCTTGCTCAGTGCCTGCTGGTATACAGGAATATATAGAAAGTCTTTCTTCAAGCATTTCAGCATGAAGCGCTTTCCATATTTTGTGGCTGTAAAAAGTCTGGCATGACCAGATTCCGAGACATAGAATTCCTTAAGATTCTTATACTCGTTGTTACCAGTCATAGGGTCGGCATCTGTTATCTCCTTGATGTTTGTTGTAAATCCAGATGTCGGACGCGTATTTGTTGTTTCTGTTGCCGAGTCGTTGTTATTCATGTTTGCTACTATAAATCGCCGTTTGATTCAACTTTGATAATGGTGAGTCCTCCGTTTCTTCCTGCTACGAATGGTGATGTACGTTCACCATTGCGCTCTATGTATGGTAAATATAGTGGCTGTTCTTTGATAAAGCATCCTGTAGTGAAGCGGTCGCCAGCTATGAGCTTGCTGTTTTCTGCATCTTCTATTTCGTAGACGCTACCACCAAGATATCTTAGCTTGAGCAAGCGGTTAGGGCTCCAACCTATACAAATCTTTGCACCTTCTTTGAGCTCATTGCTCACTAACTGAGGCGATTTGAAATATGACGAGTTGTACTTCACGCTTGTCTTCAACCATTTCACATATTCTATATAGTTTTTATGGCCAAGATATTCTGCCAGCACATCCAGAGTGGTGATACGTGGCTTATGGCTATCGCCAACATAGCCATACAAACGCTTCAGAGTTGATGCGGATACGCTCTTGCCAGTTGCTTTCTCAAGCTGCAAAGTAAATACTTCAAAGTCGGTTGTAGTAGCCAATAGCTTACCATATTTCTGCTCTACGAGTGATTTTAACTCTTCTATTTCGGGATTTGTCATAGTATTTGGTGTTTTATTGTTCTACGATATGTTGGAATTGTCCCCAGTTGCTGTTGTATCTATACATAGTCTTCTTGCCTTTGGGAACATGGAGAATGCAAGTCTTTAGAAAGTTCTCGCCACTTGTAGCAAAAGCCTTGGAATTGCATACAGGTGGGGTAGGAGCATCAATGTAGATATCTGTTAGTGGACAGTTGTCGAATACATAGTCAGAAATCAATTCCGTCTTTGTTCCCATCCTTACTATTTTCAGCTCTTTGCATCCTTGGAAAGTTCCAGTAGGTATGCTTTTCAATTTATCGGGCAAGCTAACTTCCTTTATATTGCTATTCATGAATGCTCCTTGTCCAATCTTGGTTAGTGCATCGGGAAGGATGAACTTCTCGATGTTGCATTCTTTGAAAGCATAGTCGCCAATGCAGTTTACCGTTGCAGGCAGAGTATAGTCGCCCTTCTTTCCTAATGGAAACCACACTATGTTTGTAGCATCAGCATTTAGTAACACACCATCAACGCTCGAATAGTGGACATTAGCTTTCGATACGCTAATTGTCTCTAAAGCTGTGCATCCACTCGAAGGTAGCAACATGCTGATATTTGCTGGTATTTCTATATTTCGTAGTGAAGTGCAACCCTCAAAGGCATCCTTCTCTATGCTTGTGACACCGGTAGGAAGAGTTATCTTGCTGAGATGTGTACAATATGCAAACATACCTTGGCTAACCACATTGGATTGGGTATGGCGATTATAAGGTCCGAATGGTGAACCTCCTTCCACAAAGAGGGCTTCAGCCAAGTTCAGTTCGCTTAGCTTGCCTTTGGTGGCAGTATTGTCTGTATCTACACCAGCCATCTTGCGTAGCAATACTATATCGTCGCCATTTAAACTTCCTGCGATGGTCAACTTAGAGTAGTCGTTGATGCCATCGCCAATGATAGTACTCAGCACTCCTGGCTCCAACAGTTTTATTGCATCTGTTGTGCTGAAAGATATAGGCTCACTCACAGTTTCACCAGGTCTGTTTATGGCGTATGTCCAAAACTGATAGCTTGTATATGGTTGCAGAGAGTTTACGCATATTTGCAAATGTTGGTTTGCAGGGTCGTATGCTTCCAGCTTTATCTTCTGCTTTGTGCCGCCATTAGCCATAGCATAATAGCATCCTGTTTCAGTAATATCTTCTCCTCCGTCTGATGTTATCTCATAACCCAAGATGACGCTCGTTGGTCCGTAGCTCAACACCTCAGGGTTTGATATCGATGGTTTCTCGTTTGGCATGGTGGTGAATGATAGTGGCTCACTATTCAGCGTCACTCTGCCATTGTTGGCTTGTAACATATAATAATATGTGGTGCCAGCAGTCAGGCCATCTATGCCATATAACACCTTGTTGCCTGTTGCTTTTACCACGGGAGTCTCATTTGTCATATCCGCAGATGTGCCATAGCAAAACGATAGCGAAGGCATAGCTGTATTTCCCTCCAAGCTGATAGCTCCATGGAGAGTAGCAGAATTGCGCATAATGTCTGTTGCAGGCAGTGTGAGTAGCTGAGGCTCAAAGCTACTTGGCTTATCCTCATTGCTACATGCTGTAAGCAGGCATATCGCACAGAATAAAAATATGATGAGATTTGAGGTATATAATTTCATATCAGCAGTCTCCTTTCTTATATTTTAATGCCTACTCCGATACAGGCTTGCCATTGTTTAGCGGCAATGGTGATGGCAGAAACTGAAAAACTTATTTTGCCTACCGAAGCAAGTACACCAATTTCGCCTGCCACACCCTCTTTGCTTAATCCTTCGTTGCGTAGATATCCGCCACCTTCGCTTGCGCTAAGTTGCCAGGCTGTAGCATATTTGCCATAGCCAATACCTTCGAATAGGCAGATGCCACGATAGATGTTGTGTATAGCTCCTGCTGTAATAGAGTAGTTGGTGTGGCGGGTGTTGCCCGAATAGTATGGGCGAATAGTTTCGCCTTCTTTATCTCCCTCTTTGTTGCAAGAGCCTATGGTGTTGCCCAAACTTTTCATGTTGCTACTATAATGGAGAAAGAAACCATTTCGGCGCATCATAGCAAAGAATACCCCAGTTCGGGATAAGAAATAGTTC
>HF993927.1 GCA_000436915.1 Prevotella sp. CAG:1092 | reverse complement strand
AGGGAGGAAAGAAACCGCACCCACCACCGCCATGCGACTTAGATAGTTTTGGTGTAGCTTTGTTGTATATACTATGATTTTTGATATATTATCCAAAATATTTGATATTTTACGTTATCTTTGCAAAAAATAATCCTAAAACTTACTTTTATGAATAGGCAAACTAAAGAAATTATTCATTATTGTTGTGCAATAGCCAGTCTTTTCTTTGGCTTCTCGCTTTGTTTTATTGGCTTTTTCTTCGCTCCTACAGGTGAGGTCAGTGACTCTTGTTTGTGGATTCTCGGTCAATGTTTCGTCTTTGCCGGATCAGTATTCGGAATTACTCTTTATGTGAAACAAGAAATAAAAAAGGAGTTGAGAAATGAAAGCAAGTAAAGAATGTATAGAAGCTATCAAGCGTTTTGAGGGTCTTCACTTACAGGTATACAGGTGCCCATCTGGTGTGCTTACTATTGGGTATGGTCACACCTCCAGCATACCAGCAAATAACATAAGTGAGTGGCAAGCAAAAAAGTTACTTGAACATGATGTAGCTATTTGCGAGAATCACGTTAACAACCTTAGATTAAAACTCAATCAAGGTCAGTTCGATGCACTCGTTGACTTTGTATTTAATCTTGGCATCACTCGCCTTAAATCATCCACTTTACTTAAGTATGTAAAGAGCTGTCCCGAATCTGATTTAGTAGGCAAAGAGTTTGAGCGGTGGGTGTATGCAAATGGTCGCATACTACAAGGTTTAAAGAAAAGAAGAGAATGGGAGAAAGAAAGATATTATTCGCAGTTTTGCCGATTGTTCTGACCTTGGCAAGCTGTAGAAGCCATAAAGCTGTTGTCGCTGATAGTGACAGCAGCTTTGCTGTTAAGGAGCGAGTTGTGATGTTGCGTGATAGTGTAAGGTGGAAAGATAGTACTTATTATGATACTCTTCATGATACCTGGCACCATGAAAGGATTGTAGAAAAGTACTTATTTCGTGATGTTGCTAAAATGGATAGTATCAAAAACAACCATTCTCGCCAACCTATCATACTTTATAGAGATAAGAACAGCAATAATGATTGGCTTTTTGTCTGTTTTTTTGTTGTGGTTTTGGTGTTTTTGTTAAGAAAACGCAACTAATTGATTTCCAAATCTTTGGATTTGGCTGTGGAAATTCCACAGC
>HF993926.1 GCA_000436915.1 Prevotella sp. CAG:1092 | reverse complement strand
TGAAAAAGTTTTACCGGACAGCAATAATTACAATTATATCTTTTTTCTTGCAATTATTTACCATTTTACACACGTATTTAAAATAAAATATATACATTTGCAACATACAATCACAATTAACTTACGAATTATCATAAAAAGTACAACATACAACACATAATAATTAATTGCTTATGAAGAATTCTACACTTATCGCTATTGCTGCACTTGCAGCATGCACAACGACCGTTAATGCTCAGCAATTACGCCACACTCGTTTACACTCTGCTGCACCATTTGCCATAAAGGCAAACAATAGTGCTCAGAAAAACGATGTATTTACATATTCAACTATTCGTAGTAAGCGATTTTAATAAGATTACAAAAAACAATAATAAACAAACACATTAATAAGCGTATGAAAAAATTATTCACCCTTACAGCAGCCTTATTGCTCATGCTGTCAGCAACAGTAAATGCACAAGACAACGTTATCAAAATGAAAACCAAGCATGCCATTGGCGAATATGTAGGATTCAGCATTCAGTCAAATGGTAACGAAGTTGAAGTTGTTGGTGCCGACTATGACAGTAGCGACGGCTCATTCAAAGTAACATCCCAAGAGATCGAACTTCGTGGTAAAATTACACGACTCGACTGTAGCAGCAACATGCTCGAATCATTGGATGTTAGCGGAAACCCTCTACTTGTTGAGCTATATTGCGACAACAACAAATATCTCACAGACATTAAGCTTGGCAACCAACCAAACTTAACAGAACTATATGTTGGCGACAATCAGCTTTCTACTATAGACTTGTCTGGAGCACCTGAGCTAACCTCATTGAGTTGCTATAAGAATGAATTTAAAACACTCAACCTTAGTGCTGTACCAAAGTTGAAAGACCTTATTTGTCGTGAATGTCAGATTGAAGGTACACTTGACCTATCCAACAACAAAGAACTTCAAAAGGTTGCTTGCTATAACAACAGAATTACAGCCATTAAATTGGCAAAAGACAATAGTATTGCTAAAATGGAAATTGAGCGCAACTACATCAATGAAAACAATATGACAGCATTGGTTAATGCGTTACCTACCTATAAGGAGTTGGAAGACTACGACAACTGGTTTGGCATGGATCCACAAGCATTCTACCCATTTGAGAGCAATATTACTACAGAAAACAATGAGTTTACCTCTGCCCACCTTGCAACATTAAAGAGTAAAGGCTGGCCAGTATACAGCGTAGACAATGTTGACCTCTTCGAAGACTTGGTTGAAGTAACCGACGAAGTACTTTCTGTAGACAATACCTCATTAGCTAACAATTTGTCAATTTCTCGCTCCGACAATGGTATCAACTTCAATGGTGCTTCTGCCAACACTACAGCAACCCTTTACGACATGCAAGGTCGCATGATAACATCAACAAAATCTATCAATGGCAATGGCTCTCTTAACACAAAGATGAAGGGTATGTTTATCGTTAAGATTGGCGACAAGAAACGCAAAGTTGCATTGTAACTTAGCATATACAAAACAAATACATTCTAAAAACAGGCTCTGCATTGTTTGCAGAGCCTGTTTTTTTGTTATTAGATATTGTTATTGTTTGGGTTTGCTTTGTATTTCAAATTTATATTTATATATTTGCAAAGAAAACAGTTACACTCAACATTTTACTATAACCTAATTATGAACAATAACATTAAACGTTGGCTGGTAACCTCTGTATGTTGCTTTATGCTTGGCAGTGGACAGAGCATCATGGCACAACAAGTGATTTTTCCACAAGAGGTGCAAGCCAACAAAGCACAATTAGAAAGCAACACCAATAAATGGACATTGAAAAATTCATTGTTTACAGCCAAGTTTGCCAAAGTTGACGGCAAACTCATTTTTAATTGCTGCAGAGAAATGAATCTTAAGCCAGGCACCGAATTGTTTAAGGTGGTATTGGGCAATGGTAACAACTTCACTTCTTCTGATATGGAGTTGGTAAGCATAGAAACCGAAGAACTCGTTGGCAATAAAAACGCAGTAAAGGGTTCTGACCGCTTTGATGGTAAGGGTCTTAAAGCTGTATTTAAAAAAGACAAACTCCTTATTGTTTGGCATGCTGTGTTGCGCGATGGTAGCCACTATTTGCGCACTACCCTTGACGTGGCTACCGAAGAAGACGTAGCCATGCAATCTATCACACCTATGATATATAATGTGGATTGCAAAAAGGCAAAGACCACAGCTATGGTAGTAGGCAACACACGTGGCGCCATTCTTGCCAGCAATAAAATATTTGCCGGTCTTGA
>HF993925.1 GCA_000436915.1 Prevotella sp. CAG:1092 | reverse complement strand
CAATATTCCCCAATGTTTATCGGGTGAGCCGTTTTTTGGTTCTTTTGTATGTTAAAAACACCCTCAAGGCAAAATCTCCCTATGTTTGTCGGGTGATCCATGGTTTGTGTGTATGTGATTTTGTAGCTCGTTTGAGCAGATAATGTAATCTGCATAGTGCAATCGGGTGACTAAACGTGGTGGATATTAGGGAATTATACTTTTTTTACCTTTTGTTTTAAGATTTTTATCTTTTTGTAACACTTGTCTCGTATAAAAGCACTAACTTTGCAGTATGACTATCGTCAATAAGTGCAACTCGCTTGCGTTCATTGTGTAGTCTATGGTGTTACTGTAGAGCATGCGGATAGCGATATGCCAGCTCAGCAAGTTTGTCCTCAGGCTAATGCTCATTCTGCGTTTCGGCTTAGCCCATGTCCTCTTTTCTAACTATGCGCACATGTGTCTACGCATCGTTCCTTTGACTGATAATTCAAAATTAATAATTAAAATTCCTATGATTATGAAAAATCAATTACTTAACTTAAAAATGATTGCTCTCATGTGCCTCATGATGGTACTTGGGGGGGCGAATGTGTGGGCGGAAGCATTGACGGAAACCTTTGATTTTAAGGTGGATCATAAAATCTCGGAATCACAGCCTTACACAGATGGTGATGTGACTTTTACATTTACTAAAGGAACTAAAACCACTCTTGCTTTTAATCAAAACGATCCTTCCTTAAGATTGTATTATGGTGCAACAATGACAATATCTGTTCCGGAAGGAGGAGAAATATCATCTATAGCTCTTACTTATCGACAAGATGCCGCTTATAATAAAGTAACTGCTAATGTAGGAACTTATTCCCCTAATGAGGGAACATCATATAAAACTTCTACATGGAAGGGAACTGCTTCTTCTGTTAAATTTACAGTAGGAGGAACTCCTGGACATATTAGATTGCAAACGGTTAAGGTTTCATATTCTTTATCTGATAAAACAAAAACTATTCTTTCGTTCGGTAGTAATGACAAAAATACAATAGTTGTAAATAGCGGAGAGGAAGAATCGTTCGTAGCTCCTACAGTTTCTGTAAAGGCAGGGGAATCTTCTCTTGTTAATCCTGTGATTACATACAAATCAGAGAATTCTGCTGTTGCCGATGTTGCTTCAGATGGAACAATCACATTCGGCTCAGAATATGGTACAACAAAAATAACTGCAAATTATGCTGGTGATGATACTTATGCTGCATCAACAAGTTACTATATTATAAACTATAAGAAGGCATTAGATGCTTCTGTTATTTTCTACGAGTCTTTCGATGAGAATGATGGTACAGGTGGTAATGATGGTAAATGGAAAGACAATATTGCAACAAATGTTTTAAAATCAGACAACTTAGGTTGGACTTGTGTAAATGAAAGTGGCGCCCAAAAATGTGCTAAATTTGGAAAAAGTAAAGAAAAGGGCTTAGCAACAACTCCTTCTATTGATTTGAGTGCAGGTGATGCAGTTTTAGCATTTAAAGCAGGTGCATGGAATATTGATAATGAGAAAACAAGTATTATTGTATCTGTGGATAATGGTAAGTTGGCTTATAATGGAAAAGTTGCTTCTGAACAAACAATAACTTTGAAAAAAGGTGAGTTCTCAGATTATACAATGACAATATCTGGAGGAACTTCTGCAACAAAGATAACATTTACTGCGATACAAGATAAAAATAATCGCTTTTTCTTAGATGAAGTGATTGTTTCTAAAGTTGCAGCTGCCGAGCCTACCTACACCGCACAGACATTGAAATTAATCGCTAAGGATGATGAAAGCTATTATGCTACATTCAGTAGCGATCAGGTTACATTCTTCCCTATAGACCAAGCTATGCCTTATGCTATAACTGTTGCTAATGGTAAAATAACAGAAAAAAGCAATATGTTTGAATCTAAGGAAGCATCAACAGGAAGCGAGACGATTAGTGGTTACTATATACCTGCAAAAACAGGTATAATGCTTCATTCTACAGCATCGGATGTAAATTACTATACTGTAGGAAACTATACCGTAGCCGCTCTTGCTGAGGATGCAAACATGCTTATGCCTTCTGTAGCTGGTGGCAAATTCACCGCAGAGACAGGTAAGGTATACTATAAGTTGGCTTATGGTGATTGGACAAATAAGACTCAGTTAGGCTTCTATTGGGGTGCCGACTATGGTGGCGCATTCTATGTAAAGGCAGGAACAGCTTATTTGGCAGTACCTAAGGCAAAAGCAGCTGGCGCTAAGGGCTTCACATTGAATGGTGAGGCTACAGGCATCGAGGGCGTAAATGCTAATGTAGAGAATGCTAAGGCTATCTACAACCTCAATGGTCAGCGTGTAGCTTCTATGGCTAAGCCAGGCTTGTATATCGTGAATGGTAAGAAAGTAGTAAGAAAATAAACTTTAAAGGCAAAGATATTATGAAGAAAACATATATGACACCAGCCATCTCGGTAATGGCTATTGAAACAGTACTTATGTCTAATATGGGTAGTGTAATGGATTGTCGTCCATCAGGTGAACCTACTATGAGTGGTCCAACAATGGAAAGCGAAAACCAGTACTCAAAAGAGCATACTTTTGATGTTTGGGAAGACTAATCGTAATAGCGATTAATTATAGTATATACAGAGAGTGCATGCCAAAGCGGTATGCACTCTTTTTTTGCAAAAAAGATAGCGAAAAAAGTAATACGTGATACTTGGGCAAGTATC
>HF993924.1 GCA_000436915.1 Prevotella sp. CAG:1092 | reverse complement strand
TTTTTGTCATGTACTTAAATATTCTTTCTTCAATATACTTTTTTATCTTTTTACTTCTTTACCTTTTTACTTCTTTACCTTTCCCAATATTCCATTCTTTCTAATAGTGAGTTGGAATCCGCTATTATCGCCAAGCAATTTACCGAAGTCCATACCGTAGGCTGCAGTTACATGCCAGTTGTGTGGCAAATGATATGCAGCCTCAACCATAAAGCTGGTGTTGTATTGCTTTTTAGCAAACGGAATTTCATATGTACCATAGCCCTCTTGATAGGTGGCAAGCACACGATAATCAAGATTTTCTATTGGCGAACCATTAAAGCCAAGGTGGAAAGCCTTAAAACGATTATCATAGAAATATATATTGCCATTCTCATTATATATAGGTGAACGGAAAAGAGGATTACCCATGGCTTGTCCCCAATGTTGCCACCCTGGGTAAATATAGTGGTTGTAATAGTTATCATTGCCACCAACATGGTTTTTATTACCCTGCGTATGGTCGTGATATATTGGTCCGCTTTGATATTTACTGCTGATATACTCAACAACCACTCCTTTGAGCCATTGACGATATTTAAACTGTAGTTCTATACCGAGCAACCAATCGCTAAAGTCGTAGAGAATAAATCTACGCTTCTTCTTGGTGTTCCATTCTGCACCTGTGCCATATCCATCATAGTCAACTTGGAACATCGACGAATGGTCTTCGAAATATTTATCGGCATACACACCCAACTTCCACGTTTCATGTTCGTAATTCAGTCGTGCAAGCCAACTACCGAGGTGGTTGCCTTCAGCATTCTGATATACTGTTCCTGTTTCTGGAGCATCAGCTCCACCAGGGATAAAGGCTTTCAGCATACCCTTTAAGCCTGAATTGCCCTTTATAATGCTTTCACGTCCATTAACATCAAAGATATGACTTGTACCTCCAAACTGCGCAGCCATCTCCAAACCAAGTTCTAAAGTTAGAGGTGTGAAACCTTCTGGATTACCAATCATAATATACCCTGCTTTAGAATGATACATCACATCGTCGGAATATTTGTTACGCTTGCCTGTGAAATCATGTTGCCAATTGTCGTCGGTCATCTTACCAAAGGCAACATGTCCTTTGAAGCGAACCATATTATTAAAAATAGGTAGCACCCAATATTCTGGCAACGACAATCTTACTTGTGGCACAGGTCGAGCATTGATACCAAAGGTCTGCGAACCACTACTTAGAAGATTGTTCTTAAGTTGCATCGGATATTGCTTGCTTCCAATACTCAGCGCACCATGAAGCCAACGAGCCTCAATAAAAGCTTGTTGTACAACCACATTGCTGGTGTAGTTTACTGGTACGGCAACATCCAAGCCATAGCCAACAGCCCAACGATGAGCAGAATCTGTTTGCAAAGGTCGCCCCCCAGCCACTCTTGCATAGCCATTCTTCTCGTCGAGCGAACTAAGACCATATTTATTGGCATTGAGCCACAAAGGAGTCTTGCCATCCGAAACAGAGCCTTGCGACTCTATCATATATGTGATGTTGTGTGTCAGATCGAGCTTTCCTGTGTTCTCATCCTCCTGCCACGCATATTGTGCCTTGGCAGAAAGAGATGTTGCCAAAGCTGCTGATACCATATATATATATATTCCTCTCATAATATAGTATTAACGAAATTTTTATCTTTTTATTATATAAACCATAG
>HF993923.1 GCA_000436915.1 Prevotella sp. CAG:1092 | reverse complement strand
AACCTTTCTAATTCATCCATAATTATCAACATAATTTTCTGTAGCTTTCAGAATTCTGCTCCTTACGAAGTTGCTCTGAAAGCGACAATATATTTTCAATTACCCATTTCTTGACAATGGTATTCGTATGATGCTCCAACTTCTTGAAGCAGTTTATCTTCTTTTCCAATAACGGAATTATTGAGCCAACCCATGAGTAAGAGCCCATATTACTACTAAATTCTGACATAATTTTTTCCTGCTCCTTGAAACTATCAAAATGCTCTAATAGCCAATAAAAGAATTGGCTAAATGATGGTTCGTCCTTATCTGAATAATCAAATACTGGAGCGAGATAAGCAAGACGATATGGCAAACAGCCTTGAGATTCTTGGAGGCAAACCTCCTTGATAGTTTCTATATTGCATTGGAACAATGGTCCTACTCCAAAGCCATCCCCACTGCCCAAGTCCTTGCCACCAAAATACCAAAAGTCTGATTCTCTATTGGAGATTTCTTTCAAAATATCCCCTAATATCGAGTCCTGGTATTTCGGTAACAAAGTATAATACAGATGCTCATTCACGCGAAAACTATCATAATCTTTCATTTCTCTAAGCAGTTTTTTGTTATATGAAATGGCAAAATCCACCTCTTTACCTGACTCCAAGATATTCGTAACAAGACTATTGACATTATAAGCATCCACCGTTGACTTTGCATAATCGTAATTCAACAGTAATTCCATGGTCAACGTTTTCATTTCTCCCTCTAAAATAAAGGAAGAAAACTCATTGGCTACTATATAATCCAGTAATATGTCATCGCTGTTACCAACATTCTTACGGATATAGCTGCAAACCTCAAACATTCTTTCTGATGAATCTATATTTACCCGATAGAGATATTGACGAAGACTTGTTTTCGGAGAAATATGCTTATTGTTTATTATATCTACAACCTCTTTCAGAACTTTTAAATCGCTTGTTTCTGAATTTGTTTTCAACACAATATATTGCTGGTATTTCTTCAAGTCGTATATAGATTGCAAGAACTTCCTTTTGGCTTCACTCTCTGACAATGAGAAATAAAGGATATTCAGAAAACTACTTTGATAATCTTGAGCTTTTCCTGCAATATTCTTTATTATTACATCAAATAACTCTTTTACCTGTTGTAGCGTCAACACATTTGATATAGCACGGATAAATGCGATTTCATTTGTTTGACTATCCAACAATCTCAATACCAATTCGGAATCTGAGTATAATTTCTCATCTCGAAAGCGTTTTGCTATAGGCGTAAAATACTCTACGGCATGAGCCATCTTATCCTCAAAGGATAGTTCCCTATTATCTGCATAAAAAGTAGCATGGACCTCATCCAAAGTTAGCAAAAAGTCCTTTGCACCAAATAGTTTCAGCCACCCATCTATTTTTGCTTTTCTTTCCGTAGAAAGTCTGTCTTGATTATACCTCTTTAATTTCAAGAGTTGTTTGTGCATCTCAGGCCATTCATTGCCACGAGCATTAACTACCATATTGATGAGTTTTTCCAAATAATCATAGCAACCAGACCGCAAACTAAGATCATATACATGACTTACAATAATATCAGCTATCTGATTTACGCTATCTGGTCTATATTGTAAGAGTTCACCTAATATCTTTATACATCCTTCCCAATATTCACAAATGTCAACACCCATAGGCTCAAAATCCGTGTAAACTTTTCCATCAATATGCTCATATCCTGCATTGCGAGAAAAATGAGAATAAGAGAAAGCACTATCTATTACCTTTAATACGATGGGAATATACTCATCTCCCAACGTTCGCAGTTCTTCTATCACATCCAAACGTTGCCGTAATGTAGTTTCTGTTCCAGACAAAGCTACATGAAAAAGCTGGAGCAACTGTCCTGTGGCATTATTAGCCCAGGACTCATTTTCTGCCAAAGAAAATTTAGCCAGCAGAAGGGCTGCCTTACGGAAAGTAGTCTCTGGCATGCTTAATCTTTCCAAGCACCATATATAATTGCGACGAACATCACCTTTGATATTTTTAGTCCAATCTATAGACTGGGGCATGACAACATCATAAAGGCTATTAGTTACGGCTACTGGGTTCACTGTAGATATTGCGAGGAAGAGCTGTGAACCAAAATCAGAACATACTACTTCCTCATAATGGAAAGGGGCTCCTACTGCCATGAGTCTTTCAAAAAGGTATTTTGCCTTTTCGTTATCTTGCATATTTTGAATGCGCTTACACAAAGCACGCTTCATTCTATTTGCTTGTGCCTGTTCTTGAATGGCATCCAAATCATTGAGAACCTGCACAAATCTATTTTGTCCGCAATTACGAAACCATTGTCCTACAAGCCATACTGCAAGTGGAAGAGGACGCACCAAAAGCCAACAAGAGTTTATTTCTATCAACTCTTTATTTTTATAAGATTTTACAAGTTTCTCAAATATATCGTCTATTTTCAGATGATTATAATCAAATGGAGTTATATTTTCGTTATACTTTACCATTTGATAATCACGTGCAAATTCTTGCTCATAACCTAAGGGCTCGAACAAAGAAAGTGACTGCAAGGCTACTCGCTCATCTACCGTGAGACTTTGATAACCACACATCTTCTTCCAAAGTTCATCCTCATTCATCAAATTTGTAACACCATTTTCTCTATAAGACTGAATCGCCTTGATTGCCACAACAGGAAATCCATCTGAAATATCTTGTATCTGTCGCACAATATTTTCTGCTTGATTGCCCAGCAATCCTATTTGATCTTGAATATATTGGTTGACAGAATCGAGCAAATCTCTACGATTTAAATATAGTTGGTTTACCCCTCTTTCTCGTACAATATCTTCTGTATCATTATAAATACCAATAATCTTGTATTTGGTATTGATTTCCAAACGCAACTTACTAATTTTGCTAAATGCATCACCGTTGCAATCATCTAAAACGATGACACCTTCTTCATTCATTCTTTCTCGTAAGAATGTAGATAACTCATTCAGTAACCTATCATCAGAAGCATTGCTGCAATAATAATTATTTGAATTGTCGATTCCATGGAATATCTCAAATATCATTCGGCTTTTGCCAATACCTGACAATCCCATGAATTGTATGAGCCGATATGGTTCTGTCAATATTTGATGCTTTATTTCAGCGAATTTTGGAAAAGAAATATATGTTATGCCATTTGTACTGTACGATTTAATGAAGTCGTTCATCGGCATAAGGAGGGTGTTGCTGTAATTGTTCACAGTTTGATGTACAAAATTGAACCATCCTCTAATCTTGGCAAACATTTTAATCATAACCATTTTTTTGTAAAATACAGAAATTCGGATAAACCGTAAGACAAGTTATAACTTAATAAAATTGTGAAGAATTAAAAATCCCAAGACGGCAATTATAGTTGTTATAACCACACAAATGACATGCGTCTTTGTCCACCAACTTACCTTTTTATTGCATTTCTCATCATCTGGCAATTCTTGGCTTGTATAATTTAAGTTTCCATCTACATCAGAATCTGCATTGACTTTACCCTTCTGTTTAGTAAAATTTAAGCATCCCCTTACTTTAGATTTTAAAACTATTTGATCATTGTTTTTCATTTTGATTTAATGTTTGAAATTTAAAATTTATCATTCCCCCATTATCCTCTTCATCGCTGCCATCATGCGGAGCTGTTTGGCTGTAGGTCCTTTCTGCCCTTTCTCTGCCAAGTCGAGGTAGAACTTGTAATCCTTAGCCAAAACTTCACGAAGTTCATCAGGCATGATATTGAGATATTGAGCAACCTCAACAAGCAAGAG
>HF993922.1:992-6702 GCA_000436915.1 Prevotella sp. CAG:1092 | reverse complement strand
TGCCATTGAGATTGCTTGCGGATTTGAGGTCTAGTTAAGCCTTTTTAGTGATGCGAGCCAGGAAGTTGTAGTCATCGGTTTGCTCCACCAATTCAGCATAAAAACCACATTCGGCAGCTTTTGTGGCGAGAGTTTCGAAGTCGATGTACAGCCAAGGGAACTCCTCGCCCTTAGTGCGCTTATATTGCATCTGATATTTCAGCTCGCCATAATATCCATCCCCCTCAGGCAATTCTATTATGCCATCCTCGGTTTCAAAGATGTAGCAGATGTCTGTAGAGTCGACAAGAAGTTGACCGTCGGGCTCCATAATCTCGGCAATATGGTCAAAGAACTTAGGTAGTTGGCTGATGGTGCCAACAATGCCGATTCCATTCATCAGCATCAGTATGGTGTCGAACTTCTCGTTTATGAGCCAGAAGTCTTGTTCTCTTGCATCTTCCACACCTCTAAGCTTCATTGTTTCTACAGCCAAAGGCGAAATGTCGATAGCCACAACCTTCTTTCCCATATCCTGCAAAGCAAGACTATGGCAACCAGCTCCTGCACCAACGTCAAGGATGTTGCCTTTAGCCATAGTTAGTGCCGTCTGCTCCAACTTTGGCATTTCTTCGTATTCACGATACAAGGTGTCGACAGGAATCTCGTCCTCATCAAAATCGGGCGAGAACACACGCAGTCTTCCTGCTACACCATTCTTATAATAGTCGGCTATTGCCATTCCCATAGGGTCTTTTTCTTTCTTCATAGTGGCTGCAAAGTTATGCTGTCTTTTGCTATTTTCTTACTATTTTTTGCAAAGATAATGCAAACGAGCGCAATGAAAGCTTGCTTTCTGATTGCCGAGTGCAGCTTATCTTATGCAAAGATACAAAAAAATATCACCATCAACTTAATTTTTCATCCACTTGTTTCTTATAAGGATAAAACAACATTCTTATAAGAATTAAATAACATTATAATAACAATTAAACTATAGGAGATTACATTATGAAGACTAACGAAACTGCACAGAAGAGAGTATTCAATCTTGTTATCGTCGACGAATCGGGCAGCATGAGCATCATTCATCGTGAGGCATTGGCAGGAATCAACGAAACCATCACCACATGCCAACAGATGATGAAGGCACACCCTAATATGGAACAGCGACTAACCTTGATTACTTTCGATAGCGACCACTTCAAGGTTCACTACGACAATGTGAATGCCAACAAGGCTAAGCAACTGACCAAGAGAGACTATCAGCCTGGTGGCGCTACTCCGCTCTATGATGCTATAGGCAAGGGTATTGCGAAGATGAATGCGCAGACCACAGAGGCTGACAACGTGTTGGTGACCATCATCACCGATGGCGAAGAGAATTGTTCAAGTGAGTATAACCTGCAGATGGTGAAAAACCTCATAGAGAAGCTGAAGAAGCAGAATTGGACTTTCACTCTTATCGGCACCGACAATCTTGATGTTGAGGGAATGGCTGGAGCTATGGCTATCGACAATCATCTTGCGTTCACCGAAGACGAAGAATCTACAAAAGCCATGTTCTGTCGTGAACGTAAGTCGCGCGCAAGATTCAATAAATGCTGTAGCGACGGCGTAGCAATGCCGTCAGCATCTTATTTCGATGAAGAATAATAAAGCAAAAAAACTTCCCTTCTTATTTCGAGAAGGGAAGTTTGTGTTTTTATGAAGTTCTTTTTTTAGATTGTAGGCATTGTGTGTGGCAATAGATAGGCTGTATCATTCTGTCCTCCTTCATTTATTGCATACAGCCCTTATGCAGAAGCCGTAGGCGCGGTTGGCACTCCATCTGCCGCTAAAGCCTGTAAAGTTGAGGTTGTAGGCTGCAGAGGAATATTCGTCAGACAAAGAGCTTGTCCAATAATAGCCTGTGGAGCCAACGTTGATAGGAGCGTTGCGCCATTGACCAGCAGCAGGAAGGAATATCTCTTTGCCCGAAGGACCAACTATGCGATATCCGTTCACCTCCTTTTGTGCAGTCCATGTCCATGTGCAGTTCTTTGCCAATTCCTCCACCTCGTTGATATTAGGCATGCGCCATTCTCCTTTCCATATAGCTGTGGCAGCATCATATTCTGTGCCAGCTATATCCTTAGGCAAATCTTTGTATGCACCCTTCTCTGCATACACGTAGTTTTCTTCCGTATAGCTATCCTTTGTTACTGTCTCGCCCCATGCAAAATAGTTGCCATATTCCTCAGGTGTAGCAGCTCCGACGTTGCATGTAGCCCAAAGCACACTCAGCCCTAAGTCTACATATTCGTGCTCCTCCACAGCATCCTCGAATGTTATGCTGTCGATCGAAGCTACGTCTATGCGCAGAGGAGTTCGTCCGTCGCGGTAAACCACCATCTGCTTTTCCTGTGCCATAGTTGCCAAAGGCAGACACATCAATATAGCTAATAATAAGTTTCTCATATAAAAGATAGAAAACATAGGCTAATCAAGGGTAGGAGAGAATGCCTACCACTTGACTATGCCTATATTGAAGTTAGGGATTAGAAGTTCTTGTGTGGTTTAGCAAATACGTCAGATCCATCTGCATATTCGTCGCCAGCTATGCCAACACCGGTACCATTACCTTTAGATGCAGAAACACGTGTGCGTTTTCCAAACACATACTTGTGGTTCTGGTTAAGGATAGCCTTTTGTAGGTCTTTACCTCCATAGGTGTTATCAGCACAGAAGTCATAGAACATGATACCTGTCTTGCCAGAAGTATTAGCCAACAAGTTTACAGTTGCAGGATTCATTTTCTTTGCCGCATCCATTGGCTTAGCGAGATCTCTTGTAATCATACTAACGTAGTTGATGTAGAATGTGTTAGTCAAATCAGCTGCTGACTTATCCAAACAATCTTTTACGTTATTTTGTTTTATTGACACGTCACTTTGTGTATAGTTGTCTTGGATGTGTATGCCGCAAACTTGAGCTGCGTTATTCTTATAAATTGTGGCATCAAAAATAGTATTATCTTGCCAATCACGAATAACTCCTCCATATACTGGCGTTGTAGCACTTTGTGAAGTGCCATAATAGTTGCGAGTTAGGAAAAGAATCTTTCCACGACAGCTACTAAGGCGCAAAGGCTGACTTATGTCTGTTATAACTCTTAGGTGTTAATTTCCTCTACAAATAAACTCTTATTTAGGTTTGATAATATAGGTGGTAGAAAACTTGGTGGCAAAGTTAATAAAAAAATAAAACCATCCAACTTTTTTGGCAAATAATTAGTGTGATATATACTATAAATCGTCTTTTTTAAAGGTCGGGTGGGGATAAAAAGCATATTTTACTCCTTTTTTCTCTATTTTTTCCCTTTGTTATACTAAACAAATAGTAAATTTGCACCGAGAATCTACGTTTCCATCGTGATAAAACTTAAATAAAATAATTATATTACTAATTAACTTATCCTGAAAATGAAGAAAGTATTACTTATGTCTCTTGCTGCGGCATTCAGCTTTTCAGCTTTCGCACAAGAGGAAGATGTAACACATCTTATTACTAACGCAGGTTTCGATGAGGGCTTAACTTTCACCGACGAAGGTAAACCAACTTCTGAAACTACTGCAACAGGCGAAAAGTCAGACCGTTCTCGTTTCTTAAAATCAGCAAATGGCGATTACTATGCTGAGCCAACAGATGGTAAAGGCTACAACGTAGCTGGCGACCTTTCATGGTATGGTTTCCTTGGCGCTCCTAAGGGATGGACAGTTTCTGAAGCTTATGCTACCACAAAGCCAGAGTGGAAGTATTATGGAGCTCTCCCTTATAGCTTAAAGGAAGGATACCTCGGAATGGGTGATGGCAAACCAGCTGGTTCTATTACAGTTCCAACTAAGCCTGCAGCTGACGATACCGACGACAACCTTGGTTTCCTCTATATGCGTGCAGGATGGGGAGGAGCTGTAGCTTATCAGCAGAAAGTATCTTTGCCATGCGCTAAATATCGCTTGGAATACTGGACTATCAACTTGAACCAAAATGTTGATGAAAGTAAACCTGAATATGTGGCTTCAGACCTTACAAAGGTTATTTGCCGTAAGGATGAATTCTCTGATCCAACAGGTCTTTCTGCTACAGAATGGACAAAGCACGAGTTTGAGTTTACTCCAACTTCAGATTTTACACTCCAGTTTGGTTATAAGTCAGGTGCCACAGGCTCAAACAAAAACCCTTGGGTTATTGTCGACGGTGTTAAGCTTTATAAGGTAGGTGAAGCTTCTGTTGAGGAAATCTATACTTCAGATTTGGGCAATCTCTATGATGAATTGGGAGAGTTGTCTGAAAAATATGCTGAATATTCAGGTCTTGTTAATCAGCTTGACAAAGCTACTGAGATTGTTGATAAAGCAATGGGTTCTGGTGATGCTGATTTGATGAAGAAGACTCTTGATGAAGTTACAGCACTTAAGGACTCTATCATTAAGACTGCTGATATTGTACCTTCTGTCATTGCTACATACACCAAGGCTACAGCTGCAGCTGCGAAGGCTTACCCAGGTCTCGCAGATCTTCAGACTGTTCTCGCAAAGTACGACAAGACTATAAATAATGGTAAGTGGGAAGATATCGTTGCTTACGCTACAGAGCTAAAGCAGGCTTATCTTACTTATATGATGAGCCAGGTTGCTTCTGCTGACACTCCTGCTGACTATACATTCCTTGTACAGAACCCAATGTTCGTTAAGGAAGGCTCAGAGCCAACTATCGAGAATGGCGTATTCACATACCCTAACCAGGATACTTTCGAGGTTGGTAAGGCACCTGAAGTTGCAACATCTGAGGGTTGGACTAAGACAGGTACATGTACTGATGGCGACCAGCGTTTGAACTACGCTCAGGGTCGTATCTGCTGGAACGCATGGAAGGCTAATACCGATGGCAAGACCCTTGAGGTTTCTCAGGTTATCAAGAATTTGCCTAACGGATACTATAAGGTTAGCGGCGACTTGATTACACAGGATGGCTTTGTAAACGATCAGCACGTATTCGCAACAAGCTCATTGCAGTCAAGCAACTCAGCATCTTTGACAGAAGGTTTGTGGAACGACAACAACGCTGGAACTTGGACAACTCTTACATCAGACAAGGTGCTCGTTCACGATGGCGGACTCACTATCGGTGCTTCTGGTACACTTGCTAATCAAAACCAGTCAGGTTGGTTCTGCGCAACAAACTTCCAGCTCCTATACCTCGGTGCTGCTACACAGGCTGAAATCGAAGCAGCTCTCGCTGCTAAGGCTGAGAATGCTAAGGCGCTCGTAGCTGCTATGCACTTTGGTGCAGACAAGGCTGCTGCTAACGACAGCATCGCAGAATACACAAAAACAGGCGACATTGTTAAGCTTAACGCTGCTATCAAGCTCGCTCAGAACTCTGAGGCTAAGTACGAGGAAATCAATGCTGAGGGCAAGACTATTCCTACTGTTGCTGTAGCTGTTGCCGATGGTACATATGGCGAGGCTACTGAAATTGCTAAGTCTGCTTACGACAACACATTGGCTTACATCAACAATGGTACTTACAATAAGGTTGACAGCATCATCACAATCTTGAAGGCTTATGTCAACAACTATGTTCCTGCTTACAACACAGCAGACGAAACATTGAAGACTCTCACTTCAGCTACTGCTAAGGAAGTTCTTTCTTTCACTATGACTGAACAGAAGAAGGGCCTTATGTC
>HF993922.1:0-922 GCA_000436915.1 Prevotella sp. CAG:1092 | reverse complement strand
TTACTGCTGCTACTGCTACTGCAAATGCTCAGGAGGCTTACGAGAAGAATCCTAACTCTACCGACTACACAGGCTTTATCATCAACGCTCAGACTGCATCTACCGATGGTTGGAATGTTATCAAGGGCGAAGGCGATGATCCTGTAAAGAAGGGACAGTACTTCACAGACGATGCTGACCGCACATACTTCGACTCATGGAATGGTACAGCAGGTAAGAACAACATCTACATGGATCAGGCTATCGAAGGTCTTCCAAACGGAACATATACTCTTGCTGCCAACGTACGTACATCTGCAGAGGGTGCATTCCTCTTCGCATCTACAGGTGCTGAGGCTGCCGACACTACATGGATGGAAATCCCTGTTCAAACCTACACTTACATCGATCAGACAACAGGTAAGGACAGCACAGTATTCGCTATGGACAAGTATGGTAAGATTTGGGAAGAGGCTAAGGCTAAGATCGATGGTGGTTTGAGCGAAACAGATCCTAACTACGCTACATACTCTGCAACATACAACGCTAATGGTGGTAATGGTCGTGGTTGGATGAACCTTCAGATTCCTAACATCGAGGTTACAAACCACGCTCTTACAATCGGTGTAACTTGCGACTCTACAAAGACCAATAAGCCTTCTAAGGTTACATGGTTCTCTGCAACCGACTTCACCCTCACCCTCACAAAGGCTGGTGACAACGCTGGTTGGAATGGTCCTGCAACAGGTATCACAGAGATTCAGACCGAGGCTCTTAAGGCTGACGCTATCTATAACATCAACGGACAGCGCATCGCTAACATGAGCAAGCAGGGTCTCTACATCGTTGTTCGCAACGGTAAGGCCGTTAAGGTTCTTAAGAAGTAATCGTAGATTTCTTTAATATAATGAAAGGGGAATCGCCGTAAGGTGGTTTCCCTTTT
>HF993921.1 GCA_000436915.1 Prevotella sp. CAG:1092 | reverse complement strand
GGAAATACTTGGTATCGTAATGGTAAGGCAGGAAAACCTGGATTTAAAAATGGTAATCAAGTAAGTTATAGTACAAACTATAATTTTGCAGGATTTGATGGGAAGTAGCCTGGATATATATAAAAAAAGAAATAATAGTCGATTGAATCATAATCAAGAGGGTTAAATCCCCTTCGAGCCCATTTGGTTGCAACAAAGTGTGAGTTTTATGTACATGTAAAACTCGGTTAGGAGTCTATTCTTATAGGCTCCTTTTTTATGTCTAATCTAAAATTAAATAATATGGAAACAAGAAATGTAACTATCATTCTTGAAAAAGCTAGAGAGTGGTTTTATAGTGAAGATGCATCACTCAAAGAAATTGCACTTCAAGCCTTTAACCGAGAACATTAGTGTCCAATTTTTATTGGACACTAATGCCTTGTTTCCTATTTTAAAGTCTTTAATTCTGGCATTTATTATCAAAATCTGTCGTAATCTCGTATTGATTTTTGATAAAGATGGCAGAGAGGTTTATCTTGAAGTGAAAACAACGAAAGTTAACCGAACAGATTTTTCTTTCATTATAACTAAAAATGAACTAGAACACGCAAAAATATTTGGGGACCGTTATTCTATAGTCATTGTTTTTGATGTATTAGGTTTACATCAGAAAG
>HF993920.1 GCA_000436915.1 Prevotella sp. CAG:1092 | reverse complement strand
CCGTTTGGAATTAAATCCGAAACTTTAGTATATAATATATGGCACTTGATTAACGAAAATACAACCTTTATGGTAGACAAGAAATACACTCAAGAAAGACAAGTGGTAGACACCTTGCGCAAACATGGTGGCTATGCCACGTTGGGCAATCTATACCACTTTGTTGATACTACTTGTTGGGCAACAAAGACTCCGAATGAATCTATACGTAGAATTGTTCAGCAGTCAAAGGATATTTTCAGAATTCAACCTGGATTATGGGCTTTAGAGGAGTGTCGTGAAGAAGTGCTTGCTAAGTTTAATTTGAAAGGTAATGCGACGAGTGATGATGAACGATTTACGCATAGCTACTATCAAGGATTGATAGTGGAAATTGGTAATATGAAAAATTTTACAACATACGTACCTGCACAAGACCAAAATCGCAAGTTTCTTGAAACTCCGCTAAAAGACATCTGCTCTACTATTCATATTCCTACTTTCGGGCGCGACGAGATTGTTAATCGTGCAAGGACGGTTGATGTGATTTGGTTTAATGACCGCAAAATGCCAAATAGTTTCTTCGAAGTAGAACACTCAACAGACATTCAGAATTCGGTAACCAAGTTTTGCGATTTGCAAGATTTTTATAGCCGCTTCTTGATTGTAGCTCCACAAAATCGGAAGGAGCAGTTTGATAAAGTGATGAGCCGAACAGCTTTTAAGGATATTAAAGACCGTGTTGATTTTCATAGTTATGAGTGTATAAGCAAACAATATGAAATAATGTGTTTGGCAAGAGCAAACGAGGGATTTATCTAAATCTTGAGATCAATAATTAACATTATAGCTATTCACAAAAAAATGCCTAAGTGTTTGTCTTTAATGTATTTGTGAACTTTCGGAAATGATCATTTTTGATCACAAAAGTCAAACTATGATCTTTTAGGGATTTCTAAAGTATTTTGATATACTTTTGTGTCCTAATTATGGAATATCACATACAAATAACGGAAAGGTTAAAACACTTAGAAACAGTTTCTGCAGCCTCTGAAACGGAAGCTGTAGAATTGGTGCGCAAATATTATAAGGAAGAAAAGATAGTTCTTGATTCTGATAATTTTGCAGATGTAGATTTTGCAGTCGAAAATAAGAAACTAAAGACCTATTACAAATCCCCGACCAACGATTTCCTTCTTGCTCATGGAGATTCGTTCCAGTTGCTGAATGACTTTAGTTTCAAGTTCGACATGATATTTGCCGACCCTCCTTATTTCCTATCTAATGGCGGCATAAGTCTGCAGAATGGAAAGGTGGTTTGCGTGGACAAAGGCGAATGGGATAAGGGGAAGACGCCTGAGGAGATGAGGGCGTACAATATGGAGTGGCTTCGTTTGTGTCGCGACAAACTAAAGGATAATGGTACTATCTGGATTTCTGGTACATACCATAATATCTTTTCCGTGGCAAATTGTCTAACGGAACTTGGATACAAGATTCTGAACGTTATTACATGGCAGAAAACAAATCCACCTGCCAACATCTCGTGCCGATTTTTTACATACTCAACTGAGTTTATAATATGGGCAAGGAAGAGTAAGAAGGTGGCTCATAAATACAACTACGAGCTGATGAAGAGATTGAACGACGATAAGCAGATG
>HF993919.1 GCA_000436915.1 Prevotella sp. CAG:1092 | reverse complement strand
AAGTAATACGTGATACTTGGGCAAGTATCATATGGTAGTCGAAAAAGCTTAATTATCCACTGTCGACTGTATGCTATTGGTGCCTCTAATGGTTAGACGAATTCTGTATGATCTTCCAGCCACAAAGTCTCTGGTGTTTTCAATCAATGTTGGCGCAGAAACAAACTCTTCACCCTTTTTGTTCACCAATGTCACTCTGACATAATAATGGTTGTCTGCCGTTGGCACAGGCACTAAGATTCCCTGACCTATAAATTTCGACCATGCAGAAGGAACCCAATACGCCAAAGGAGTAGTTTCGTCATTATCTTTATGAGTGAAAAGACTTGTTATACCATCAGCAGCATCATCAGTCTTTAGCTCATAGCTATTGTTCATATCTGGTGTGAAAGAGATTGCTCCATTGTTGCTTGAGTTTTCTCTATCTGCAATAACCAAGTTTACCTCAGAAGGCACATTAAGCACCTCAATCTTCTTAACTCCAGAGTTCAAGGCATCCACAGTACCATTATTACCATAGCTTCCTGCTGCAATTTGGAATTTAAGTCGCATAAACTTATGTTTAAAGCTCATAGCAGGGATTTCATATTTATGCTGTTTTTGCTCAAAATATTCTCTGCTATATGCTTTCGGATCTGTCGATGAAGCCTCGCCGTAGATTACATCTTGTGTACCATCCAAAGGTATTGTAGCAGTAATCTTTGTCGACGAATAGCTAATATTTTCGTCAGCCACTCTTGGATAATAACCATAGAATGCATATTTATGCCAACTACCTGAAGGATACCAACGAGCGTTGTCATCATCCCATGTCAGATTAGTCTTTTCGTTATTTTTATCTATCTTTGCATTAATCTGCACATTGTTTACCCATACAGAGTATTTAAAGCCATCACTACCTTTATTCCAATCGATTTTGATAGTTGATTGATTTATACAGTCGGTAGCCAAACAGAACACACTCATTCCTTTGGCATTAAAAAGTCCATTTTCGTCAGAAGTGATACTTGCTTTAGTAGTTTTGCTGCCCGTAGATAATTGTATCTTTACATCACTATCAGTTACTTCTCGGCTCCATTGGGCTGGAGTAATTCTCTCTATCAAATCATCGTCTGAAGAGCAAGAAACCATAAGTATCGCCCACACCAATGTTAATGGAGCATAAAGTATTTTCATCATAATTCTATCTTTTGTTTTTAGTACGCACTTCTATTATTTTGCAAAATTAAAGTGTTATTTGCAAAACGCGCTATTTTTATAGCACTTTATAAGTCTATTTAATCTTTGTTAACTTATATCACTTTTTTCTTTTCTGACGGCAATAAATAATTAAAGTTTCGGATTTAGTTTAAAACGGGCTGAAAGCCCAACAAGCGCATAG
>HF993918.1 GCA_000436915.1 Prevotella sp. CAG:1092 | reverse complement strand
CATCTTTCAATTTATAATAGTATCTATTTAGAAAATCTGCCAAGTTTTCAGATACATATGATGAATAAATTTCATCATCATTTAAATAGTTTTTTAAAAACATTCCGTGACTTTTGTCAAGGTACTCGTTTTCCATATTTTCTTCTATGGCATCTTCTTCTTCAATAGTGTAGTTGTCCAAATCATCAGATGTTAAATATCCGTCAGTAATAATTGACGAATCAACATTTTTTTGTTTGATGTTATTCAAAAACAATTGGTAATCAATGTCATTTTTTATATAGGCAACGGAATTTTCAACATATTCCCTTCCTTTTTTGGTTTTAGCCAAAAGTTCTTGACTAATCTTAAAAAAGTCTCCGCTGTCCAAGGAACAAAAATCAGCGAAAAAATATGGGATGACAGTTGGGTCAATTTTGTCGCTTCCAAACATCAGTTCCCATAGTGTTTTTCCAAATCGTATGTCCCAAGGTTCTGCCATAGTATAATCAGCCCTATTGATTATGATTTGAGCTTTGCTGTTGTCTTTAGGCAAACCATGAGACGAGAACAATTCCATAAACCCCCTAATTGTTTCCCTTAGCAAATATGGGAATATTAAGCCTTGTGACTTAATTGAAGTTTTGTTGTCTCCATGCCCTAAATTGACACTAACATACGATATCAAGCTTGGGTTTTTCTTACTTATTTTTTCTTCCTTTACAAAAGTTAGGTAATCGTTCAAAACATTTATTTTATGATACAGTTCCAACAAATCAGAAAAACCGTGTGAAACGAAATAATCTGAGTATACATCCTCGTACCTTGAAGCAATAATGGCGTAACCTTGTATAAGGGAATCGATAAATCTTCGTTGTTTGACAATGTCATCCACTTTGTTTATTTCATTTATATCTGAAAATGAGTATGAGTCTTCATCATCGCTATTATCTTCAGGGACAATTCTCAAAGATTGCCCACATTCCACCCTATCTTTTAGTTCACAACTTAAATTTATAGTTTCTGTTGGTACTGCGAACAATTGTATCACAACGTTTTCAACCAATTTCTCTAACTGTGGCCTTATTGGTTTTTCTTTTGCGACCGCAATCCGCATTAATTTTGACAAAATGGTTTCGGATTCGTCGATTGATTCTGGAAAACCAAACGTTGCCATTTCGTCAATGATTTCATTGTACCTTTTTTTCAAAACCTTATAATCAAAATCGTAATCGTGAGAAGGTGGGAATGATGGACAATCACCTAAAGACGTATTATGACTCTTGACAGATTTATACACGTAGTTAGGAAGTTTGTTGCTCTTTAAATAATCTAAGCTTTCTTTGATTACATTTAAATTATCATGGCTTAAAATAATCTTTTTCATGAATTAAAGATTTAATAAAATTTTATCTAATTCCCTTTTTGTCAAACTTATAGATTCGTTTTTTAGTGTTGCCTTTACTGTTGCAGTTCCATTGTTGACAGCTTGCGCAACTTGTGGGTCACTTGTCATAGCCTTATTCAATTCATTTGACAAATCCGTAGGGCTATTTGCGCTAATGTTAATATTTGTGGGCTGTTTTGACTTATTCTTGTCTGCATATGAAGAAGCGTTAAACACGTATGTAGATGCGTTTGGGTTTTTACTCTTCGCCTTGCTTATGTCAGTCGCCAAATTAGCAGAACCGTTTTGGGCAGAAATCGGGTCCACACTTACTTCTTTCCTCGGATTTGTGCTATTGCTTACTGAATCTGATTGCAGATTAATATCTTCCTCTTTGAGCTTTAATTGTCTTTTTTCAAAAATGTATGTCTTCATGTCATTAATTTATTAATAAATATCAAACATCAAACAAAAAGGGAAGCCGTCAATAGCTTCCCTTTTTTAACTTTTTACATACGACTAACAAAAGGATTCATTTTTATTCTTCTTTTAACGTCTTTGTTAGTTATTTTTCTTTCATCACGTTTTGTCCCTTTAACGCCTTCTCTGTCATTCATGTCAAAGTCGTTTATGATTCCATTTGTGATTTCAGTAACCAAATCTTCAATGCTCCTTTTTGATTCCATAGGCATATTTGCTTGCTGTTTGTTTTTATCGTCATTTGAATCTGACGATGAATCATCTTGCATGCTTTTCATATACTTAATAGCAGCACTCTTCTTCTCAACTGGCAAACTATTGTATATGTCTATTCCTTCGTCATTGTTCGTTTGGATGTCTTGCATACCATCACCTTCACTTGGCATGTCAGTGTCTTGGATTTCACCACCCATGTCATTCATTGGCGGAATGTCTTCCGTTGGATCTTCCATGCCTTCGTTAGGTAGCATTTCCATGTCAAGCGTGCTGTCCTGTTTTGGTATGCCTGTGTCGAGCACATACTTTTCAGTTATCGTATGTTTTTTTTTCCAAGGTGTCGCATGATTGACTCAGCAATAGCATCCTTTACTTCCTCTGGGTCAACCTCGAATGGTGTTCCACGTCCTATTTTCTTACCATAAGGTGCTGTGCTACGAACAGAGTCGTCGTTCATGTCGTAGTATCCAGGGAATTCTTCCATATCCGTGTTTGGCAAAGACATAACCCTCTTTTGGTATGCTGGATGTCTACCGAAGTCATTAAGCCTATTACTGCCCATTGAAGACATACGTCCACGGCTTGATAAAGGTCTCATTTCATCCTCGTTCATTCTTCTCCTCATACGATTGAAAGACCTTGATTCAAGAGTCATTTCATCGTCATCATCGTCATAAAGGTCATCGTCATCATATTCCTCAGTGTCAACAGTAGGTTCGTCACCACCAACGGCATCTAATATTGAGTCAACCTTGTCTGATAAATCTGATATTTGGTCTTGTAAATCATGTAAGTCTGGGTCTGTATCATCATCATCGTCATCATCGCCAAACTCAACCTCGTATTCTGTTGAATTTCCATCATCTAATGCACCATCGTCAGCTAAAACGTCATCGTCCTCAACGTCTGCGTCAGAATTCAAGTCATCAATATCTTCTTCGATTCTCTTGCCTTGTTCTCCGTTAAATGGGTCGTTCTTGCCAATCTTTCCGACACCAACCTTTGGTGAATTCTGGTTTTCACCATTATCCATTGCCATAGAATCTCCTTCCTCGACAACACCGTTCTTCATTTTTCTTGACTTTGCATTGCAAGAAATGCCATCAATGTCCTTTCCGCAAGCGTCATCGAAAGGAGCTGAATTTCCTATCTTTGTTCCATGCGACCTATCCATGTAAGTATCCGCCATGTTTCCAGCGGCATCTTTACCAGTGCTATGCCAAGCAAGAGGCTCAGAAGCTTCTTCAATCTTAGCGTCCTTGTAACCATTGTTTGCTTTTGCTGCTTTTCCAGGCTTCCTATGGTCTTTGTCTATGTTTTTAAACGAATCCTTTGGATTTTTGGCATCTTCGAAGTTGTATCCATCGCATTCATTCTTACAACATCCTTCACCAATTGGGTTGAGGTTTTGTGATTTCTTCTCGTTAATTCGGCTTGCGTTCATCATAATCTGGCGTTCACGAGATATTTCCTTTTTCATCTTGTCAGTAGCCTCCACTGTCAGTTCCTCTTGCTTGTCAGGGTTCCATGACTCAACAACAATTTTCTTTTCTGGCGCATTTGCCTCGTTGATTGACATCATTTTTAAGTCGAACTGCTTTTGCGCTTCAGCGTAGCT
>HF993917.1 GCA_000436915.1 Prevotella sp. CAG:1092 | reverse complement strand
TCGTTTCCATATTGTTACCTATATAATATAGGCAAACGCCCAACTTCTTGATTTTCAATCAAAGTCCAAATTAGAGCGAGTTATTACCATTAATTTTTACTCTATAACCTAAAGCCCATTTAGAAAAAGGGACTTCCAAACCACATGTAAGTTTAAACTTTATTTTATCATATTCTTTTCTAGAATAGAAAAACTCAGCTCTTAAGCGTATTGCAGCATCTGCACATTGCTGTACTGATGTTACTTTTGTATTTAAAACTCCAAGTGATTGCTCTTTTATTACATTACCTGCATAATCTCTTACCACAGTGGATTTTTTTCTTGGAAAATGCTTTATAAACAATTCCCAATCTGATAATCCTTCATCTGATATTGTGTCAAGAGATTCTGATACAACTATATTTGCAACAGTTTTGGTATCTGCATTACAGCTTATAATTATAAAAGCCATTATAAAAATTAATAATTTTTTCATTGTTTATTAATTTATTTGTTATAATACAACGTGAGCTGAACGAAATATAAGTGTCTAAAAATTTGGTAGTTAGCGAAAATTGTTGTAACTTTAAGGTACTAAAAATCAAAAGATTAGAGACTCTATATTATCTACGACAACCAACTGGTCACGATTTGTGGCCAGTTCGCCGTTTTCTGTCTTTTCCGTTATGTCTGTCATATTTATATTCATTTTCAAAATCACAAATTGTGACCTTAAACGTATTGTAACTTATTATTGTATGCAAAGGCAGTGCTTTTATCCTTTAAGCCACAATTGCACAACCCCTTTCTTTGAAAGAAACGTAAAATCTATAGTATTATTGCGGTGATTGCATTTTTAGTAATCGCTTAACTCGTCGCACCGTACTTCACGCCCCTTCCACTTAACTTCGCCACATCCCGAATGGAATACTCCTTGCGGAGCAGACTTATTACTTCCCTATGTTCGGTTTTCATCTGTTCTTCCGTTTGTATTTAGAGCCTTATAACTAACCATTACTCACTATGACTAACTAAATATAAAGCCTTTATTTTCAATACTCTTTGATTTTTAACACTTTCTGAGTGCTTTTTGGCAGTTCCCGATTTCCTACATATTTTTGCAACGTATTTCTACCGTGGAGAATTTGCGGAGCTTTTATTTTGTCATATCGTGAACGTAGTTGACAAGGGTTTACGAGTGGTTACGATGAAGGACTGATTTGAAGCTGATTTTGAAAAACAGCTGTTTCATACCACCAACAGATGATCAATAAGATTTGGGCGTTGGCTGGCATGAAGGCGTTGGCTGAGATAGCAGACATCTATCCACGTATGACAAGTAATCATGACAGTAGTCTCTTTGATAATTGCTTTACTATGGACTTTATCACTCATGGTGACAAAATCATCTATTGTGCCATGTACTTGTATGTCGGTTACGTAAACGAAGCAACGAACTTCGCAGAAAGCCAAGGAGGCAGCGATACCAAGGACTGGGGACGTGAGAAGGACAAAGATTATATAGAATGGATAAGACGGTGTTTGCGGCAAGCAACTCGGATGGAAAAACAAAGAAAGAGCACAGGGGGTAAGACGGTGAATGATTAGATGTGAGAAATCATATAGGTTTCTCGCATCTAATCGAATACACCGATGATGTTACCAAATAAAATACACATCACTTCTTCTTTTACAATAAGCAACAGCCACATCACGTGCCGCTTTTATTCTAGTTTTTTCAAGATCTGTCTCACGTTGTGATTGTCTTTCGATGAGTTCAACTGCCCGCCGAGCTTCTGCATCTTTAGTTAGCTTGATTTGCGTGCATAGTTGTTTGGCTTCAGTAGCACAAGAGCTTGTCATATCTATTTGTTGTAGATATTCGACTGCCGCATCAAAATTACCATTAGAAAATTCTGCCCGAGCTTTCTGAATGACATTATTGCATTCCTGCGTTTGGTATTGACGATAAATTGTAGTTATCTCGTTATTGACTTTTGTGTAACCAGAGATTGTCGCTGGACAAGAAAACAACAGAGCCAGTCCTTCATCATATTGTTGAATATTGGCGAAAGTGCGAGCACGTGATATAACAGAATTAAGATTATGCTGATAGTAATCTATGATTTTGTCTTTTGCCTTATTCACAAAGTCTGTTAGACGTTTGTCTTGGGCGGACAATTTAGAAATGGCATTTTTTATTGCGTCATCATCAGAGTATCCTTCTCCACGTACTGTAACGACACAACTTGCAAAAGTTGTACTTGTGGCAAGATTGGTACAGACAAAATTGAATTGTATGTCGCTTGTATGTATATTCCTCATACCGCCTTCAACAACTTGTTTATTAACGAAACTAATCTCTGGCTTTATGGCAATGGTACTTACTTCGGCTGTTTCAACTCCACTTTCTGTCATGGCTGGCAAGAACTTGCTCCTTAGCATCTTTGCAGTATTATCACTTATTTGACAATTACCAACAGGAAGTGCAAAAGCTATTTCTATTCCTTGTGCGAAAATAGTTGCATAAGAGGTCAGCAAGATTATCATTGTAAGCAATACTTTTCTCATAATCCACCCTCCTGTTATTTAATGGTTACAATCAGCATATTGTTGCTTGTAGTTCTCTCAATCTTGATTCCAAGATTCTTGAAAAATGTCAGCAGCTTCAATCCAAACTTATTGATATTATATGTTCTTCCGTTCTCGTCTTTTAGCGGTATGCGAATATCGTCGAAGAGCATCTGCTTGTCGGTTGTTCCCTGGATATGGTAATTGCCTTTATAAGCATTTTCTTCTACCCACATTTCTAATGCATCGGACAAAGCAAGATCGTCAGCGCCAACCTCTTGCGACATAGAGCGAGATGATGTCTCGTCAATGCCGACTGTTACCGCTATGGATTGTCCGTTTTCAGTTATGTCCATCAGTTTTTCCTGCATGGTGTTCAAGAATTTGTCCATCCCTATCTCGACAGCTCTTGATGTAAGTTTACCATAGTCATCGGTGTAAAATTTACCACTTTCGCACACAGCATTGGAAAGCGAATTTGCAGTAGATGTTTCATAACCAGACAGGATTACTTTCATGGCATTGCCAGAAGGAGATTCCAACAGGCTTATTTCCGCTTCGACATAAACATCTGCACCAGACTGTTGTATAATCATAGTCTTGACATCCTGTTTTTGGGTATTGCCTAATGTGGTTGCTTTTGACAAGGCTTTTAACTTGGCAAAAAAATCAACTGTTGTATACCCCCTTTGGTCGAATGCTTCCTTTATCTTGGTCAAGGCAATACGCTTATTCACGTCATTCTCCAAAACGGTACGTATGTCTTCATCTTGCGTTGTATATGGTATGACCATAATCTTTGGTCGTGCCGTAGGTAAAGGAGTAACTTGAGACTCTATGCTTTGTGCCCATGTGCAGCAGAACGCACACAGCCCCATTAGTATTGTTACAATTTTTTTCATACTCATTTTTTGATAATTAGGTTACAACGAATTAAATTGTGAGAAACTTTACTATTTTCAATAGCGGTAATGATTTTGCTTGACACACTGCATTCGGCGAATGACTCTCCTGATAGTTTTGTCACCTTGGCCTTCCCGAGTTCTGACGGATACGGTTTGCCGTCAAGCATCTCTACTGATTCTATCGTAAACATATCGCCGACCTTAATTCCGGCTTCCTTGCCAACATTGAGAAGTATCGTGCTTTTACCTATCGTCTTCAAGACTTTTCCTTTGACGGGGAAATTGATACGGAAATATTCATATATGTCGGATTGCAGGCTTTGCATGGCTGCTGTAACAGCACTCTCTGGCGACAGCATTTCCTTACTGCATTTTCCATCAAAACTCTGCGCCTCATTGCTTACGCCTGTCTCTACGTCAACAACTTTCAACTGAAATGCTACACTCGCTTTATAGCCACGTGTGCTTCCGTCACCGTTCTTCATGCGATAAACTGGAATCTTGACAATATGACCTGTTACCAATTGCTCGGCAGCAACAGATGCACCTTGTTCTGCAAGATTATGGCTGTCGAGAAAAGCCTCGCTCTTCTGTAGTTCAAGCTCATCCATTACTTTATCGCGACTTGTTCTGTCAACAACAACAAAACGGTGAGTGTTAGTCAACATTTCCACAACTTTCTCTGTTATAAGTCCTGTGTACGGACTCTCTTCATCGCAGGTAAACTGAGTTACGCCTATGACAGGGCGGTCATCGGCTGCTAAGGAAACTTGCGTATACCCACAAAGGATACACGCAAGTATGACCGCATATAAAATACGAAAATTTCCCATTACAGATTCTTTGCAGTTTTTGCTGTTTCAATCATCTGCTTGATGGCAGCGACCTTTGCCTTTGATTCTTCAAGCAAGACTGGGTAAGCATCTTTTGTAAAGGCGAGAGCTGATGCTATCTTAGCTACTTTCATTGGATTTTTGTTAGTAGTAGATGCCTTGGTTGCAGCTTCTGCACCTTTCGCAGCCTCAGCGATAGAAACACCTTCTGCAGTTAGAGTTGTGCCTAATGCGACAAGTTCCTCTACGGTAGGCTTCTTGATGGTTACGTCTGCAACACCATCCTTTGTTTCGCCAATCTGGCGATAATAAAGGTCTTGAAGTAAAGCTGATGATGCTGCGGAACTGATGGCTGCATTGTAAACTCCCAGTACATAGGAGTCAACATCTGCAATTCCTGTTTGCTTTGGCTGTTTAGAGCAAAGTTTCTCCAATTTTGCACAACGGTCAATACTAGCCTTAATGTCCTCTTTGGACTGACCGAAACAGAAAGATACCGACATTGCGAGCAATGCTGCGGTAACAAATAAAAATCTTTTCATCTTGTATTATTATTAAGATGGCTGCCTGGCTACCACAGCAGGGTTATTTTTTTATTGGTGGATATACAAAATAAAAAACGTGGAGCCAGTCTGTCACTCGTTCCACGATTCGTAGGCCTTCGCATTGCCCTGTCAGTCCGAAACGAGCAACGCCGAAAGCCCCACGTATGTGTAAGTATATAAATACCCTTTTTGCAACGAATGCGAAATGCAACCGAAGCCAATGAGGGTTGTATACAATACACCCATGAGACGTTCCTTGTTGCTTTGTTCTTGACTGACAAATGAGTTTGCGAAGTTCACGAATCGTCAAAACCAAAGCGTCAGATACGCCTTTTATAATGTATATGTCTGCCCAACCTCTGCCCATCGGGGCTTTCGGTATGGGTATAGACGTTACAAAGATAACACTTTTATCTTGGAAACCACTTTATTTGGCTGGAAAAGTATGATTTTAAGGTCTGATTTTATGTCTGCCCAACCTCTGCCCATCGGGGCTTTCGGTATGAGTATAGACCTTACAAAGGTAACACTTTTATCTTGGAAACCACTTTGTTTGGCTGGTAAAGTATGATTTTAAGGTCTAATTTAACATTATTAAATATAAATATGTCAAAGAATTTCACTTTATCGTGCTTTTTCTTGCTAAAAAGTTTGTATTATCAATGATTATTCGTATCTTTGCATCGTCAGTTCCCACCAAGCCTCTCAACGATGCTCAAATGCGTGGGGCTTTTTTGTATATATACGTTTACTCTCAAAATACGCTAATGGAAAGATTACCGCACTTCATGAAACATTATATGACAGAGGCAGACTTGATGGCTCTGTTGGAAAGTCGTGGGCTTGTTATTTCCGATGAAGACAAAGCGGTACGGTATTTGGAGAGCATCGGGTACTATCGTCTTTCTGCCTATATGTACCCATTCTTGAAAGCTCCAAAGGAAACTCATCAGTATAAAGATGGTACAACTTTTCAACAAGTGTTGAATCTCTATCGTTTCGACAAGAAGTTGCGTATGCTTCTTCTCAATGAGATAGAGAAAGTAGAGATAGCTATTCGTCGTGCCATTATGAATATCCCAGTACAGATGACAGGAGATATTTATTGGCTGACAAATTCTGTTCACTTTGCCAACCAAAGAACTTTTCAAGAAACAAAGAACACCATCGACAGAGAATATGCGAAATCAACAGAAGAATTTAGCAAGCATTTTAAGAACGGCTATTGCGACCCGTATCCTCCATCATGGATTTTGGGTGAGTTGCTGACTATGGGCAATGTGAATATGATTTACCGTAATCTGAAAGCAGACAAGATACGCAAACGCATCTCTCATTATTTCGGCTTGCAACCTATCGTCATGGAATCTTGGATAACATCTCTGACTTTGTTGCGAAATGCCTGTTGCCATCATTCAAGGGTGTGGAACAAGGTAAGTTCCATTATGCCTGTTACTCCAAGAAGAATTGCTCATTCCTGGATTACCCTGCCAACAAACCCTCAAAGAGTGTATTTTACAATCTGCATCATCAAATATTTCCTTGATATCATATCACCCAACAATGATATGCTTGATAAGATGAAAAGACTTTTTGCAACGTTCCATGAAATAGATAAGGCTGCCCTTGGTTTTCCTTCTGGTTGGGAAAACGAACCTCTGTGACAATAAAAGGCATATGGAGTGACTACTAACGACCTCACATCACCCACATTTTTTGTAATTTAGGTATGAAAGAAGGTTAAATACGTTAAATCTCACACGTTTTCGTATCTACATAGAATCCACATTGCTGCTTTTCTACCATTTATAGCGCATAATACTTATAATTATTGC
>HF993916.1 GCA_000436915.1 Prevotella sp. CAG:1092 | reverse complement strand
CCAGGTCGCTATGTCCGAACACGCCATCCGCATGTCCGCCCTTATCCAGATATTGCTTCATTAACTCCTGGGCACGCTCCTTCTTCCAGTTACTGTCCAGAGTAACCACCTTGATTTCCGGATAATTCTTCATCACCTCGTGGAAACCACGATGGCGCCCAATGACAGGGGAAGCATCCTTCAAGCCCGTAATCTCAACTACGGTACCTTTTCCATCCAGTTTACTGGCAAGAAAGCGGGCTACTTCCCTACCCGCTTCCACATTATCGCCACCAATAGAGGCTGTATAATGGGTAGTATTTACTTTTCTGTCAAAAAGCACAACAGGAATATGTGCACGATAAGCTCGCTCTATGGCAGGAGTTACATCATTCACATTGTCTGGAGCCACAACTATTAAATCAACCTTTTTAGCTATCATGCTATCTATCTGGCGAGCCTGACGCTGTCCGTCATTATCAGCAGAAGCAAACACCAATTCCGTATTTTTATAGTGATACTTCGCCAGTTGCATCTCTTTATTCACCTTCTCGCGCCAAAGTCCGCCACAACATTGCGATACACCAATAACAACCTTCTTTTCGGTACAAGAGCCCAAAAGAAGGATTATACAAAATAGTATAGCTAAAATATTATATAGTCTTTTCATAGATAATCTTATTTAAAAGATTTCCACAGAACTCTTGCAATCTATAAAACTGAAAAAATCTCTCCATCATTTAGCATTTGCATTTAAACAAATACCAAATTTTTGAGTTGTTTGTAAACACAAAGATACAAGATAAAAGAATATGTTGTACAAAATTAATTAATATTTTAGACAAGATTAACAAGAAAAGGTTGCTCCATATACGCTATGTACATAGAGCAACCTCGAGGTGGCTCCTGAAATTACCACCCAAGATTATGAAGCAGTTACTGATTACTAATAATCATTACTTTTCACCTTAATTGTGTATTGAAGATTAAAAGCGACTATAATTTATCCTGAAGAATTATGTGTGTGTGTTGTTGATAATGATTAGGAGCGATATAACAGCTATGCTGCAATTCTGTTGCAAAGATAGTGCTATAACGAATAGCAAGAGAGAAATATAGTTTCATATAATAAGAATAATCGTTCATACAACATTTATATTATTGTATGAACGATTATTGCTGAATTTGGTGGTATATATCACGTTTTCGAGCATGTATGGCATCCCAATTATCACGTTTTCGAGCACCTAAAGCACCCCGATTATCACGTTTTCGAGTTCTAACACCTTACAAATAAGCATTTCCAAACCATATTTGGCTAATTTTGCATTCATTTCCAAACCAAGCATTAGCTATTAGCTACATCGCCTGGCAACATATTGTATTCATCCTTGAAGCATTTGGTGAAATAAGAAGGAGCTGAGAAACCTACCTCGTAAGCCACTTCTGATATGCTCATACTGCGACTTTCGAGCAATCGTTTTGCCTTGGCAAGACGAGCCTTGCGCAATAGGTCGACAACCGATGAGCCTGTCATGGCTTTCACCTTACGATATAGTTGCACACGGCTCAAGCCTATCTCCTTGCCGATATCCTCTACTCCAAATTCGCTGTTAGAGAGATTCTGCTGTATGATAGTATTGAGTTGCTTAACAAACTGCTTATCTCTATCGTCGAGCTTCGATGCTTCCACTTCCTGCTCTGCCTCCTTACTGCTTTGATACACACTCTTAAGAAGATTGCGTTGCTTCAACAGGTTATCAACGCGAGCCAACAACACCTTGCTATGGAAAGGCTTGGTGATATACGAGTCAGCACCATGCGCATAGCCCTCAGCACGATGTTCTTCGAGATTCTTTGCTGTAAGCATGATTACAGGGATGTGTGAGGTGGCGGTATTGGTCTTGAGTTGCTCAGTAAACTCCAAGCCATCCATCACAGGCATCATCACATCGCAAATCACCAAGTCGGGCACTTCCTTCTTAGCCACGTCTATACCCGCTTTACCATCTGAGGCCTCTAAAACAAAGTAGTTGTCTTGCAGCAGAGTGCGCTCATACTGTCGAATATCATTATTGTCGTCGATAATCAGCACCGTAGGTTTGTCAGTATTTTCGCTCACCACTTGTTGCACCCTACCCTTATGCTTGTCTCCATCGTCGATATATTGCAATGCCGACTCATCGGCAAACGATTGGTTGTCTTCTGCATCATCATCTATGACAACAGTACCATTTGCCTGCATACGAGGAATAACAACTATGAAGTCGGAACCTTTATCAAGTTCGCTCTCCACCTTGACTTCACCATTATGCAATTCCACGAACGACTTCACCAATGCCAAGCCGATGCCTGTTCCGCTGGCAGCACCTTTAGCTTGGAAGAAACGTTCGAACACCTTGTTGGCTTCATCTTTATCAATACCCTTGCCTGTATCGCGAACATCTATACGGAGCTTGTCGCCTATGGTAGCAATATCAACAAAGATATCACCGCCTGCAGGTGTATATTTCAATGCGTTGCTAAGAAGATTAAACACCACGCGTGCAATCTTTTCCTTGTCGGCAACAATCATATTGTCGCCAGCGAATTTGTCATTAATGAAATGCAACTTTATCTTCTTGCGCTCTGCAGTAAGCTTAAAGTCGCCTATCCATACTTTCAAAGCCTCAACGATATCAAAGCGGACAAGCTTGAGTTCCATCTTACCATTCTGGATTTTGCGGAAATCGAGAATGTTGCTCACCAACTGTTGCAAGGCAATGGCATTACGCTGCACCGTCTTCAACAGTTCACGACTCTTGCCCTTGATGCCACTATCTTCTAACAGCATCTCCACAGGGTCGGCAATCAATGTTAATGGTGTGCGAAGCTCGTGGCTGATATTTGTGAAGAATACCAGTCGCGAATTAGTAAGTTCTATAACCTCCTCGTTCAATCGCTTCAATTCGTCGTTTTTCCTTGCCAATTCCTCATTAAGCTTAGCTTTCACGATATAGCTTCTAAATATCAATGCAGCAGCCACGATACACACAAAGAGTAGTAAACCCAAACTGATAAGCATCATTTTTTGGGCATTGTAATCAGAAAGATATCTGTCTACCTGATTGTGTAGAGTCTTCAGATTACGTGCCTGTCGCTCAGCATCTCGTGCCTCCATAAGAGTGAGTTCGGCATTAGCCTTAGTGATGATAGAGGTGCTAAGATAGTTATCTTTCTGATAAGGCTTTTTGGTCAGCACCTTCATGGCAAGCGCCAACACCTCGTCGCCCTTGGTAGGATAAAGATATGAAGCTTCGAAAACACCATCGCGTACAAGTTCCAATCCTCCACCCTCGGTAGCCATTCCGTCTACGCCTGTATACTTATACTTATGTTCCAATCCCATCTGTCGAGCTGCCACATAAGCGCCCCATGCCAAACGGTCGTTGTGAGCATATACATAGTCAAAGTCTTGTGTCTTCTGAAGAATGCTCTTCATAGCCTTGATGGCGCTCTCTTCCTTCCAGTCGCCACCTTCAGATGCTACTACTTGGATGCCAGGATATGGTTTGATGGCATCCATAAAACCACGATGACGCTCCATGGCTGGCGACGAACCTTCCAAGCCACTAATCTCAACGATGCGTCCCTTGCCTTTGAGTTGATGAGCAATAAAAGTACCCATCGACTTACCAATCATATAGTTGTCGCAACCTATGAATGCTGTATATTTATCGGAATTGGTCTTACGGTCATAGAGAATCACGGGTATTCCCTTATCGTAAGCACGCTCCACAGCCTTAGATATAGCACTCAGCTGATTAGGCGAAACGATAATCAAGTCTACACCCTCGTCGACAAACTGGTTTACCTGCTTATTCTGCAATACATTATCGTCATTCGACGATGCGAGCTTCACGATGATAGAGTCGTTGAGATATTCTCCCATCTTTAGCTCATCGTTTAGTTTGTCGCGCCAAATATCCTCGGAGCATTGCGATACTCCGATAACAAACTTCTTCGGTTTCTCTGTACACGCAGCAAACATCACCACGAGCACATATATAAATAAGGTGTAGATAAAATGCAACTTCTTCATATAGCGAAATATCATAAGTGGTTGTGACAACTATGTTGCAAAGATAGTGCAAATGAGTGAAAAAACATCAAGTTCACTTGAATGTTTTTTCCGAATGCAGCCTATCTTATGTATGAAGACACGATATTTTCCAGAAAAAACTTGTTTATATAAATAAAAGCACATATCTTTGCAGCAGATTTCAATGAAATCGCACATAATGACAATAAATACATTTTTATCAAAGAAAACAACTGAAATCACTTGCACAGCTTCCATTTGGCTTTATGGAAGTTGCAGGCGATGATTGTGTTCTTTGATTTATTGATACACTTCTTATCATCTTCGTGGTAAAATAGTCGTAGTAACGCTGTAGCAAGACTATAGCGGTAATGCTATTGTAGTTTTTCTATCGTAGCAACTCGGTAGGCAGAGCTTGTGGCTCTGCTGCAAAACAAGTTGTGGCTGTGCAAGGGCGGAAAAGTCTGACTGAACAACTACAAAACTTCTATTATCTATATATAAAACTACAAAAAGCTTATTACGAAGCATAAATCTGGCTTAGATTTATATAAATCCAGGTTAGATTTATATAAATCAGGCTTAGGTTTATATAAATCTAAGCTTGATTTATACTTTGCAACGAATCAAAATCGGTTTTAGACATACGTTTAATCAATTTATCTATTACCCCAAAAGTAATTTGTCTATTT
>HF993915.1 GCA_000436915.1 Prevotella sp. CAG:1092 | reverse complement strand
AAAAAAGAATTTGTTTGATATATAAGTAAAAAAAAAATATTAGAAATTATGAAACAAGTGATAAAACAATCAAGAAAGGAAGCGAACAATCTAAGTGATGACAAATTGATATATACATTACTAATTGATGGAAATAGTTTGCTAAAGTCTTCTTTGGTTAACAAGGAAATGAATGCGCAAGGAGAGGAATATGGGGCAGTATGGAACATGCTTAGAAGAATAGGTGAATTGCTATTGAAAAAGGACTTCAATTACTGTGTGGTGGCTTGGGATGGACTTTCATCTGGTGTCTTGCGATTCAAGTATTATCCTTTGTATAAGTCAAATCGTGATAAACATTATGAGTTGCATGACGTGAAGACGGATTATGATAGAAAGATTGATGAATATTGCAAGAAAGTGCTGTCTTATTACAAGAACGGAAAGAAGCAAGTGAAGCGTTCTGAGACAGATGATGAAATGTTCCAGCGTCAGAGGTCAATCATACAAGAAATTCTTGACAACTTGTTTGTAAGGCAGTTTATGTATGACAATGTTGAGGGTGATGACATAATTTCATATTATTGCTTGCATAAGAAAGAAAATGAGAGGGTTGTAATTGTATCAGAGGACAGAGATATCACACAGTTGATTAGTGATGAAGTTTGCATATGGATTCCTTCAATCCATAAGTTCATAACCCCTCAAAATGACATACAAGAGTTGGGTTACACACATAAGAATGTTGTTCTGAAGAAAATAATATGCGGTGACGCTTCAGATAACATATACGGAATCAAAGGAATTGCAGAAACTGGCCTATTAAAGCAATTTCCAGACTTGAAAGTAAAAAAATGCACATTGGGCGAAATATTGGAACGTTCAAAGTCCATCCAAGATGAAAGGGTTAAGAATAAAAAGAAGCCGTTAAAGTCTCTTGATAACTTACTCAACCGTGTAACGGATGGATGCCAAGGAAAGGACATTTTCGAAATCAACGAAAAAATCATTAATTTATCAACCCCATTGCTTACCGAAGAAGCCGAGAAATCACTTCTCGACGAATTGTATGCACCCATAGACGTTGAC
>HF993914.1 GCA_000436915.1 Prevotella sp. CAG:1092 | reverse complement strand
AGAGTGAAGAGTGAAGAGTGAAGAATTAAACACTACACATTAAACATTAAACATTAAACATTAAACATTATATGATGCACAACCTATTACTTGACATTACTACCGGAACCATTGATTGGGCGAGAGCACAGTTTGCTCTTACCGCTATCTATCATTGGTTGTTTGTTCCGCTCACATTAGGCTTAGCGCTAATAATGGGCATTATGGAGACATGCTATTATCGCACTCGCAAACGTTTTTGGAAAGATGCTGCTAAGTTTTGGCAACGTCTCTTTGGTGTTAACTTTGCCATGGGTGTGGCTACAGGTATCATTCTTGAATTTGAGTTTGGTACTAACTGGAGCAACTATTCTTGGTTTGTTGGCGACATTTTCGGAGCTCCGTTGGCTATTGAGGGTATAGTGGCTTTCTTTATGGAGTCTACCTTCGTTGCTGTGATGTTCTTTGGATGGAATAAGGTGTCGGCAGGATTCCATCTTGCTTCTACATGGCTCACAGGCTTGGGTGCAACAATCTCGGCATGGTGGATTCTTGTGGCTAATGCTTGGATGCAATGTCCTGTGGGCTGCGAGTTTAATGCTGATACTATGCGCAACGAGATGGTGTCGTTTGCCGATGTTGCCTTGTCGCCATTTGCTGTAGATAAATTCAGCCATACTGTCACCTCTTCGTGGATAGTAGGTGCTGTGTTTGTCGTAGCTGTTAGCTGTTGGTATCTATACAAGGATCGTGAACATAAGTTGGCTGTAGAGGGTATCAAGATTGGTGCATGTGTAGGTCTTGTTGCCTCGTTGCTCGCAGCTTTCACGGGCGATGGCTCTGCCTACAAGGTTGCACAATCTCAGCCTATGAAGCTTGCTGCTATGGAGGCTTTATATAAGGGAGGTACAGACCAAGGTATTACAGCAGTAGCTTGGGTATCGCCATTCGAACAACCTGACTATATGAACGAGCAAGAACCTCCATATCGTTTGTCTATTCCTTACGGCTTGTCAGTTCTTGCCACTCGCGATATGCACGGCTATGTTCCAGGCATACAGGATATCATGAATGGATATACTCGTAGCGACGGAACCAAGGAGCTGTCGGTAGAGGAGAAGATGAAACGTGGACGCACAGCTGTTTATGCTTTGATGTCGTATCGCAACGCCAAGAAGGCTAAGTCGGAAGAAACTGCTGCGCAGCATCTTGCCACTCTGAAAGCTAATATGCCTTACTTCGGCTATGGCTATCTTAAGTCTGCCGACCAGGTGGTACCTTCTGTTCCTCTCTGCTTCTGGGCTTTCCGTGTCATGGTGGGATTAGGTTGCGCCTTCATCCTTTTCTTCCTTTTGATTCTCCATATCCTTTACCACAACGATATTCGCAAGTTTAAGTGGGTACACCTTATTGCTATAGCTCTATTGCCAATGGCATATATAGCAAGCGAGTGTGGATGGATAGTGGCAGAGATGGGACGCCAGCCTTGGACTATTCAGGACATGCTTCCTACATGGGCGGCTGTTTCTGATATCAGTTCGGCAAGCGTAGCCACTACATTCTTTATCTTCCTCGTGCTCTTTACCGTGCTCTTTGCTGTAGAGATTTCAATCATGCTCAAGCAGATAAAGAGAGGTATGCTTTAAGTAGGTATTTTATGGTTTAACTTATTGAAAACAGAAGATTATGACATATTCGTTTTTGCAACATTATTGGTGGTTCTTAGTATCGCTACTTGGAGCATTGTTGGTATTCTTGATGTTTGTTCAAGGAGCTAACTCTATGTTGTTCTCGCTCGGACGCACAGAGGCTGAGCGCCGTCTGCTTGTCAACTCCACAGGTCGCAAGTGGGAGTTTACATTCACCACATTGGTAACATTTGGTGGAGCCTTCTTCGCTTCTTTCCCTTTGTTCTATAGCACAAGCTTTGGTGGAGCTTATTGGGTTTGGATGATAATATTGTTCTCGTTTGTGGCTCAAGCGGTGAGCTATGAGTTTCAAAATAAATTGGGCAATCTGCTTGGTGCTCGTACCTTCCAGACTATGCTTGTCATCAATGGCGTTGTTGGTCCGTTGCTCCTTGGTATGGCTGTAGCCACATTCTTTAATGGTGCCAACTTCGTGGTCGACAAGATGAACCTTACGGTATTCTCGCAGCCTGTCATCAGTCATTGGGCAAATGCTTCGGGTGGCTTGGATGCTGTTGCCGACCCTTGGAATGTGGTATTAGGCTTGGCGGTGTTCTTCTTGTCGAGAGTGCTTGGCTTGTTGTATACCAAAAACAATATCAACGACGAAGTGCTTTCTCTGCGAATATCTCGCCGACTAATTATCGAGGCTGCCTGCTTCTTAGTATTCTTCTTGTTGTTCCTTGTTCGTACCTTGTTTAAGGATGGCTTTGCTTATAATCCTTCTACTGGCGACATCTTTATCGAACCTCAGAAATATCTCAATAATCTTATCGATATGTGGTATGTTGCCTTGACTCTTGTAGTTGGAGTAGTGCTGGTTCTATATGGCATCGTGCGTACTATATATAATAAGGTGTATATTTTTGGCATATGGTTTGCTGGTATAGGTGTAGTTATGGTGGTATTGTCATTGCTTCTATGCGCAGGCTGGAACAATACGGCTTACTATCCATCTATAGCTAATCTTCAGAGTTCGCTCACCATCGCTAATAGTTGCAGTAGCGAGTTCACGTTGCATACAATGGCTGTAGTATCTTTGCTCATACCATTTGTCCTTGCATATATCGTTTATGCTTGGAGATGTATCGACAAGAAGAAACTCGATCACGACGAGATATCGCGTGGCGAAGCATATTAAGAAAATAACAATATATGATATAATGATGAAATCGTTTTTATTTTCTCTCTTTGCAGCTCTGGTATTTCCATTAGCTGCTTTTGCTCAGCAAGACACCGTGAGGCATGAGGTGTTGTTGGAAACTAACAAGGGTAACATTCGTGTGGTGTTATACAACGAAACACCACGCCATAGGGATAACTTCTTGAAATTAGTGAAGGAAGGCTACTATGACGGCAACCTGTTTCATCGTGTCATTGCTGACTTTATGATTCAGACGGGCGACTCTACCACTCGTCATGCAAAGCCTGGCGATACCGTAGGACAGCATCAGCCAGACTATACCATTCCTGCAGAGATTGTTTATCCACAATATTTCCATAAGCGTGGCGCTTTGGCTGCTGCTCGCGAGGCTGACGCTGATAACCCTGAGCGCGCTTCGTCGTCGGCACAATTCTATATCGTATATGGCACCAACTATAGCGAACTTACACTTAACCGCATTCAAGAGAGTTTAGATGCTAATACTGATGGCAAGGTGAAACTCACCGACGACATTCGCGATTATTATCGTAAATATGGTGGCGCTCCTCATCTCGACGGACAGTATACCGTGTTTGGTGAGGTGGTAGAAGGAATGAATGTTGTTCGCGATATAAACTATGTGCGCACCGACGATTACGACCGCCCCATCGACGATGTGCATATTATCAAGGCCACGGTGGTGAAGTGATTTCCTTCTACAACGCTCTCAAAGGTTAAGGGTTAATTTCTTGGGGAACTATAGTGACCCTTATAGTGACTAGTTCCTCCCTTTTCTCTTATCCAGAATAGGACTGACGATTTCCGTGCCAGTTTTGCCCATCTCAGACGCAAAGCTTTGCATCCGCCCACGCAAAGCTTTGCATCTGCCCACGCAAAGCTTTGCATTCGCCCACGCAAAGCTTTGCATTCGCTCCTGCAAACGTTTGCGAGAAAAGATGCCTTTATTTATAGGATGTACACTACATCCTCCACGCATGAGCCTCCACAGAAGTTCACGCTCATCAGCGAACGGTTTCGTTAAGCCAGATGAGCAATGATGAGCTTGCTCGGGCATTATCATGACGAGAAACGGTCGGATAAAATCCAACCGACAATCTCGCTGTATTGATAGCCGATAATACTGCGGCATCTCTGACCAAGTGTCTGGTCGATAATAGGTGAAAGCATGGAGTCAAATTGCTCCATGATTGAAAAAATTCCTCCAAAAGGTGTGAGTTTCTCAGATTTTATTGCTACCTTTGCCATGTCTTGTTACGATTTACGCTTGTTTTGAATTGCAACACTAAGATAAGTGAAAGATCTGACATGGCAAAATCCAGAACTGCTCGGCTTTGTGAAAAATCTGACATGGCAAAATCCTGAGCAACTTTTTGTTGCTCAGGAACTTATAAATAAAGTTAAATCAAAGTGTTGCGGAATTAAGGTGTACTTAAAATCATTATTCATTGCAGCCTTAGTTGGTTCTGCAACCATGGCAAATGCCCAAACCTACGACATCACAGAAGGGTATCTTCGCAACAGTTCATTCGATGCCAAACTTGACTATACTGCCGAAAGCGCAGGTAATGTTGAGGCTGTGGTAGAGTCTGTACCTTATGGTTGGAGTCTATATGCTAATGCTGCTGTCCACAAAGGAGTTCTAACAACAGTAGAGTATGGTAGCCCTGTCACCATCTGTGATGTTGCTGTTCCTGCTAAAGGTTATGCTGACGCTGACAAGGGTGGCTTAGCAGCCTTCTCTGTAAGCTCGGTTGGTAAGTATACTTTGTTGCAGAATGTTGTTTTGCCTCCTGGTTCTTACAAGCTTATTTCTGCATCCTACAACACTTCTTCGCAGACCTCTGTCACATCTATGCTTAAATGGAGAGCAAAGAAGGGGTCTTCATCTACTTCTCGTTTTACTTTCCCTGAAAACGAATGGACTACAGATACAGTATCGTTTACCATTGCCAATACTACCGAAGGTGCCATCTGGGCAGGATATTCATCTAATAAGACACAGTCTACAGTTATCTTCTTGGATTGGGTAAAGCTTTATCGCGACACTCCTCTTGGTGATGCTGATATCGCAGTAAAGAAGCAGCAGATCACTTCTCTTATCGAAGCTGCCAACAATGATTTGGGCGAAGATAAGGGTGATGCTGCCAACGTGCTGAAAGCTAAGTTGGCTGAGGCTCAAGCTTTGGTAGATGCCTCAGATGCGTCTATCTCGGCACTCAACGATATGGTTTTGACAGTTGCAGAAGCTACAGAAAGCTATAAATGGCAGCGCGATGTTGTTGTTACTTCCGACAAGCGTTATGCACGTGGTGCAACAATGGCTTTCGGCAGAATGACTGTAAAAGGTGCTACTGCTGCTCAGATAGCTCGTCAAGGTTTTGCTTTTGCACAATCTCCTAATCCTACTGTTGCCGACAGCGTTAATGATGGTACTTTGAATAGCAATGGCGTTATCTACTACAAGAAGAATCTTATCCCAGGTTCTAAATATTATATGCGACCATTCGTAGAATCTACTACAGGAGCTGTTGCCTATGGCGAACAGACTATGTTCTATACTATTCCTATGGGACAGATTAAATATAATGTTCGTGATGGTGGTACTACTGAGCAATATAATCGTATCAAGAATGCCACTATCGAGGCTGTGGCATATTGGAACAACCTCACTTCTATGAAGGATGTAAATATCAACGTCGGTTTCCAAGATGGCGTGCCAACAGCCGATTGCTCGTATGGTGGTTGGATTCGTGTAGGCTCAAATGCTTCGTATCAGGCAACAGGAACCCTTCTTCATGAAATGCTTCATGGTGTAGGTGTTATTCCTTGGGCGGGCACTCAATGGGCAAAGTTCAATTTGCGTAGCAGTTCTACCAATCAAAATGGTGGCACATATGGTTCTGGCACATGGCTTGGCGATCGTGCAACAGAGATTGTTCAGTTCTGGAACAATAATACCACAGGCACTCTTAATGGCGACTATCAGCACATGTGGCCTTTTGGCATCAATGGCGCTCACGAGGATAATCATTCGCCAGAGCTATATATTGCTAATAGTCTTGCTATACAGGCTTTGGCTGAAGATGGACTTGAAACATGCTACAAGCATCATGCGCTTCCTTATTATTCAAAGGATGTGGAAGATGGTGTGAAATACTATATCAAAGCGGAGTCTAATGATCGTGGCCGCCTCACAAGCTATCTCAAGCCTTTACCAACTAAGGGACTTCGCTGGATTGAGATGACTGCAGCCGACGCACAGCTAAACGATAGCGTGGCATGGTATATTTCGTTCAATCCTGCTAATCAGTATTATCAGTTCACAAACGTTGCAACGGGCGAGCGCATTGCCTACACCTCTAATGGCTTCCGTATGTCTACTACAGCGTCTTCAAGCTACGACATGCAGCTGATGAAGGGACGTGTGGATGTAACTGCTAATAAATTGCGCGGATATTGGATTATCCATCCTGAGACAGACAATTGGAGCCCTGCTACACTCACCGCTAATGCTAATGGTACCACAGGATACACAGGCTTAGACCTCGCTAATGGTGGTACAGGACTTAATCAGCGTTGGCTTATCCTTACAGCCGAAGAGCTTCCTCTCGTTGATGCTGAAACTCTTGGTATCGACTATGCTGGTGTAGTAGCATCAAAGCCTGCAGCTACTACAGGTGTTTATTCTATAAATGGAACTCTCGTTCGTAGTGGCAACTCTGTAGACGGTCTTCCTAAGGGATTGTATGTTGTTGGAGGCAAAAAGGTGGTTTTGAAGTAACAGAATACATAGTCTTTTAACAAGGCAATATTATAACTAAACAAATAAGTGGTAGTTCGTAAGCATTCGAACTACCACTTATTTTTTTAGTTATTGTAAACTCATACTTTTTTTATAGCATCTCACATAGTCAATCTCGTATCGCATAGGTAGCGAGGCATCGTCGATGGTTCCACCGTTGTCGCCACCCATAGCTAAATTGAGGAGTATGTATTGAGGTTTGTTGAACGGGTTATTGTAGTTGCCGATACTACCATTCTTCACGTCCTTCATCTTTATCTCGTTGAGCAGTTCGTCGTCGAGATACAGGCGTATAGCCTCTTTGTCCCAATCCATTCGCCAAATATGGAATTTGCTTGCCCATAGTGGGTCTTTCTCTAAGAAATGGGTGAATGGTGTGCGTGTGCTATTCCAAACGGCATTATAGTGAATATCGTTGCCCCAAGCGGCATTGGCAAGAATATGTGGCTTGTCGTTGATGCGATAATATTCCATGATGTCAATCTCGCCACACGATGGCCATTCTATGCCTTCGCCTAATGTCCAAATAGCAGGCCATGCACCTCCTGTTACAGGTATGCGTGCTCTAACCTCAAGTCGACCGTATAGGAAATTGAATTTACCCTGTGTGGTTATACACGACGACGTGTACTTTATGGAGTCGCGCGAAGTACGCCAATCGTTGCCATCTTTGTTAAAGAGTGGGTTAGGGCGCTTCTCCGTTCTGCCTTCTATTATCAGCAGTCCGCGTTCACACCACGCATTATCTGCCTGATACCATTGGTCTTCATGGTTGCGAACAAAACCATTCTCGTAGTTCCATATTTTCTCGTTTAGTTTGCCGTCTTCATTAAATTCTTCGTGCCAAACGAGTTGCCAATTGCTTTTCTGTGCTGAGGCTCCTATTGATGCGAGCGTAGCTAATGCGAATAGCGTAGTTTTGATGATGTTCATGTTTATATGTACTATATTTGGTGAAATATCTATTATTCCTTAATTCCGCAACACTTTGATTTAAC
>HF993913.1 GCA_000436915.1 Prevotella sp. CAG:1092 | reverse complement strand
ACTTTTTTAGTCTTCGTGATATTTGAAACATTCGTGTTCCCTTAAAGCATCTCTAGCTTTGATGTCACCTGTTTAAACTCTAAACATTAAGCACTACACATTAAATATTAATGTTCTTCCTCTAAGCGCCCTCAAGTCTAATCACTCCCATCTCTTTTGGAGAGGGGTCGGGGGTGAGGCTTCTGTTTTATCCCTGTTTATCGCCTAACGATATTCCTGTGGTGCCAACCACAGTTGCTGCAGTTTGAGCAGACTGTCGAGAGTTTGCACTATCGTAAAGGCTGCTTAAACAGTAGCAACACGAAGTAAAGAATATCGTTAGGGGTTTATATGGTTTTTGTTTATTTTCTCCAGCAGCAAAGCCCACAGGGCTATTCGTGTAGATTCGGATTATTTGTGTTCTTTTAACCCCTCAAGCAGCATAGCCGAGTTAGGCTCCCTTGCGGTCCAAGCCCGCACAACATGGCGCAGGCCTTTGATGGTCCGCCAACCTTAGAGCGTAGCGGTTCCGAGCACCGAGAAAGTGCGGTTACATCCCCGCTTACTGAAGAAGAGGGGCTTGGGGAGAAAGTGGAGCCCTCTTTGGCTAAAGAGGGACGGAGTGATTCGAAAAACTCAGCACTGAGAGCGGTTCATCTTCTCTCTTCGGGCAAGAGAAAGGCAATCTAAATTCTCCAAATGTTCACCGCCGCATGTGCCATCTTGATTTGGCGATTAACAATTTTATTCTCATTCCATTCATTATAACCAGCTATCATCTGCGCATCAATATAAGATGATAATGCATAAGCCTTTCTCTTTTCCTCAAACGAACCATTCTTCAAGCCTATATTAAGCTTTTTCTCCAAAAGACAGGTATTGCCTAAGCGGAAGACCAACTGTAGTTGCTTCTCCTCATCCATATCCCAACTCTCATCTGCATTTTGCGGCAATATATGTTCTATCGTAGCGTCATCATCATTGAAGTTTACTGTCTGTGAAGATCCATTATGCTTCTCTATAGTAGCAAGAATATATCTAACGATTTTTGCATTACGAGAGTTATATGGAAAAGCCTTATCAGAGAAAGAATTTTCAAAAACCTTGTCGTCCACAATAATAGGAGACAACAGCTGAAAATTTACCCTCTTTTCTTTAGTGATAAGCATGGCAAGAACATTAAATGGTCCTTCCTGATCATTCGGATTGCGATCGCAAATCACATTGTATCTAAAACAAATCTTGATAATGGTCTTGAAGAGTTTTTTGAATTCAGCATCAGAAAGATTCAGTTTTGCAGCCATCAATACGGAGAATGGCTGTTTAAGCCTGAAAACATTCAACAATCCCACACACTGCTTTATTTCTGCATCATTTTGCCATAACTCATCATTACAGTCTGTCAAAGCCATATATACATCACTATAGCGATATAAGTCATCCACCAACACGAAAACATCCTTGTCTGTAGTAATTTCCTTTCTGATGGTCTTGAACAAGGCATTGGCACGGATTGACTTATGTCCAGCATTCCAATAGTATCGTAAAAACTCAGGCAGCTTTTCCGTACGAATGTTATCAGTGAGCTTCGCCCACTTTTCTTCCAACACATCAATTCTGCTCGAATGAGTCGACGTATTATCAACTAATGAAAAAAGATAGTTTTTCAACAAATCAGAAGAAGACAACTGCACTCCTCTTGCATTCAATGTCTCAAAAACACGAAAGGCATTCATCTCATCGTTGACAACTATTTGGGTAAAATACAAGTGGTCAACTACTGTCTGAATATAACGTGCGTATTCCTTTCCTGAAGAATACTTACCAGTAAGTTTCTGTTCAAAAAACTCAAAGCAACGTTTCATCAATTTCTCTGAATTCTTTAAGTTACGGACACGCAGGTCTCCGAGTTTAACAATGTAGTCTCTGAAATAGCCATCATTGTTGCGGTTAAGTACGAGAACATTGTCATAGACCAAAGTCACGGAATCTTTCTTGCCTATATAGTTATGAACCAAACTATCAATTCTTTGCTGATTGTCCTCAACATCAATGCCACGCTCCACAAAGTCCTTGATACACTTTATGGCAGCAAGGATAAGTATGGTAACAGTGGTAAATCGCTGTTGACCATCAATAATCAAATAATTCTTGTCATCATCTGTCTGCAAGACGAGATAACCCATATAGTGGTCATCCTTCTCGTTAATCATGGTTTCAACATCCTGCCATAAATCATCCCATTGTTCTAAAGCCCAGGAATAATCTCTCTGAAACTTTGGAACCATGAATTTCTTGTTGTTACCGATAATGGTACTAAAATTATTTGTACTTGTATTTTGTATTCCATTCATTGCCTTATACTTTACTTATTTAACGTGAGTTCGA
>HF993912.1 GCA_000436915.1 Prevotella sp. CAG:1092 | reverse complement strand
TCACATTGCGCTCGTTTGCACTATCTTTGCAAAACACATAATTAACCCAAAGAAAACCTGTGCTATCAAGAAAAAACTGAGGAAAGCTATTGCGCCAATTGCGCGACTATGGTATTATCACTATCGCCATGCTACTGGGCGTTATCGGAGTCAACCTATTCCTGCTACCCAACGAAATAACCACAGGCGGACTTATGGGCATTATTCTGCATTGCTAAGCGCAGCGAGTCGAGCTTTATCTTCGAACTGATAAACGAAATAGATCCTAACGCCTTTGTGGCGCAGTCGGCAGTAGTAGGAGTATACGGTCAGGGCTTCGACCGAGTGAAAAACCACCGCAAACTCAACCTCAAAGAGCTAAAAGAAAGAGTGGCAAACGAAAACTCAGCTTCGCAACAGTAAGGCAATTCAAATCAGAAATCAAAAATGACAAAATGACAAATGACAATCGTGACAACGTTGTACCTGTGCATCACTGCTGCAACCTTGTTTTTTGCCTTTACAAATTCTTGTATTCGAAGGTTGCATCAAACGAGGGGCAAGCCTTGGCTGCATAGTCCCGGTGTCCTCTTATTTCAGCATCGGGAAAGCGGAGCTTCAGGAGTGTTAGCAGGGCTTTGAGAGCTTTCTTTTGATTGTCTGTGCGTGTATCTTTCGGTCGCTTGCCATCGGCAGACAGTCCACCTATGTAGCATACACCAATAGATGTTGAATTTCGCCCTCTGCAATGCGCTCCCACCTGATCTATTGGTCTCCCTGTATGTACGCTCCCATCTCTATACACCACGAAATGGTAGCCAATGGAGCTAAAACCCTGCTGACGGTGCCATCGGTCTATATCTTCTGTTGTGAAGTCTTTACCTTCAGGAGTGGCTGCGCAATGCACAATTATTAAATCAATTTTTCTCATAACATGCA
>HF993911.1 GCA_000436915.1 Prevotella sp. CAG:1092 | reverse complement strand
TTCCCTGAGCCATCATGGCATTAGCCACCTTCATGAAGCCTGCCACATTAGCACCCTTGACATAGTCGATATATCCATCAGCCTGTGTGCCGTATTTCACGCACTGCTCGTGGATAGAATGCATGATATAGTGCAGCTTGTCGTCGACTTCCTTCTCGCTCCAGCTCAATCGCATAGAGTTCTGGGTCATCTCCAATCCACTTGTTGCCACACCGCCTGCATTGACAGCCTTGCCAGGAGCAAAGAGCTGCTTAGCAGCAACAAACTTATCCACAGCCTCGGCTGTGCATCCCATGTTGGAAACCTCTGCCACACACAATGGCTTGTGTGCCAATATGCGATCAGCATCCTCGCCGTTGAGCTCGTTCTGGGTAGCGCAGGTGAGGTAGATCTGTGCCTCTTGCTCCCATGGTTTCTTGCCTGCGAAGAACTGTGAGCCAGGGAACTCGTCAGCATAAGGCTGGCAGATATCGTTGCCTGAAGCACGAAGCTCGAGCATATAGGCAATCTTCTTCTCATCGAGACCTGCAGGATCGTAGATGTATCCGTCTGGTCCGCTGATGGTGATAACCTTAGCACCAAGCTGGGTAGCCTTCTGAGCTGCACCCCAAGCCACATTTCCGAAGCCGCTTATTGCAACTGTCTTGCCCTTGATATCGATATCGCGTGTCTGCAACATCTGATTTACGAAGTAGAGGGCACCATAGCCAGTAGCCTCAGGACGAATGCGAGAGCCGCCCCACTCGAGTCCCTTACCTGTCATAACGCCTTCCCACTGGTGGGTGAGCTTCTTGTAAGTACCGAAGAGATAACCAATCTCGCGTGCTCCTACGCCGATGTCGCCTGCTGGCACATCCTCGTTAGGACCTATATTATGATAAAGCTCCTGCATGAATGCCTGGCAGAAGCGCATAACTTCAGCATCGCTACGTCCGCGGATAGAGAAGTCGGAACCTCCCTTGGCACCGCCCATCGGCAATGTGGTGAGAGCATTCTTAAAGGTCTGCTCAAAGCCGAGGAACTTCATGATGCTTAAGTTTACAGATGCATGGAAGCGCAAACCGCCCTTGTAAGGACCTATAGCGCTATTGAACTGTACGCGATAACCGGTGTTTACATGTACCTCGCCATTGTCGTCAACCCATGGCACGCGGAACTGTATCACACGCTCTGGCTCTACCAGTCGCTCAATGAGTTTTGCCTTCTCAAATTCTGGGTGTTTGTTGTAAACATCCTCGATAGAGGTTAGCACTTCTTTCACAGCCTGAAGATACTCAGGCTCGCCTGAATGCTTGCGCATCAGCTCTTGCATTATTTTTTCAACTTCCATAGCTAAAAGGATTTTTAGGTCGTAGTATCATTATGTTATATTGATACGGCAAATATAGAGAATTCCACCCTAACAACCAAATAAAACTCAAAAAATTTATTCTTTTTTACTTTCTTTTTGTTGTTATCGCAAAAAGTAGTAACTTTATAGCCATAAAAACCTAACTACAAACACATAACAACCATGGAATCAAAGATACCACAGGAGTGGAACAAATTCTATCTTAAAGATGTGACGTTCGTCAACTTGATGATGCGTCGTGTGTATAATGTGCTTATCGTTGCCAATCCCTACGATGCCTTCATGCTCGAAGACGATGGTCGTGTGGAGGAGAAGATATACAACGAGTATATGGAGCTTGGCTTGCGATATCCGCCTACGTTTACTCAGGTTTCTACCATCGAGGAGGCTGAGAAGGTGCTACAGACTACCAACGTAGACCTTGTATTATGTATGCCGGGCAACGCCGACAACGATGCCTTCACGGTGGCTCGTGCCATAAAGGGTAAATTTCCCGACATCCATTGCATTGTGCTCACTCCTTTCTCTCACGGCATCACTCGCCGTATGCAAAACGAGGACTTGTCGATGTTCGACTACGTGTTCTGCTGGCTTGGCAACACCAACCTCATCCTTTCTATCATCAAGCTCATCGAGGACAAGATGAACATTGAGCACGACATCGAGGAGGCGGGTGTGCAGATGATATTGCTGGTGGAAGATTCGGTGCGCTTCTATAGTTCTATCCTACCTAATTTATATAGCTACATTCTTGTGCAGAGCAAGCGATTCTCTACCGAGGCGCTAAACCGACATTCTGCCACCATGCGTATGCGTGGTAGGCCTAAGGTGGTGTTGGCGCGCAACTACGAGGAGGCGTTGGCGCTCTACGAGAAGTATAAGGACAACACGCTGGGTGTAATCAGCGATGCGCAATTCCCTGTTAATGGCAAGAAGGATCCTGAGGCTGGCTTAAAGCTCTTGAGGGCTATTCGTGCCGAAGACGAATATGTGCCGCTCATCATGGAGAGTTCTGACTCTGAGAATCGTCAGCGTGCAGAGGCTGAGGGTTTCCGCTTTGTTGATAAAAACAGCAAGAAGATGAGCATCGACCTTCGTCGCATCATGGAGGAGCACATGGGCTTTGGCGACTTCATATTCCGCGACCCTAATACTCACGAAGAGCTGGTGCGCATACATTCGCTCAAGGAGTTGCAAGACAACATCTTCAAGATTCCGCGCGACTCTATGCTCTACCACATATCGCGCAACCACATGAGTCGTTGGCTCACGGCGCGTGCCATCTTCCCTGTGTCGGCATTCCTTAAGCAGGTGACATGGCACAAGCTGCAGGATGTGGATGCTCACCGTCAAATCATCTTCGATGCCATAGTGCAATATCGCCACATGAAGAACATCGGCGTGGTGGCTGTCTTCGACCGTTGCAAGTTCGACAAGTATGCTCACTTTGCGCGTATCGGCGAGGGCTCTCTTGGAGGCAAGGGCAGAGGCTTGGCTTTCCTCGATAATGTGATAAAGCGACAGCCTGAGTTCTCGCAGCTGCCGGGTGTAACGGTGCAGATACCAAAGACGGTGGTGCTGTGTACAGACATCTTCGACCAGTTTATGGAGCAAAACAACCTGTACCAGATAGCGCTCAGCGATGCTTCTGACGAAGAGATATTGCAGGCGTTCCTGAAGGCACAGTTGCCTGATTCGCTCACCGACGACTTCTTCACATTCTTCGAAGCCACGGGCAGTCCTATTGCAGTGCGCTCAAGTTCGCTCCTCGAGGATGCACACTATCAGCCGTTTGCCGGTATCTATTCTACATATATGATACCTTGGCTATCTGACAAATACCAGATGCTCCACATGTTGGCTGCTGCCATCAAGGGTGTGTATGCGTCGGTCTACTATCGCGACTCCAAGGCTTATATGACTGCCACAAGCAATGTCATCGACCAAGAGAAGATGGCGGTGATACTGCAGTCGGTGGTGGGCAAAACGTATGGCGACCACTATTATCCTAATATGAGTGGTGTGTTGCGCTCTATCAACTACTATCCTATCGGCAACGAGAAGGCGGAAGAGGGCATAGCATCGCTGGCTCTGGGTTTAGGAAAATATATCGTTGATGGTGGACAGACGCTGCGTGTGTCGCCATATCATCCCGATCAGGTGTTGCAGACTTCGGAAATGGAGACTGCTCTGAGGGAGACGCAGACTAAGTTCTACGCTTTGGACATGGAGCGTGTGGGCGATGACTTCAAGGTTGACGATGGTTTCAACATCAAGCAGCTAAAGGTGAAGGAGGCTGATGCCGACCACTCGCTGACGTATATAGCTTCTACTTTCGACCCTTACGACCAGGTGATACGTGATGGTATCTATGAGGGTGGCAGAAAGATTATCTCATTTTGCGGTGTGCTGCAGCAAGACATCATTCCGCTGCCTCGACTCTTGCAGATGTCGATGAAATATGGTGCCGAGGCTATGCGCCGCCCAGTGGAAATAGAGTTTGCATGCAACATCAACGACGACCGCACTGCCGACTTCTATCTCTTGCAGATTCGTCCTATCGTAGACTCTAAGCAGATGCT
>HF993910.1 GCA_000436915.1 Prevotella sp. CAG:1092 | reverse complement strand
ACTTATATTTCGTCGAACTCACGTTATTTAGAAAATGAACATTAACAACCTAAGATACCTCATAGTTATATTCCTATTCCATTTGTCCGAGGTAATTCTTGCACAGACGAATCCCGTGGCTGAGCAGATAAAGAACTTCTATATCCATTATATGGAAGCTGTTGGTGTTGGTGACCGTAAAATAGAAAACGGACTGGTTAAAGACTATTTGACACCAGAAATGCAGAAGAAATTATACCGTCTTATAACTGTGACAGGTTCAGACCCTTTGTTGCGTGCTCAAGATGTGTCGGACTATGGCATTCAAAGCTTGACTTGTAGACACCTGGAAGGTAAATGGTATGAAGTGTCTTACTTGCGAACGGAGAATGACACAGCTTCTGTCCAAATTCCAATAAGAGTTGATACAGACGCTAATGGTAAGATTCGAATTGTATATGTAACCCCGTATTGGGGAGGAAATAAATATGGCGATCAGATATTTGATGTTCGGGCAAAAGAGATTAAAGATGATGTTGATGGTGGTATCTTTGTGGAAACCTTTTTCAAGGCTTACGTTTACCCATACGTGACAATGTCATCAACCATGGAACAAGACATAAATCAATTGCGCAAAACATACTGTACGGCTGCAATGCAGAAAAAATATGCTATTCTGTTACAGAAGTCTTTAGAGGATGAAAATCTTTTAGACCCAATGATAGGGTGTGCTGATTTTGACGCATTTTGGTATAAATTCATCAAGATATCATCTTTAGGCAAGAACTGTTTCATGTTTAGTTACAATAATGGCATCGATATTTTGAACGTGAATATCAAAGTCTCAGTCAAGAAACTGAAAGGCAAATATCGAATCTCTGACCTGAAAACAGAATGAAGACGAACTATATTTGTTGTAGGAATGCTTATGGAAAGTTTTCCCTATCATGAATATGTTTAACATTTAAAATGATAATGTATTTTACCATTTTGTTTAATGCTGATTTCCTCTGATGTCTTTATAGAATATATGAGGAAATAAGCAAGTTTTAATTAGGGCGTGTATCTAAATATTAATATTATTTAGATACACGCCCTAATATAATATGGTAGGAAACCACTATTCATCCACCAACACAACGGTAACTCCGCGTGCAGCCTGTGCTCCCATGACAAGAGCCTGCTCTATGTCGGCAGTCTTCGATGGTCCGCTTATGAACGTGCCGAAGTTATATCGATCATCCATCCCGATGCGGTCATAGGCTTCGTGCATGTTGTTGACGATGTTCTTCCTGTCGAGCACTATATCTGCAGAATCTGGTTGATTACGATAAATCAGCGAATCAACAAAAACCATTTGCCGATAAGTCGCATTATCATTAATACAGCCAACCAGAAATAGCGATACCATCGCTACAAGTAAAAAATAAAAGCTATTTTTGTTCATCACTTACAAATATTTTCCATTACAAAGTTAATATAATTATCTTTTAATTGATATTTTAGAGACAAAAAACAACATCTTTTATATTACATGCGTTACATTTTTATCTTGCAAAACAAGCAATATTCGTACTTAAACCACTAAATATCAATATTTTAAATCAATCATAACTTTTGTAACACTAAGAAAAATAAATCATAAAAAATCAAGCAAATTCAAATTTATTTATATAACTTTGTGAACAGAAATTATCAATTTTAAATATAGTATTTAATAACAATTTTTATCAATAACTATGAAACGATTTTGCATTATATTCTTTCTGCTCCTTGTCATGGCATATTCTGTGCAGGCGCAGGACATCACGGGTAAGTGGAAGTGTTCCAAGGAACTTTTAGACCGTCTGCAACTCCGCTATGATGACATAAAAGGACATATTCTGCGCAGGCACAGGACATCACGGGTAAGTGGAAATGTTCCAAGGAACTTTTAGACCGCCTGCAACTCCGCTATGATGCCATAAAAGGACACTATATTTTTAAGAAAAATGGGAAGTTTAAGCTTAAGATAAAGGGAATAAAGCGAACACAAAAGTATTGGGGAGATATTGATGCATACAATAGGACTTACACAATACATTCTAACCATCGGCCACTT
>HF993909.1 GCA_000436915.1 Prevotella sp. CAG:1092 | reverse complement strand
CAAACCGATAAACAGCGCAGACGCAAGTTCGTTTGTGGATATGTACCCAAGTAGAGACTTGTATTCGTTTTCACCTAAATACAATAAGTACAAATCGAGAATTGAACCAAATTGGGATTTTTGCGTAACGTATCCGAGTTCGTCGGCAACAGAAGGTTTTGACTTTATACAGCCGTCAAACTCGTCGCTTAAAATACAAATGTTTGACGAGTTCACTGTTGATGATGATGGCAAAAGTCTAATAACGTTTTATTCGTTAGTTCAACATGGTTTGAGAATTGGTGACAATGTTAACATTTATTCAACGTTCAATGGTGAAACGAATGTTGTGATAGGAAATGCAAATGTGTCAAATGTGTATGACAAGTACATTTTTCAAATTGACAAAAATTCAGTAAGCTTAAGCAGCAAATGGTATAATGTTAGCGGATATCCATCTTCATTCGTAGCTGACGGAATTGTGTACACAAAGGACGCATTGCATGATAACGTTTACTATGACGAAGAATCTGAACCGAACAGATATTATGTTGTTCCAGATACAATGAGGATGAATTTGGATTTAAGAATGAATAATTTGTCGTTCAAACGTGTTGTAAGTGGCATTGAATGCAATTATTATGTGAGGATTTTTTCGAAAATTCCAAACTTTAAATTTTCTGACACAGAAATAAATGATTATACTTTGTACCAAACAAGTAGCGACAACTTAATAGAAAGATATTCTGATATTAGTCATGCGTTTTCAAGCCATGTGAATAAGATTGGATTTTCTAAAAATATTTATGGCGATGATGTAAGTGAAATTGTATTCACGGATGACATTGACATTAGTTGTTTGAAAGATAATTTAGGAAGGCCTATCAGTGATATTTTTTTAACAATAGTTAAGCGCAACAAAGGTTATAAGGAGTGGTATGGAATAAATGGAACAGAAATAAACTTAGATTCTGATGACATTGAATATTCGCATTGTTTCGGAAAAAATTCTTGCGCTTTTAGACTATCTGATGACGCTTTGAGCTATTTTGGTGTTAACGACATTCGCAAGCTTGACAGTGACCATGAGGGATTGAACATGAAGAAAATAAATGTCACGTCTTCTTTGTCATCTGACGAGATTGTCTTTGATGAATGCAGAAATTTTTATGGTGACTTGTGCTGCTACTCTCCAATAGATGCTGATGAGGAAATCATACAGCCAATATTAAATAGGTTCAACACTGCACAAAGGGATTTGACCATAAACGACAAGTCATTCGAAACGTTCTCAAAGTTTGCAGTTGATGACATTGTCAATGACGAGACAAAAATAGGTTATGGTGACCCGTATGATATCCAAAAAGAAGGGACGCATTCTGACAAGACAATATATATGGCACTGCCGAGAAACGAGGGGTATTATTACATTCCACACTATAAAATTCCGATTAAGACAGTATCAAAATCTTTGTCAGTAAGAAACCCTATTCTTCATAATATATTGGGAATGGAAAAAAATGGTGATTTGTTCGTTGTCCACACAAGGGAAAATAATTGGTTTACTAAAAACGACAAACCTTTGTTATATGACAAAACGGAAAACAAAGTTTATGTTTGCTTGATTACAAACGTGTTGAGCGACAAAAAATTTGCTTGTAAGATTTTCTCTGAAAACGGAGATTCTGCTTTGTTGAAAGACATTGACGATGTGGAAAGATACAATTTAGTTAGCAAGGACGAAGAAACGCCTTATTACGCAAACATAATCAAGGACGGAACTTGCAGATTCTATTGGAGGGATGTCATTCAAAATGGATTTGACAACGATTCTTCAGTTGAGACCTATCCGTTCGCCAATGGGGCGTTGTATGTTAGTCGTAAAATAAACTTTTACCTTAGAAGGCAAAATCCGTCAGAAAAATCCAATACAACGGTTGAGCTGTCTACAAAGGATAATTATTTTCATTATGAAGATAATGGAGAAATAATATCCAAAACCGAAACAGAAGATAATTATGTTAGTGAAAACAACATGAAGGAATGCTGAGATACAAGATTAAATTAAGCAATAAGCAAGAAAGTAACCCAATAGAATACAAAGAGTTATATTTGGATAAGGACTTATCCTATATTTCTGGTGTGATGGATTATAATGAGGGAATAAGAAATGGGGAAATTGTCTCCATTTCAAGCCCTTATTTGGAAACCGCAGTTCAGTTACCAATTGAGCTGACGTTGGTAAGGAGGCAAGGGTACGTCTTGGCAAATGAGAAATATCCAATAGAGCAGATTCGCAATGTTGGGGATAACAGCAATCCGACTTATTATGTCGAATTTAATGGCTCTTATTATTATCGTTTCACTAATAACGTTCTTGACGGTTTTTTGATAGACGGAAATTTTCTAACTCCAAGCACTGACAATACGGTCACAATACCTACAAAACACTGGATAGAAAACGGTGAGCTGACAATACGTGGTGAGCGATATTACGCTGACATGAATCTTGTGCAAAATTCAAACTTTGCAAACGGTTACGCTTATCCAACTATAAAAAAATATTGGGACAATTCGATTTTGGAGAAAATTGATGGCACCGACATCAAAATATTTGATTATGAATATTCAAAATGGCATAACATATATAAATTTGTCATTAGGACTAACGGAAAACGTGAGATAATAGTAGATGATGCCACAAGCGGAAATAGATACCCTTTTGTGCAATATGGAAATGATTTGTATACAATAAAGTCTTATAACGAGGGTTATGGCGCATACATAAATGATAAGTTTTATGAAATGGAAGGAATTAACTCGTTAGAAGAATTTGAAACATCCGACGACCCGTCAATTTACATTGACAATGTTAGGTTCTCAGTCAAATCAAACTTTCAAGTTGATGGGAATGGAAGCCTTTTGGTTCTGTTTGTTAATGGAAAAGATATTCCGTTTGCACCATATGACACGTTGGTCGCAGAATCAGACGACCCTTTTTTTTCTGAAAAAGTGCAAAAGGCCAAGAACGGAAACCTTTATGTTAACTACGATGGTGTCAATTATTTGGTTGAACCAAATGTGTGCGACACTGTTTCCATAAATGGAGAACCTTATACTATAACATATTCTAACACAGCCAAAACACTTGGATTCATACAATTGGACGGGCAAAATGTAGACCTTTCTTTTTTTTATGAAAACAGCATTAAAAAAGCTTGCCTTAAAAATAAGATTTACTATTTGAATTCCAAGGATTTGGTTAGTTTTGGAGAGCAAAAAGAATCAAAAACCGAATCAGCTTATACAGTAACTGAGATAAGTGGAATTACGCTGAGCGATGGGGCGAAATGTCAAATTTATTCAAATGACGGTTTTTTCAAGACAAGTTCAGAAATAGATGAAAGTAGCTTGCGATGCCTTATAAGGGGAAAGAAAAAGTATGAACTTTTGATGTTTGGTCTTGCTGGTTCAAACATGTTGTTTTGCAGTAGCATTGCTCATGATGACGATGTGTTTGAACAGAAGAAAATTAATAGCGAAATACGAGACAATATAGGACACTTCCATTTCTACTTAAAAAAAGAATTGTTTGGCGATGTGAAGATAACCCCAATGATTGGTGCTGAACTTGCATTGGGTTCAGACCATCCAATTTCATCAAAAAGCATTTCTCTTTTGGATAAAGATTTAACAATTAGCAAATTGAGTAATTATCTAACATTACCAATTAC
>HF993908.1 GCA_000436915.1 Prevotella sp. CAG:1092 | reverse complement strand
TTCATTACAAGCTACACATTATTATAATTATATATACGCTTTTACTCTTTTACCTTTTTACCTTTTCCACAATATCTTTGTTTCTTTTCCGTTTTTATATTACTATGCGCAATATAAAGGATAAATTGAAGTATGCCATTGTTTGGCTTTCCCGAATAAGCAAATGTAGAGGCTTTGGTGTTCAGTCGCCAACAGCCTATTCTTTTATTCGCTATGTCATAAATGAGCATTATCCTTATTATGCTTATGGTGATCTGAATATTGAATATCCTAATTTGTCTTGGAAGGAGCTAAAATTATATAGGCTATATTTTCGCATAGCAAACTATTCTCAGACTTCTACGTGGCTTTTGAATGGTTCTTTTGATGATGTTTTGCTTCGTTATGTAAAAGCTGGTTGCTATTCTGTGTGTTTTATTCATGATAATAGTGAAGTTGCTGTTGCTGGTGTTATTTTGTTAAAAGATGTTCCTACCAATGATGTTTTAGATTATTATCTGTGTCATTCATCATCTAATAGTATTATAATTATTGAGAATATTCATGTTTCTAAAGAAGCATCAATGAGGTGGAAATCGATAGTTCAGGACGCTCGAGTAGGTCGTACTTTCGATTTATATTATTGTGGCATTATCTTTATGGATAAAGAGAAATGTAAGCAACATTATATAGTAAATTTTTAAGTTTTTTGGTTTTATCTTGCCTTATTTATCATGCTATGACCTTAAAACTATTAAATTATACTACTAATCGCATTTTGTAATGAAAAAAAACGTTCATTTGCTTGTATTTAAAAAGAAAATCATTATTTTTGCGGGAAATTTAGAGGCCTGATGAATAATGCTTGTTTTACTAAGTGGGTGCGAGCACTTTATGGCTGATATTTTTGTAATCGTTATATTTGAATATATATTCTATAATTGAAGATTAAATACAAATAAAAAAATATTGAACTATGTATTGGACACTTGAATTGGCATCTAAGTTGGAGGATGCACCATGGCCTGCAACTAAGGAAGAGTTGATAGATTACGCAACACGTTCTGGCGCACCTCTTGAGGTGTTGGAGAACTTGCAGGAAATAGAGGACGAAGGCGATGTTTACGATAGCATCGAAGATATTTGGCCTGACTACCCTACAAAAGATGATTTCCTCTTCAACGAGGACGAATACTAATCGCTCAAAAAGCTACCCGAATAGCTTAAAGCGTTGAATATAAGCGGTATAGGAATTGTACAACAATATTCCTATACCGCTTTTTACGTTCTTTTACCGCAAAATAAACTGCTCAAATAAGTATATTTGGTAGTGTAAACAGAACTGTGTCACGGC
>HF993907.1 GCA_000436915.1 Prevotella sp. CAG:1092 | reverse complement strand
CATTTTCTATTTCTATTACTTTGGTTATGGATTATTTCCGATAAGCAAAGATAAAGCATAATTTATATATAAACTTAAATAATTACACTTTATTAACAATAATAGTTAATTCATCAATTGTTGCATCGAATCCGATGCTTACTCTATAATCATATACAACTAAGTTTTGATAATTGCAAAACCTATTTACGTTCAATTTTTATAGGTGTTTTTGAATCCAAGCCATTAGAACAGCTACCGCATATTGCTGTTCTTCTCTTGTCAATTGTCTTCCTGCAGGTATATGATGCCATTTGGAGAAGCATCCTCGGCAACAGCACCCCGTAGCATGTTGAGCAATAAATACAGGATGCCCTTTCATGGGAGTCTGTCTACCATCATTTGGAATAACAGCAGGAGCAAGTCGCTTGGCTACAAAATCCTCGGCATGTTTACGAATTGTTGTCAATCCCTTTTCTGCAATATATTCCTTATCCCTTGCAGAAAGAGTGAATCGGCTACGAAAGTTAGACTTTGAAAGCCTATCGAACAAGTCTGTTAAGTCGTGATCTTTCATCCCTGATGGTGCATACTCTTGGTTGCCTTTTGAGCCAACGCCCATTTCACATTCCTCGTCCTCTTCAGTAAACAAATTTAATTCTACGTATTTCATACGTCTAAATGATTTCTTTGAGCGTCAATTATTACAAACTAAAAAATCTATTATTACTTCTTTTGATGCCATATATTAATATTCATCCAATATCTCTTTGGCCTTTTTCTTTTTCGCATCCTTTCTTGCTTTAATAATTCCTCCAACATTTACAGCATAAGGGTCAGTATCGTAATCTTTTACGAATACTTGGGTACCTGTTTTAGGTTCGGTAATAGATTCTATTAGTGATTCTTTTGCTACTTCTTTTGCTACCTTGCAAGATGTTAGGCAAAACAAGGAAAATATAATTAGCATTAGCGATAATGCAGCCCATGATTTTGGCTTTCTTATAAACTGATTCATTGCTTTATGTTTTTGTTATATGAAAAGTTCATTCTCCTTTCTGTCGCTACAAAGAGGCTTAAGATGTGCAGTAAGGAGGTTTAGACGCTCACCAATACCTCTTGCTTGGGTAGGACAAACCGAAACGCAACGCATACAGCCGATGCATAGTTCCTGGTTGTTGGCCTTGGGATTTTGAAGAGAGATAGCTCCTGTAGGACATTCGCTTACGCATGTTCCGCATTCTGTACAATCATCGTTGGCAACAGGGTAGGGACCAGAGCAACCTTGTTTGTAAGGACGATTACCTGGCAATACTAATGGTTCAAAAGACTGTTGTGTCTTCGCCTTATTTAAAATATATGAGCCAAAGGAAGCCAAAACTTTAGCATCCTCATCGTCTGGTCTGCCTGCACCATACATTCTGCAAATGCTATGCTCGGCAATAGCAGCAACGGCAGCTATTACTTGGAATCCAATTTCTGAAGCTACATCCTGCATTTCAACCAAAGCATCTTCGTAGGCTCTATTGCCGTAGACAGCAACTATTGCGCACTTGGCTCCGTTAGCCTTAATGCCCTTCAATCTTTCTACCGCAAGAGCAGGCACACGACCTGCGTATACAGGCATAGAAATAACTACCAAGTCGTCTGCATTAACAATTGGATATTTCAAGTTTTCCTGCTTGGTGCAGAGTTCTGTAAGATTGCTGTCGGCTGCGATTCCTTTGCATAACAATTCGCTTACTCGGCGAGTTCCGCCTGTTGGGCTAAATGTAATTTGGTGTAGGTTCATAATGATGGTTCTCTTTGAAATAATGTTTGCAGTTGCAAAGGTAATGATTTCTATTTTATTTGCATCTCTATTTGCAGCAACATTTTCTTAGCCTTCAATCCTCCTGCATAGCCAGTAAGGGATTTATCGCTACCTATGACGCGATGACAAGGGATTAGAATGCTGATGCCGTTGGCTCCTATTGCTCCTGCCACGGCTCTTACAGCTTTGGGTTTGCTGATGTTTTGAGCTATTTCCTTATAACTTGTTGTCGCTCCGTATGGAATATTCAGCAATTCGTTCCATACTTGCTGTTGAAAATCCGTGCCTACAAAATGCAACGGAATAGTGAAAGCCTTGCGATTGCCTGCAAAGTATTCATCAAGTTGTCTTTTTGTTTCTTCCAAGATAGAGGTCGTCTCTATCTTGAAAGAGGCATTCAGATATCTCTCTATCCTACGTTTGTTACGCTCGGCACATGGATTATTGCTCCAATCACAAAGACATAGTTTATCGCCAAAAGATGCTAAGACGAATAGTCCGCATGAGGAGTTGAAATATTGGATGTTGATATGTGGCATGTTGTATATGTTTATTTCTGCAACATTTTACGCGACTTTTCCTTAGCAAAAGCCTGCATGTCAACGGCAACATCATCTTCGTCGACAATTTCTACACCTGTCATGGTTTCAATCACGTCTTCCATAGAAACTACGCCACGCAAACATCCATACTCGTCAAGAATTATAGAGATATGTTCGCGCTTCTCAAGCATTTTCTCCCATATCTGATATACAGAATCATCTTCGCTGAACGAAAGGATAGGGCGAACAAGGTCAGATAGCTTAGTATCAAATTTATCTTCCGACAATTCTTTCAGCACCATATCCTTCAGTACATAGCCAACTATGTAGTCCTTACTCGTGTCGTAAACAGGAATGCGAGAAAAGTTCCATGTCTGTTGCTCATAAAACTCCTTAATAGTAAGATTTACGTTTGCTGATTCTATAACAATAGAAGGGGTCATCACCTCCCTTGCCTTAACTCCTGCCAGACGAATACAACTCTTGATAATCTTGCTTTCCGACTCGCGAAAGATACCTTCTGTAGTACCAACGTCTACCATTGCCGACACTTCTTCGCGACTAACTGAAGCCTGGTGATTCTTTGGAGAAAATACCTTAGTGATAAGTTCTGAGAGTAGAACAAGCGGATAGGTGATGAAAATGAGTATGCGAATAATCTTAGTTGACGGCATAGCAAGCGATCGCCAGTAAGAAGCTCCTATAGTCTTAGGGATAATTTCAGACAGCACAAGAATCAATAGCGTAAGAATAGCCGATATTACTCCGAAGTATTCTTCGCCAAATAGCTTTATCGATTCTGCTCCAACACCTGCCGAACCAATAGTGTGAGCAATGGTATTGAGCGAAAGAATAGCGCCTACCGGACGGTCTACGTTGTTCTTATACTCTTTCATCAACGATGCTGTCTTGTTGCCCTGACTCTCCTTCATTGAGATAAAAGACATTGGAGTAGAGAGGAGTACAGCCTCAAGAACGGAACATAAAAAAGATAGTGACAGAGCACCTAAAAAATATAATATGATTAAGCCCATTAAATATATAATTCGTTTATAATAAGTTGTCTGCAAAAGGGGTGCGAATGAACAACCTACTATAAACGAAGGGCATTATGATGTATGAATAATCGTTGTGACATTTTCGACACAAAGATATTAGTTTTGGTATAATCTTATGGCTTTTGAAATAAAATATTGCGAAACTTTAACTAAAAAGAGTATGACTTTACATTGTTTAGTAACTTTTAGAATTTAGGTATAAGCGGAACATTATTGAAGTTAAGACTTTGCTTAACTCAGATTTTTGTTGTATTTTTGCAATCGAATAAACATTATCCTATATTTATTAATCTTTTAATAGTGTAAAAATAGATGAGAAAAATTGTTGTTATTATATTCTTATTTGTGAGTTTTATCTCACTTGCACAAAAAAAGGAGTTGCGCATTCCTTATGAAGAGGGTAAAACAATTTATGGAATATTATCGACACCTGCCGATGATATGACTAAACATGGAATCGTTATAATCAGTCATGGTTTTAATGGAACACACCATTTTGGACGTGATTATTTCAAGACTTTGAATGATTTAGGCTATAATGTTTATGCTTTCGATTTTCCATGCGGATCTGTAAGGAGCCAGAGCGATAATAATACGATGAACATGTCTGTGTCTGACGAAAAGGAGGCGTTGAAAACTATTGTGAAATATTTCAAGAAACAGAAGAATGTTGATAAAAAGAATATTGTGCTCATAGGAGAGAGTCAAGGAGGTCTTGTTTCTGCTTTGGCAGCATCTGAGTTGAAGAAACAGATTAGCCGCCTTATTTTGATTTATCCTGCTCTTTGCATTCCTGACAACTGGAACGAGCGCTACCCGCATGTGGAGGATATTCCAGAAGTATCTGAAATATGGGGCGTGAAACTTGGTAAGAAATTCATGATGGACATTCGTCATATGAAGCCATTTGATACTATTGGCAAATATGCAGGACCAGTACTCATCATTCATGGCAGCGACGACAAGGTGGTGCCGGTAGATTACGCTAAGAGAGCTTTAAAAACTTATAGAAATGCCACGCTTAAGGTAATAGACAAGGCAGGGCATGGGTTTAATCCTGCCGAACGCAAGCTTTCTAATAAATATGTAGGTGAGTTTCTGGCAAAGTAGACACTCCAATATTTTTCCATAATCTATTTACTATCCCATTACAACATCGAGAACCATCATAAGCACGAAGCCTATGGCAAAACCGATGGTACTTAGGTTGCTATGCTGACCGCTTGAAGCTTCCGGAATGAGCTCTTCTATTACCACATAAAACATCGCACCTGCAGCAAAGGCAAGCATGTAGGGTAGAGCTGGCATTAGAAGTGAGGCAAGCAATATAACAGCTAAGGCACCTATTGGCTCGACAACTCCACTTAGCGAGCCAAGCATAAAGGATTTCCAACGGCTGTTGCCAGCTGCACGCATAGGCATAGAGATGATTGCTCCTTCTGGAATATTCTGTATGGCAATACCCAAAGATACAGAAATGGCAGCAGCTAACGAAATATGAGCAGCTCCATTCTCGGCTCCTGCAAACACCACGCCTACTGCCATTCCTTCAGGCAGATTGTGGATAGTTACAGCAAGAGCAAGCATGGCTGTCTTGGATAAATGAGAGCGTAATCCCTCTGGCTTGTCGGTACCAATATGTAGGTGAGGAGTTAGTTCATCGATAAGCAGCAAAAAGCCTATACCTAAAATAAAGCCAACTGCAGCAGGCACTACCGACCACGCTCCGCTATCAGCCTTCATCTCCATAGCAGGAATAAGCAACGACCATACA
>HF993906.1 GCA_000436915.1 Prevotella sp. CAG:1092 | reverse complement strand
TTTTGTTGCTCAGGAACTTATAAATAAAGTCAAATCAAAGTGTTGCGGAATTAAGGATATTGAAACAATGTTAGGAATTGAGTTTGCACATATAGATTCTAAATGGATGCTATTAGATAAGACCGGTAAAGTAGTAAAGAACTTTGGCTGCATCGATGCATATACGCTTTTATCTGTGCTTGTCGTCAATAATGATGGACTATACGGACTGATAAATTTGGATGGGGAATTTATACAACAATGCGAATATTTAAGCATCACTCAACCTTTTTGCAATAGAGGAAATAAGAATGAAAAGCATGATGTCCTTCTACTGCAAGACCAAAAGTATAAATATTGGCTCAGCGATAAGAACGGAAATATTGTAACTTCTAGAGGATATAGCAAAATAGGTATAAACTATCCTCATTATTATCATTTCAGCAATGAAAGCTACAACGGAATGATTGATTTATATGATCGTATACACCCACTTAGTTTAACGAAAACAGAAAGCTATCATGGATTATTTGATATGGTAAATATTCATGAAGTAGTTCCTGCAATCTATTTTCCTGGTCCACCAGATAGTATTCCATTTGACGGTATTTATGCCGATGGAATACCTGTTCATGATAAATCAAACGGTATCATGAGATGCAAAATGGTAGATAGCAAGGGTAACGATTTAATCCCTTTTGAAGAAGGCTACACCGATATAGGTAAAGTTCCGTGGAGTGTAGATGGGTATTTGATATACGCCCAGAAGAATAACAAATACGGATATATAAACATTGATGGAGTCGTGAAAATACCATTCAAATACGATGTTGCTAAAGAATTTCAAAGTGGTTTTGCTATTGTCGGATATGGTGATCCGAATCAATGCTATGGTGATGGACTTCTCTACGGAGTGATAGATCAACATGACAGATTAGTCATTCCTGTCATGTTTAGTTGCATTTTACGCGTACACATTATTGACGACAAGGTATTTGTATATGCACAATTGCCTAACACAAGGAATGAATTCTTTATTTATGGTGAGAATAAAAAAGTGTGTAAAGTCGCAGAAAATGTATCTCTTCAAGAAGGACACAATGAGAATCTTACATGTATAGATGGTGAAATTAGAAAGAAATAAGGATATGGAAGAGAAAGACGAAAAGAGACAGCCCATAATCATTGAGACTGTTTTATTATTCAAATAAGCAACTGTCTATGAAGAAGTCAATCAGAGGAATCAGTTTCGTTGATAAGTTCAAGGAAAGCTGTTTATACAAAGAACTGTATTTGCAGCATAGAAATGAGTTGTTCATTGCCATCAGGAATGAATACCTGAACATTTACTATAATAATATCAGCATAGCAAAGGTTTCCTATACTCAGGGAAACATGATTAGGTGTGAAATAAATGAATACTATTTCACTGGTATTAGTAATTCGCCGATGCTTACCCTATGTTCTGAGGATGAGATTAAAGAAAAGATTATCGGCTGTTATGATACAATAAAGGTCAATAGCGATAAGAAAAACAACGAAGAAAAAAAATCGCAGTCTGCCTTGTTCATAATGAATAACAGGAATGTAGAATCTGAATGGTATTGCACTGATGTAGAATGGCGCAGACCTGCGGATGCAGAGCATTTAGATTTTAATGCCAGGTTCGACATAATAGCGATTACAAAGAAAAGCCCATATCGTATTGCCATTATTGAACTAAAGTATGGTCGAAAAGCTGTAGGTGGAGATAGTGGTATAAGGAAACACATTGAGGACTTTTACTTGTTTGGAAAATATAATTACTTTGAAATCTTCAAGAGAGAAACTAAGGCCATATTAAATAATCTCAGTGACCTGGATCCTGATTTCCCCGAAGAATTGAAGCATGTGAGAATGGATCAGATGGCCAGTAAACCTGAGTTCTATATTATTACACTTGATAATAATGCTTACGATACTCTTTGTACTCCAAAACAAACAGTTGGAGGGTATCTGTTTGACGATGCTACCCGTTGGAACAGCCCAAGGGTTTCATGCAAAACCGTAGAATCTGTTTTTGGTGATGTGACAGACCCAAATAACGATAAGGTTTATGTGAAGTTCCTGTTCTCTCCTAAAACCATAGAGGATTTGAAAGAAATGTGTAAAATTGACATCATAAATGATGCAATGTATGATTTGCCAA
>HF993905.1 GCA_000436915.1 Prevotella sp. CAG:1092 | reverse complement strand
CTCTCCATCTCCACAATAAACCTGATAATTGGTTGATTATCAGGTTTATTTGTATTGAGACATTCGGTTTTACATCCGCTTTTGTGATTTTGGTGCTTATATTTTCTTGTATTCGCTATCTTCGATGCCCGACCTTACGGATATCTGTATTAGTTCCATTATAACATCGTCCAGTTCGGAAAATGCCTTTTCTGCCTTCTTTAAGACGTTACTTTCTTCGGTTAGGCAAAATTCATTTTCTGCAATGTTACAAATATTTCCGTACATATCATTTAATTTTGCTTTTAAAATGATAAAAGCTTTGGTTTCTGTGCTTACTTGAATATTTTGTGCATTACATGTCAGTTCTTCTTTTAACTTGATTGTATTTTCTTCCATTGCGTATTTTAATTATTATTGGTTTATAAAATTATGGTACGACGTCCCCGTACCTTAGACTTATTGGCCTAATGCTTGATTAAAGGAGTTTTTTAAGTAGTGTCGCCAATTTTGGCTTTGATTAGCTCTTTCATGTTTTTGGATATTAAAGTTAAAACTATCGGTTCTATGCTCCAAAAAAGAAACAAAAGCTCACTACTTTTTGTTATATTCCAATGTTTGATAAAAACGGCCTTTTTTGATTATTATTCAAATTAAAATAGGCTATTATGTTTTGATTTGAAATGTAACTGATTTTACTTCAAAATATTATAGCGACTATATGATATATAACATATATCGTTTTAACATAAAAAGAGTTTATAGATGTATTAATAAACCGCTCATAAAAGGACTATTTAACTGAATAATTTTCATAAAGGACTATTTTTAACAATTAAGATACCCCCTTTCACCATGCTGTAAGCCTTGTATAACAACCCGCCGGCG
>HF993904.1 GCA_000436915.1 Prevotella sp. CAG:1092 | reverse complement strand
TCGCGCTCTGGCTCCTGAATCCACTCATCAACTGTATCCATGAGCTGCATTACAGAGTCAACCCACTTGTCAACACCGTTCAATGCACCAAGTGCAGAACCGCGGATGATTGGAGTATCCTCCTCATAGTCATACTGAGTAAGAAGCTCAGTAAGCTCCATCTCAACGAGCTCGATCATTTCTGGATCGTCAACAAGGTCGCACTTGTTCAAGAATACTACCAAGCGAGGAACGTTTACCTGACGAGCAAGAAGAACGTGCTCACGTGTCTGAGGCATAGGACCATCAGTAGCAGCAACAACAAGGATAGCACCGTCCATCTGAGCAGCACCAGTAACCATGTTCTTCACATAGTCAGCGTGTCCAGGACAGTCTACGTGTGCATAGTGACGCTTAGCTGTCTCATACTCGATGTGTGATGAGTTGATAGTAATACCACGCTCTTTTTCCTCAGGAGCGTTATCAATCTGGTCGAAAGACTTAACATCCTCGCTACCGAAACCCTTATCGTGAAGAGTCTTTGAAATAGCAGCGGTAAGAGTGGTCTTACCATGGTCAACGTGACCAATTGTACCAATGTTAACATGCGGTTTGGTACGCACGTAATTCTCTTTTGCCATAGTTTACTTATTTAATTAAAATGAAAATATCAAAGTTAATTGTTTTCCCCAGGTTAGATAAAAAACTCTCCCAAGTTAGAGCTGTAACTGAGAGTTGAACTCAGGA
>HF993903.1 GCA_000436915.1 Prevotella sp. CAG:1092 | reverse complement strand
AAATATCAAAAGGCAACTCAATGGCTTTATGTTGAGAATTTACTGCAAAAGGAAGGAGATAATCATGATTAAGACAATTGAAATGTACTCTGTTGTATGTGACAGATGTGGTAGAACTTTAGATGATAGTGTTGCTTGGGAAGACAAAAGTACTGCAATATCTTATGCCTTAAATTCTAAATGGAAAGAGATAGGTGATAAGCACTACTGTCAAGACTGCTATGAGTTTGACAAAGAGTTAGATAAATATGTTCCTAAAATGATTTATCGAAACGATGTTTTAGGCAATCATCTTGTAAAAGGAGCTAAAGTTTTATGCAGAAATTGTGAATTTGATATTACTCATATATGGAGAATTGGTTACTTCAAGGGTGAGACAACAGATAAACGATTTCCATATGTTGTAATGGTAGATGGAAATATTACAGCATATTCAGATTGTCTTGCCTACACAGATTCCACAAAGATATTAGAAGGTTTTTGTACTCGTTATATATCTAAGCAGTGGCAAATAGATGCCGCAATAAAAGAATTAAAATAAGGGATAAATGAAAGATATGAAAGTTGAAGATAAGTCTTAAAGATGAGCAAGAAAGAGTATAAAATTGGAGAAAGAATAGTTTTGGATGTCGTTGAAAATGACACTGTAACTTGTACTGGTTGTTTTTTTGACAACGGCAAGAGTGCTTGCCAAATGTGGAAAAAATATCCATGCGTAAAAACACGACGCAAAGACCGCAAGAATGTAATCTATAAAGAAGTTAAGGAGTGAATAATCAACGTAAAAATGAAAATACATGAGCTACGAATCAAGAAGCAAGTGTAGATAAAGACAGATATTACCTTGTGGAATTTGTCCTTTAATGTTCAATTGTCCTTATGATGAAGAATTGAAACTAAAGAGAATAAACAATGAGTAAAGAAAAAGCTATCGATAAAATACAGTATGCTAAAATGCAAGTTGCTTCTGTATATGCATGTTCTGCTATTTTTGATGAAAAGACAGAGGTAATAGAAGGGAGACAGAAAGAACTTGAAAAAGCAATTATTAATTTGGAGGATGCACTTAGAGAGTTAGAGAATTTATGATACAAAAGCAGACATGGAAGGATGAAATCAGAATTTTAATAACTGACGAAGAACATATCGGTTCGGTTCAAATATCCATTCCATTATATGTT
>HF993902.1 GCA_000436915.1 Prevotella sp. CAG:1092 | reverse complement strand
CCCCTCTCCAAAAGAGAGGGGAGTGATTAGCATTTTTGGATAAGCATGGTAATCACATTTGGGTGGGCATGATGTATGAGGATAGTTTTACCTCTTTACCATGTTTGGGCTGGGGGTGAGTGGGTTTAGATGTGTGTGTGGTTATTTGCAAATCTCTTCGTATTGGCTTGCAGACATGAGGCCTTCGAGCTCAGAAGTGTCAGAGAGCTTAACCTTCATAATCCAGTTAGCGAAAGCATCCTTGTTGATTTGCTCAGGCTCGTCTTCGAGAACCTCGTTGATTTCAACAACAGTACCGCTGATAGGAGAAATCAAGTCGCTGGCTGCCTTAACGCTCTCTACTGCGCCAAACTCTTCGCCTGCGGTGACGTCGTCGTCGACTTCTGGCATATCAACGTAGACTACGTTGCCAAGCTGATGCTGCGCATAGTCGGTGATGCCTACATATCCATACTCGCCTTCTACTTTTACATATTCATGCGACTCGCTGTAATAGAGTCCTTCAATTACTTTTGCCATAATGTTAATATTGTTTAGTTGTTATTGATTTTTTATGATAGATGTTCTAAATATTCTAGATTTACTAGATATTATAGAAGCTTACTTTTTATAGTGTTTATCGTAGAATTTCTTCTTTACTACTACGCCATCGAAGACTTTTTTGCGGATTTGCACCTTGAGCTCGGTGTCGAGCTTGGCGTAGGCAGCATCGATGAGAGCCATGGCTACACTCTTGTCGACAGAGATGCAATGATAGCCTGTGGTGATTTCGCCTATAGGCTCGCCAGCAGCATTGAGAACGGTATAGCCATGACGAGGAATAGCCTTGTCTTTGAGTTCGATGCCTACAACCTTCTTGGCTACACCATTAGCCTTTTGCTCGGCAAGAGCCTCTTTGCCTATGAACTCCTCTTTGTCGAGTTTGCAGAAGAAGCCGAGACCTGCCATGATAGGAGAGATGTCGGCAGAAAGTTCGTCGCCATAGAGAGGCAATCCTAC